>CAZLUZ010000100.1:0-14129 GCA_964562825.1 uncultured Akkermansia sp.
ATGGACAGCCGGTAGGAGTAGACCGGTCGATTCGCGGCCTTGTGGAGGAAATAGTACATGATTCCGAGTATCGGAGTCGTGAGGAAAAAGGCGACCGCGTTGTGGCCATACCACCACTGCACAAGGGCATCCTGGACTCCGCCGAACACGGGATAGCTGTGCACCAGGCTCGTCGGGATGGAGAGGTGGTTGACGATGTAGAGCATGGCGACCGTGATGATCGTGGCGATGTAGAACCACAGAGCGACGTAGAGGCTTTTCTCCCTCCGGTTCTTCAGCGTCATGAAGAAATTGACCGCGAAAACGACCCAGATCAGGGTGACGGCGATGTTGATCGGCCAGATCAGTTCGGCGTATTCCTTACCTCGGGTGAGACCGGCGGGGAGAGTGAGGGCGGCACCGACGATGATCAGTTGCCAGCCCCAGAAATGGATGGCGGAGAGGGTGTCCGACCAGGTTCGTGCGCTACAGAGTCGCTGGGTCGAGTAATAGATGCCAGCGAACATCATGTTCCCCACGAAGGCAAAAATCGCCGCGTTGGTGTGCAGGGGGCGGAGCCGTCCAAAGGTCAGGTATTCGATGCCGTCGACATCGAACACGGGGATGAAGGAGAGCCGAAGGGTGTGGTGCAGGAACCCCGTGATCTGCTCGAAAATATGGCCGTTGACCTGCCAGAAATTCAACTGGAAGGCGGCGACCACGCCCGCCAACATTCCGACCACCCCCCACAGGATGGAGGCGACCATGAAATAGCGAACCGTCTTGTCGTTAAACTCAATGGTTGTCAGAGCAGGACCTTCCGACCCGGCATCCTTCGCATTGCTTGAGGCATCGATTGCTTTGCTCATTCTTTGTCTTCTTGTCTGGTGAAATTTCCGATGGGGCAACTGTGCGGCCTGCGGAGTCCTCCCTGGAGAGAACCTTCATGGGCACCGGGCCGTCATCGATGAAGGGAATCAGGGAATCCTGCTCCATGGAAGAGCCCGATGGAACCTGGCGGGTCCGGATGAAGAGCACCAGGAACAAGATGGCGAACAAGACGCTGAAGAGGGTGGTAAGAATCAGGATTTCCATGAATGCTTCGTGCGGTGACCGGCTAGACGATCGCTTGCCGGGGATTTTTGGCTCCGCAGCAATGGTCCTGTTGCGCGCAAATTTTGGCGATTCGCGCAGACGTCGGCTCTTCCATGCGCAAAGCGGATTTCCTTCCTGGAAGGCAAAGCGAGAGGGCGCCTACGAAAATTTCGTATCCTTTGCTGCGAATTCTCTCAGAGAAAAAATGGGAAACGAACACAATTCAGGAGGCGAAGTCCCGGATTAGGATGTCGGCATGCACCCCTCCTCCCTTGATCCCACTTACCTCAAGCTGGTTGATTCCTCCCTGTACCAAACCTACAAGAAGGCGTTTTCCGATGCGACGGGGCTTTCCCTGATGCTCCGGCCCGCGGATTCGTACTCGCGGATGGCGCCGCAGGAGGACCGCTTCGGCAACCGTTTCTGCGAAATGCTGAACCGGCAGGAAAAGGGCTGTGCCGCCTGTGAGGGAGCCGGAGAGTGTCTTTTCCAGGCCAGCACTGGGGGAGCCGAGACGATCACGTGTTTCGCCGGCTTGCGCGAGACGGCGGTGCCCATCCACGCCGCGGGTCAGACGGTGGCATTCCTCACCACCGGGCAGATTCTCACCCAGCCGGTGTCCCCCGAGGGTTTCGACAGCATCGCGGAGGTCCTCCGCTCCAGCGGTGATCTGCCCGACGACTTCGAGGAACTGAAGGCCGCCTGGCTGGCCTCACCTTCCCTCACCGTCGAAAAGTACCAGGGCATGATCACCCTGCTCGCCGCCTTTGGGCTTCAACTTTCGGATTTGTTGAACCGCATCATCGTGGAGAACGAGTGTTCCGAGCCCGAGGTGGTCACCCGAGCCAAGCGTTATATCATGGGAAATCTCGGGGACAAGATCGTCCTGGAAAACGTCGCCGGGCACGTCGGGGTAAGCTCCTACTACTTCTGCAAGCTCTTCAAGCAAAGTACCGGCATGACCTTGACCGAGTACGTCAATCGTCGCCGGGTCGAATGGGCCAAACGGAAGCTGTCGAATCCTCGCCTTCGGATCACCGAGGTCGCTTACGACGTCGGTTACCAGTCGCTCTCTCAGTTCAATCGCAGTTTCGCCAAGTACGTCGGCATGTCCCCGAGCCGCTTTCGCGAGGAGCAGTCATCCGATCATCTTCTCGAGCGCGAACTCGTCTGCTGAAACCGAATCGGGGAGTCAGGCACGGGTCGCTATGGCCGTGGTAACCAGGGAACTGAGTGGCATGAGCACGGCCGCCAGCAGGGGACTCATCATGCCCGCCAGACACAGCCCGATCGCCGCCACATTGTAGGCCACGGCTACGGAGAACACCAGAGTAACCACGCGGCGTCGCTTGCGGGCCGCCGACCATATTCTGCGCACCGCGCGGAAGTCTCGCCCCAGGAAGACGAAGTCAGCCTTGGATTCCACCGCCTGGATCCCGGTGGCGGACACGCCACTGCACCCCGCCAGTTCCAGGGCCATCCCGTCGTTTCCGCCGTCTCCGACAAAGAGGATCTCCTCCATCCGGCGTTCTTTCAGATGATTGGCCTTCGCCTCGGGTGACTGGCCGGAATGGATGTGTTGCGGGTCAATGCCCAGGCATCTGCCCGTGTCGACAACCCGCTCTCGATCGGGATCCCCGCTCAGGATCTCGATGGCGAGCCCGGAGGCCCGGAGGATCGCGATTTCCTCCTTCGCGGCCTGTCGGATCGTTTCGCCGATCTCGAACTCGGCCACGCATTCGCCCTCCCTGGAGAGAACCGTGCCCGATCGTCCGTTCGGCCGCCGCAGCGCCCATTCCGCTTTGCCCAATCGCCACTCCTCACCGCCAAGGCGACAGGTCATCCCTCGAGAGATGTTTTCCTCAACCTCGCAGGCGCCTCTTTCTTCCTCCCTGATCGATCCGAAGGCCGAAATCCATGCTTCGCGAAGAGCGGCTCCGTGAGGATGGGAGTTCGTTTCCACGAGAAGAAACAGGGCCCGCCGGGCGTCGGGATCGAGTGCTTCGAGGCTTTCCGCATTCTTCAAGCGGGGGACGGGCTCGGTCAAGGTGCCTGTCTTATCGAAAACCAGGCTTCTCACCCGGGGCAGTCGCTGCCAGAGCGTGTTGTTCCGCACGAAGACACCAAAATTCCGCATCTTCGAGTTGGCGATTTCATCAATGAGCGGCAGGGCCAGCCCGAGGGCGCAGGGACAGGAGACCACGAGGATCGAGATCCAGACTTGCAGCGCCATCACCGGGTCCCGCGTGGCGAACCACCACCAGATGGCTCCGGCGAGGGCCAGCGCAATCACGATTATGAGATACCACTGGAGGATTCGGGAAGTCCTGGGGTCGGTGGGCGTCGGGCCGGGACGATTGCCCAGAAGCGCCTCCATGAGAGAACCTTCGAAGGTTTCCACCACCTTCATTTCCAGGGTTCGCGGAGACACATTTCGTGCCCCGGCGGGCAGTTCAGCACCCCGGCGAACCGTGATCGGTGCGGGCTCGCCGTTGATCCAGTCCAGTGAGATTCGGGTCGGATCTCCGGAATGCAGATTGCCCCGGACCGGCACGAGAGAACCCGGACCGATCTCAAGGATATCGCCGACGGCAATGGAGCGGAGTGAAATGGGGGAGGAAGGCTCGTCCGTCCCGGAACGTCGGCGGACCGAGATCACATTCCTTTCCCGGGCCTTAAGCTGGTTCCGATTGTGTTCGATCACCCTGAGGTGCAGGTACCGGCCGAGAAGCATCAAAGTGACGAAAGTGGCGACGAAATCGAAATACATGAGTCGCTCCGTCCCGCTCGCGTAACCCGCGAGAGAGCCTGCGTAGGCGATGACCAGACCCAGCGAGATGGGAACATCCATGTGCAAAAGTCCGGTCCGGAGAGAGGCCCAGCCACGCTTGATAAAATAAGAACCGCCCACGGCGAGGGCGAGAGAGGAGGAGGCGAAAGCAACCAACCGGAAGAGCCCGGCGAGGTCGTCGGCGAACTCGAGTCCCAGGTAGGATGGCAGGGTAAAGGCCATCGTGTTCAGGGCGAGACCGAAAGTCACCCCGAGGCGGGTCATGAGATTCCGGCTCTCCTGAAATCCCGCCTCGTCCTCTTCGGATTCATCCAGGGGCGACACGGGGTAGCCGAAACGATGCAGTTCGCGGAAAAAGGCGGCGGTGTCAAAGGTATCGGGATCGCGATGCAGGTGGATGGTGGACCGGCTGGTGTCGATGCCGATACGCACCGCTCCGGGCATCCGGCGGAAGAGCCGTTCGATCAGCCAGACGCAGGCGGTGCAGGTCAGATTGGCCACCCGGACCGAGATTTCGGGTTCTCTCCGCCAATCCGCCTCCTCGAGCCAGGCGAGTTCGGCTGGAAGCGTCGGTTGATCGTTCAGCGGAACCAGCGCTTTGTCCCCGAGCAGCCGGTAGAAGTCGGAAAATCCTTCGCCCTCGATCAGTTCGTAGACGACCCGGCAGCCCGAGCAGCAGAATGCGTCATGGTCTCGGCGCGGGGCGAAGGGGAGACTGCAGTGCCGACACTTCCGGACCTCGCGGGGGGTAGAGGTGACCATCCGTCAATCCTGGGAAAAATCCGGGGCGCAGCGGCACCCGGGGCGGTTGGACTCCGAGGCCGAGGCGATACCGGGAGTGAAATGCCAGAGGAGCGAGACCGCGGCGAGGGCGGCGAGGACCTGCCGGCTGCGTTGCAGATGTTTCGCGCTGAGTCTCCGGTGCATCCAAGCCGTGGCGATCTGGGTGATCCAGATCGCGGGGATCGACCCCAGGCCGAAGACCAGCATGACTTTGGCGCCGGCGATCGCATCGCCCGAAACCAGCGCGATCAGGTAGATGGCGTAGAGCGGTCCGCAGGGCAGCAGGGGGGTGCTGAGCCCGATGACGGCAGCCCGGGTCAGGGGAGGCACCTGCAGGGTTCGAGACCGCAGCAGGTAGACGGCTCGAGAGAGACCGGGGACTTTTCCCAGCCACCGGTCCAGACCGAAGGCGATGGTGACGAGCAGGATGATGAGCAGCCAGGGTAGCCACTGGATGCCGGGGAAGAAATTCTCCAGGCCCAGCGCCGCTCCCGCTCCCCCCAAAACGAGCCCGGCGAAGAGGTAACCGATGAGACGGGTGGCGTGGTAGACGCCGATGGCGGCCATCTGCGAGGAATGCCCCGCGATACCGAGACCGCAGGTCAGCAGCCCGCACATGCCGGCGCAGTGCAAACTCGTGGCCAGCCCCGCCACGAAAACTCCTCCGAGGGTCAATGTCGTGGGGTCGGCTATCATCTGGTGAGGGAGGGTTTGTCTAGGGGCACCGGTTCCGGCCGATGCGTCGCGGCGAGTTTGAGCAGCACCACCCAACTCGCGATGAGGATGAGGAAGGCGACGACGACGAAAATCCAGGGGCGTTTCTGTATCCAGTTAGCCATGAGTGGAAACATATCGGGGACACGGAAGGGGGGCAAGGCGGGGGTCCTTCCCGTAAGATCGCCCCGCCCACCTCCAGTTACGGACGAGGATCGGTCTCAGCCTCAACACCTCCCCCGGATTTCAAGGTGTAGGCACTGGGGCCGATGAACTCGAATCGGTCTGAAACCTCGAAATCTCCCGGGGTGACCGTGGCTTGCAATTCGAGATCAAAACCCCCGGAATAGGTTTCGAAGGGGACCGTGATGAAAAAAGTTCGGGTCGTTTCCGCCAGGGGCTCCAGTTTCACGGTATCCGCGAGACCTGCGATGGATGCTCCTTCGGGAAGCCCTAGCAGGGTCGGGACCAGTTCGACGGGGCGATTCTGCTTCGAGACGAAGCTGGCCTCGTACTGGTTGCGGACCACGCCGTCGGCCACGTAGTAGGGCTGACCCCGCAGCCGGGTCACCTCGACGCTGGCGCTGTGCATGGTGCCGAGGGCGGTGCCCAGGACCGTGACCCCGAGCGCCATGGCGGCCGAGTAAAGGATGATGCGCGGGCGGATAATGCGGCGTTTCTTGCCGGCGAGCCCGTTGAGAGAATCGTAGCGCACCAGGCCCTTGGGCCGATCCAGTTTTGCCATGATCTCGTTGCAGGCATCGATGCAGGCCGCGCAACCGATGCACTCCATCTGCAGACCCTGGCGAATGTCGATGCCGGTCGGGCAGACCTGGATGCAGCGTTTGCAGTCCACGCAATCCCCGGCGTCCGGATTGCTCGCCTTGCCCCGGGGTTCTCCCCGCCTTTCGTCATATCCGATCACCACCGTGTCGTCGTCGGTGAGAGCCGATTGGATTCTGCCGTAGGGGCAGAGGATGATGCAGAACTGCTCGCGGAACCAGGAAAAGGCGCCGTAGAGGCAGACCGTGAAAAAGAGCATGACCCCGAACACTTTGGCGTGATTGAGGGGGGACTGACCCATGTATTCGTAGAGCCTCGGGATCGACACGAAGTAGGAGACGAAAATGTGGGCGATGACGAGGGAGACGAGAACGTAGAGACTGTGTTTGGCGACGCGCCTGACCCACTTTTCCGCGGACCAAGGCGCGGCGTCGAGCTTTCGGCGGGCGATCGAGTTGCCGTCGATGAGGCGTTCGATCCGGCGGTAAACATGCTCCAGAAAAACCGTGTAGGGGCAGGCCCAACCGCACCAGAGCCTGCCCAACAGGGCCGTCAGGTAAAAAAGGGAAAAACCGAGGCCAGTGAGCAGAAAAAACCCGAGCCAGAGGTCGGGGGCGAGGAAGGTCAGTCCGAAAAAATGAAACTTCCGATTGGCCACGTCGAAGAAGACCGAAGGGTGGCCATTCACCTGGATCCAGGGCAGAGCGACATAGATGGCGAGGAGAAACACGCCAAACAGGCGGCGGCCCAGGGTGAAAATGCCGCTGACGTCGGCGGGGTGGAGAAAATACCTCGAACCGTCCTCGCGAATCGTGGTCACGGAGTCGAGGTTCGGCTGTTGTTGTTGCGAAGGAGTCATGGGAGGAGTTCGGGGAAAAACCCCACCGCGACACTAGGCTGAGGGAATCGGTCGATCTTCGCGCTGCTTGCCAAATTTGTTGCGCGATTTGTCAAGTGTGACCGGGAAGGGATCAGAGCGGGAGAATTTGACCATTTGAGGGATCCACGTAAACTCCCCCACCTGAGAGACCCTATCTTGCTCCAAAAATCGTGGAGTTTATGGGATTTTAAAACACCCGGGCAATTTCCCGGCTTTTTCCTGTGGCCAGTGGCGCAACTATTGCGATCACGTCGGCGTTAGGTGTTTAGCAGACGAAGCTATGAGCAGATATTTGAAAATCCCCCGGACGGTTGAAACGCTGCACCGGCGAGAGTTGGAGAGAGATTCGTGTGGAGTGGGTGTGGTTGCCGACATCAACGGCAAAGCGAGCCATCGGGTGTTGCGCCTCGGTCTTGACTCGGTGTGCAACGTCACGCATCGGGTGGCTCTCAACTCCGATGGAAAAACCGGAGACGGTGCCGGAGTGTCGACCAATCTTCCCTACAAGCTCCTCCTCCCCGAGGCTGAGAGGATGGGAGTGACCCTCGATGAGAATCGGCAGTTGGCCGTCGGGGTGTTTTTTCTGCCTCGACCGGAGTCGGAGGATTCGGCGAAGAGTCGCACGCTCATCGAGGGAGTGCTGCGTCGTCGCGACCTGACCCCGATCGGCTGGAGAGAGGTCCCGGTAAATGTCGAAGCGCTGGGCCAGTTGGCGATCGATACCCGGCCGGACATTGCCCAACTGCTGGTCCGCCGTCCCGACACGCTCGAAGATGACGACGCTTTCGAACGCCAACTTTATCTCGCTCGGAGGGATATCGAGCGCGAGATTCGGGAGGAGGGGATCGAAGATTTCTACGTGCCGTCGCTGAGCCACCGTCTCATCAGCTACAAGGGCTTTCTCGTCGCGACAGCACTCGAGGAATTCTACCTGGACCTGAAGAACCCGGATTTCGAGACGGTCGTCTGCCTGTATCACCAGCGGTTTTCCACCAACACCTTCCCCACCTGGGCGCTGGCCCAGCCCTTCCGCATGTTGTGTCACAACGGCGAGATCAACACACTCCGGGGCAACCGGAATTGGCTGAATTCCCGCATCGGGCAGTTCCGCAGCGAAGTCTGGGGCAATGAGCTGACCCTTTTCGACAACGTGATCGACCCCGACGGCTCCGACTCGGCCAGTCTCGACTCGGCCTTCGAGCTCCTCGTCCTTTCGGGGCGATCGGTTCCTCACGCCATGGCCATGCTGGTCCCGCCCGCCTGGCGCATCGATCCCTTCACACCGAAGGAGGTGGAAGATTTTTACAAGTACCACAGCTGTTTCAGTGAGCCCTGGGATGGTCCCGCCGCTCTGGCCTTCTCCGATGGCGTGACGGCCGCGGCCTGCCTGGACCGTAACGGCCTGCGCCCGGCCCGCTACAAGATCACCACCGATGGCATCTTCAGCCTGGGCTCCGAGGTCGGAACCTGCGACTTGCCCGATGAGACGGTGCAAAAGAAGGGGCGTCTCGCTCCGGGCGAAATGATCGTGGTCGACACCGCCGCTGGCGAAGTCCTCTTCGACACGGAGATCAAGATGAAGCTCGCAACCCAGCAGCCCTACGGCAAATGGCTGGCCGAGCATCGGGTGCGGTTCAACGAGATCGTCTCCCCCAAGCCGGACCCGCAGGATACGGGCAATTTCGACCCGCTGACCCTCTCGCAGCAGCAGGTGGCTCACGACTACAACAAGGAGGAAATCGAGCTTTCCTTCGGCCCAGCCATTCTCACTGGACAAGAGGCGGTCTACTCCATGGGTGACGACGCGGCCCTCTCGGTTTTGTCCGAGAAAGCGAAGCTGCTCTACACCTACTTCAAGCAGATTTTCGCACAGGTGACCAACCCACCCATCGACCCGATCCGGGAGCACCTGGTCATGTCGATCGAGGCGGATCTCGGTCCGGAGAGGAATCTCCTCACCGAGAAACCGGGGCACGCCCGGGTCATCCACCTGAAGTCTCCCTTCCTTTTTACCCACCAGCTCGAAGCGCTCAAAACCTTCGACGATTTCCCCGCAGCCACCATCGACACGACCTGGGCGGTCGCCGAGGGGGCTGCCGGTCTCAAATTGGCCGTCGACCGGATCTGCATTGAGGCGGAAGCGTCCATCGACGCCGGCACCAAGATCCTGATCCTTTCGGACCGGGCCATCGACCACGACCGGGTCGCTATCCCGGCCCTGATGGCGGTAGGCGCGGTACATCATCACCTCAACCGGGCGAAAAAGCGGATGCGCACCAGCCTGATCATCGACACCGGCGACGCCCGGGACACCCATCATATGGCGTGCCTGATAGGGTTCGGTGCCACAGCGATCTGTCCCTACCTCGCCCACGAGACCGCAGCGGACCTCGTCAATCGGAACCCCAAAAAGGAGTTCGATGGGCTCTCCGTGGAGAAGGCCCTGCTCAACCTGCACAAGGCGCTGGAAAAGGGGGTGCTGAAAATCATGTCAAAAATGGGGATTTCCGTGCTCAACAGCTACCAGGCCGCACAGATCTTCGAGGCGGTCGGATTGGGCGAGGAAGTGATCGACAAATGTTTCACCGCGACCCCCTCACAGATTTCCGGGCTGGGCTTCGATGAGATCGGAGCCGAGACGATCTCCCGCCATTCGGCCGCCTATGGCGCGCCGGCTCCGGAGGAGCAGGCGATGCTCAGCCTCGAGGACCCGGGGTATGTCAGGTACCGCCGCTCGGGCGAGATCCACGCCGTGAGTGGGCCCGTCATCAAGAATTTCCATACTTTTGTCAAGACGGGAGACCCGGACGACTACGAATCCTACCTCGAAGAGGCAAAGAAAAATCGTCCCCACGCCCTGCACGATCTTTTCGAACTGGTCCCGGATGAAAAGGGACCGATTCCGCTCGAGGAGGTGGAACCGATCGAGGGTGTTCGTCGTCGATTCACCACGGCGGCCATGTCCCTCGGCGCCATCAGCCCCGAGGCCCACGAAGTGCTCGCCATCGCCATGAATCGGATCGGAGGTAAGTCGGATTCGGGTGAGGGTGGGGAGGACCCGCGTCGTTTTGACCCCTACCAGAATGGTGACTGGGGCAACTCCAAGATCAAGCAGGTGGCCTCCGGCCGTTTCGGGGTGGATACCAAGTACCTGATGTCGGCCGAGGAGATCGAGATCAAAATGGCCCAGGGGGCCAAGCCCGGAGAGGGCGGGCAGCTCCCCGGCCACAAGGTGAATGGTCTGATCGCGCGGCTGCGCAAGACGCAACCCGGAGTGACCCTCATCTCCCCGCCGCCCCACCACGACATCTATTCCATCGAGGATCTGGCTCAGCTCATCCACGATCTGAAGGAGGTAAATCCCCGTGCCACGGTTACGGTAAAGCTGGTCGCGGAATCCGGCGTGGGAACCATCGCCGCCGGGGTGGTCAAAGCCAACGCCGACACCATCCTGATTTCGGGTCACGATGGCGGGACGGGCGCTTCGCCCCTGAGCTCGATCAAGTGCGCTGGTCTGCCCTGGGAAATCGGCCTCGCCGAGACCCAGCAGGTGCTCCTCATGAACGGACTCCGGAATCGGGTAACCCTCCGCACCGATGGGGGACTCCGCAACGGACTCGACATCGTGCACGCCGCGATTCTCGGGGCCGAGGAGTTCAATTTCGGGACCATAGCCCTTATCGCGATAGGCTGTGTCTATGTGAGGAAGTGTCACCTGAACACCTGTCCGGTGGGAATTGCCACGCAGGACCCCAAGTACCGTTCCAAGTTCAAGGGCGAGGTGGAACACGTGGTCAACTTCTTCAATGCCGTGGCGGAGGAGACCAGGAGGCACATGGCATCCCTGGGAGTGCGCAAGCTCGACGATTTGATCGGGCAGACCCGTTATCTGCGCCAGCGCGAAGTCCCGGGGCATCCCAAGGCCAATTTTGTCGACCTTTCACGTGTGCTGGCCGATCCAGGCAGAGATCTGCCGGCGGGAACTGCGCGCCACTGCACCCAGCCGAGGAATGACGGGATCCACGAGAAACCTCTCGACGACCAGATCATCGCTGAAGCCAGGGACGCGATCGAGAACCCTGTTTCTCCTCGGCAGCTTCGGTATCGGGTGAAAAACACGAACCGGAACATCGGGACCAAGCTCTCCGGATTCATCGCGGACCGCCATGGAAACGATGGTCTCGCCGAGGGCACCATCGACATCCACCTGGAGGGAAGTGCGGGGCAGAGCCTGGGAACTTTCCTCTGTGGGGGCGTCAAAATAACGCTGGTGGGTGAGGCCAACGACTATGTGGGCAAAGGAATGTGTGGGGGAGAGATCGTCATCCGGCCTCCCGACAACAGGAGTTTCGTCGCCGCCGAGAACTCCATCGTGGGCAACACGGTGATGTATGGGGCCTCGGGCGGTGTTCTTTTCGCCAACGGTCGCGGAGGGGAGCGTTTCTGTGTGCGCAACTCCGGCGGAACCGCCGTCGTCGAGGGGATCGGGGATCACGGTTGCGAATACATGACCAACGGGACCGTAGTCATCCTGGGGCCTACCGGAAAGAATTTCGGTGCGGGCATGAGCGGTGGAACCGCCTTCATTTTCGATGAAGCGGAGCGCTTCGAGAAATTGTTCAATCCCGAGATGGTTGAGATACGTCGGGTCGGACTCGACTCCGGCGATGCCGTCGCATTGAAAGGACTGATCGAGCGTCATCGCGATGCCACGGGCAGCCGGAAGGCGGAAGAGATTCTCGACGATTGGGCCGGCCAAATCGGCCGATTCTGGAAGGTGGGCCCTCGGGGCGACCTTTCGGAGAACAGCTCGAAGAAAAGCGAGGAGGAACAGATTCCGGCAAAGGCGTGAGTGTCGGGCTCCGGACTCGTCACCGGGTCTGGAGCCGCAAAGGAAGGGCCGATTTCCAGGCTTAGTCCCGGTTTCTTTCCGCGAGCCAAGCGGCGAAATCGAAGTCGGAGCTTCGCGGGTGCGAGGAATCGCCGACCTGGATATCCCATCGGTCGTGGCAACCCCGACATCGATAGGTCGCGATGTCTCCCTCCTCCCAGCCACCGTCGGGGGGACGGGAGGTGAGATAGGCGGGTTCACCGCAATCGACACATGGGATCGTTGTTGGCATTTCCATGGTAGAGTCTTGCGCCACGATCAGGTCCGGCCCAATGCGGCCAACGCGGCGTGATAGCCGAGGAACGCTCCGACCATTCCCAGAATAACACTGAGGCCAAGGTTGAGCAGGGCGATTCCACCATTTCCCTGGCGGATCAGTTCGATGCTCAACCAGCTGAAGGTGGAAAAGGTGGTGAAACTGCCGAGAAAGCCGGAAAAGATACCCAGTCGAACGGGTTCGCTGAACCACTGCCGGCTTTCGCAGACACCCAGGGCAGCACCGAAAACGACGCAGCCGAGCAGGTTGACCGTGAAGATTCCCAGGGGGAACGGGGTGGTGTTTCCGCGGAGCCGGTCGATCCAGGTGGCCAGTCCCCAGCGACAGATGGCTCCGAGGGCACCGCCCAACGCCAGGAAGAGGAGGGCCTTCATTTCATGCCCCGTTCAGCGATTGAAGCTCTTCCCTGAGGAAAAGCCCGTCCTGCCGGATCACTTCTCCGTCGAATCGGATCTCTCCGCCTCCGTACTCGGGGCGCTGAATTTTGACGAGATCCCAGTGGACGGCACTTCGATTGGAGTTGTCCGCCACCTCGTAGGCTTGGCCCGGGGTGAAGTGGAAGCTGCCCGCGATCTTTTCGTCGAAGAGGATATCCCGCATCGGCTCGCGGATCTCGGGATTGAATCCGAGGGCGAACTCCCCGATGAAACGGGCTCCCTCGTCGGTGTCGAGAATCTTCTCCAGCGCTTCCTGCTGGTTGGCGCGGGCTTCGACGATCCTGCCATCCCGGAACGCCAGGTAGACCCCGTCGAACGCGGTCCCGTGGTAGATCGTCGGGGCATTGTAGGTCACGTGCCCCTGAACCGAATCCCGCACCGGGGCGGTGAAGCACTCGCCGTCGGGGATGTTATGGTGTCCTCCACAGGCCATCGCGGGAATGCCCTCGACGCTGAAAGAGAGGTCGGTCCCCTCCCCGGTAATCTGCACCTCTTTTGTCCGGGTCATGAGTTCCTCGAGTCTCTTCATGCCGTCGTGGAGCCTGCCGTAATCCAGGAGGCAGACCCGAAAGAAAAAATCCTCAAAGGCTTCGGTGGACATCCCGGCGCTCTGGGCCATGGAAGCCGTGGGCCACCTCAGGACGCACCAGCGCGTGTTGTTGATGCGGTGATTGAGCAGCGGCCGCATTTTTTCGGCGACGAGGTTCTTTTTGTCGGCGGGCACGTCGCTGAGTTCGTTCATGTTGTCCACGCCGCGGATCGCGATGTAGCAATCCATGTGTTTCATCTCGTGGATGCCGATATCTGCCGCGATCTCGAACTGCTTCTCTTCGGCTTCCCGATAGAGTTCTCGCATCAGCAGGGTTCGGTTGACGTTGACGAACGGGATTGCCCCGGCCGCGCGCACTTCCCGAATCAGGGAGACGCCCATCGCGTCCGGGACGTCGTGCAGATCGAGGAGAACGTGTTCGCCGTGCTGAACGGCGGTCGAGTAACCCACGATCTGGCGGGAGAGAGAATCGATTCGGGGATCGTGCATCGGGCCACCCTAGTGGAATTTGCCATTGTGGAAACCCGAAAAAGCGGGATAGGTTCGACCGAGATGTCGCCGGAATCCTTCATTTCCTCCAGGGAAGAGGTCGCCCGCTGGCGCGACGATCTCGACCGTTCGGGAAAGCGGTTGGTCCTGACGAACGGATGCTTCGATCTCCTTCACGTGGGACATGTCCGCTATCTCCGCGAAGCCCGCACCCTTGGGGATGCCCTCGTCGTGGCGATCAACTCGGACGAATCCGTGACCCTGCTCAAGGGACCGGGGCGCCCCGTATATCCGGCGGAGGATCGGGCCGAGATCCTCCGTGCTCTGGAAGCGGTGGACCGGGTCGTGGTTTTCCCGGAAAAGCGGGCCAGCGAAACCATCCGCCAAATCCGGCCCCACATCTACACCAAGGGCGGAGATTACACGGTGGATGCTCTCATCGACGAGGAAAAGGCTCTGC
>CAZLUZ010000100.1:14139-18535 GCA_964562825.1 uncultured Akkermansia sp.
GCTCGACGAGTGGGGAATCGAGATCCGGATTCTCTCCCTCGTCCCGGGGCGTTCCACCTCCGCCACGTTGGCGCGCACCGGCGGTGCCGCCAGGACGAAACCCCGGATCGCCATCCTCGGATCGGGAACCGGATCGAACAGCAGAGCCATGATTCGGGCAGTTCAGGAGGGAAAACTCGATGCGGAAGTGGGACTGGTGATCTCCGATGTGGAAGACTCCGGAGTGCTGCAATACGCGCGGCAGGAGGGTCTTCCCGCAATGCATGTCGAACCGGGCTCTTCGCGTCCCGGCAGACTCTCCGACGCCGCCTGCAAGGAAATCGATGACAAGCTGAAGGCCGCCCGCATCGAACTGGTCGTGCTCGCCGGATTCATGCGCATCCTCCGCGATCCCATCCTCTCCAGTTTTCCCCGTCGCATCGTCAATATCCACCCCTCTCTGCTCCCCCGTTACCCGGGGCGTCGCGCCATCGAAATGGCTCTGGAGTCCGGAGATGCCGAGACCGGATTCACCGTTCACTTCGTCGACGAGGGTATCGATACCGGGGAAATCATCGATCAGGTCGGGGTTCCCATCCGCGAGGGAGACACCCCGGCCACGCTTCGAGCCAGGATCAATGGGGAGGAGAATCGTCATTATCCTCGAATCGTCGGCGAACTGCTCTCCGCGATGGGTGGAGATGGAAACGTTCTCGGACAGCACGATCCCGCCGTGTCCGGGGCTTGAAAAAGACGGTAGGATCTGGCGTAGTTAGGATTCCGGGTCGGTGCCAGGAGATTGGCAGGCTCCGGAACCGGGGGGAGAGGGTTCCTATGACCCCCGTCCGACAATCATCAAACCGAACCAGATAGACCCGAAAGTCGATGAGCATCGAGCAAGCATCACGTCGCAGATTCCTCAAGCAAACCGCCCTTGCCGCCGGGTTGCCCATGATCGTTCCAGCCTCCGTTTTGGGAAAGGATGGCACCGTCGCTCCATCGAACCGCATCGTCGTGGGTGGCATCGGCCTGGGGCCTCGGGGCCGCAAGGTGCTGACCTCGTTCCTCGAACAGGAGGATTGCCAATTCGTGGCGATCGCCGATCCGCAGAAGGAGCGGCGGGAGATCATCAAGCGGATGGCGGACCGCCACTACGAGAACGACGATTGTGTGACCTACAACGACATGGCGGGCGTGCTGTCGCGCGATGATATCGATGCCGTGATCATCGCCACCGGCGATCGCTGGCACACCACCGCTTCGGTTTACGCCGCGCGTGCGGGGAAAGACATTTACTGCGAAAAGCCCTGTGCCATGAACATGCAGGAGTGCCGGGAACTGGACGAGGAGATTCTAAAACACGAGCGAGTATTCCAGTCCGGCACGCAGAGGCGCAGCGTGGGCAACTTCGAGCTGGCGACCGAACTGGCTCACACCGGCAAGCTGGGCAATATCACCACGGTCCATGCCGGCATCCTCGAACTCCAAAATTATCTGCCTCCCCTTCCCGCCGAACCGGAGCCGGACCCCGATGTCATCAACTGGGACAAATGGGTGGGCCCGGCGCCGATGGTTCCCTTCAACAGTGAATACTGCCGGGGCCGCTGGCGAAACCACAAGGGCTTCTATGCGGCGTGGCGCCTGCCGGAATGGGGGTCCCACACCATCGATCTCTGCCAGTGGGCAGCCCGGAAAGACGGCACCACTCCCATCGAGTATGAAAGCGAGGGGACGACCATTCGCGCCAAGTACGAGGATGGTATCGAGTTGGTGATGCGCCTCTCCGGTTTCAATGACGAGGGAGACTGGACGCCGGGCTTGGGTTCCTGCCCGATCCGGTTCGAGGGAGATGAGGGTTGGGTGGAAGCCGGCGATTTCGAGGCAATCGTGGCCAAGGACCCCAAACTCCTCGAGGGCAAGGACTACGAGAAAATGGCCGGAACCGATCCCCTGAACCACGTCCGGAATTTCCTGGATTGTGTCAAGACACGGGAGCAGCCGCGTTGCAACTCGACGGTCACTCGCTACGGCCACCTGGCCTCGTTCGCTGCGGCGATCAGCTGGAAACTGGGACGCAAAGTCGTTTTCGATCCGGTGACGGAGAGTTTCCCGAACGACGACGAAGCTAATGCGTTCCGCACCTACGAGCGGCGCGCGCCCTACACGATCTAGACAGGAGCGACGGCTAACGGAGCGGGTTTCCTCGGTGGGGTGCGGACACTCCGGTGGTGTCTTCTCCCCTCCGTCTTGTCCTCGCGCGGTCGCGCGGCGTCCGCCGGTCCCGGTCAGGTCCGGGGGGACTTCGTTTCATGAGGTCTCGACCGCATCCCGGTCGGGGTAGGGGTGAGGCGTTTCCTTCCTGCGCAGGGCTCGGACCGCCGCACTCGCCATCGCTTCGGCTTCCAGGTTCTCCCGGTAGACCATCATCGGTGCCAGGTGCCCCACATAGGATCGGATCCGGCTCATCAGCATCTTCGAGTGAGTCATTTCTCCGGAAAAAACCAGGGCTTCGACCTGACGCCCGGCCGCTACGAACATGGCTCCGATCTCCTTCGCAATCTGATAGGCCATCGCCTCCAGGACGAGTGAAGCGTGTTCGTCCCCGTCGTCGACGCGTCGCTCGATTACGCGGAGATCGCTTTCGCCCAGGTAGGAGAACAATCCGCCTCTGTGGCTGAATTCCTCGATCAACTCCTCCCGCGTAAACCTGCCACTGAAACACAACTCGATCACCTCGCGGACGGGCAGAGCACCGACCCGGCTTGGGGAGAAGGCTCCTCCGCCGAGAAGAGCGATCGAGTTATCGACGATGCGCCCATCCCGATAGGCCGCCTTGGTGATGCCGCCGCCCAGGTGGGTGCAGACCAGGCTGACCCGATCCCGGGGACGGCCCAACTGTTCCGCGGCTTTCGCCGCCATCGCCTTCAGACTGAGGTAATGCGCCGTGCTCTTGCGCTCGATGCCCCGATAGCCCGATAGGCGGGCGTGTTCGGGGAAATCATCCGCCACCACCGCATCGGTCATGAAAGCGGGGACGCCGAGCTCCTCCGCCAGCGCCGCGGCGATCGGGATACCGTAGTTGGAGGGATGATCCATGTCCGGATGATCCCGCACCGCGGCGAGCAGGGCTTCGTTGACTGCCACGAGACCGTCGGTTACTTCGGCGATCTGGTAGACGCCTCCGAGAATTCGCTGCGCTTCCCGATTGAGAAAGCCACCGCGGCCGACGATCGCATCGAGCGGCTCGACCCCGAGGAAGGACCGAATCTCCGCGAGATAGCGTTGCACTTCCGCGGCAAAATCTGCTCCCCTCAGACCGGCCCGGGGTTCGTGCTCGATCCGCTGCTCTCGGACCGGTTTGGCGCCCCGGAATATTCCCAGCCGAGTCGAGGTCGAGCCCGGATTCACCGTCAGCACGAGCGGTTCGTCGGTGCCCCCTGCGTGGACCGACGGCTCGATCGGGGGCGCCGAACGGCGGCGTGCGGCGAACAGGGCGCACAATGCCACCGAATTGACCTTCGTTTCCGCGCTGTCGGAGCGGGAGAGAATGATGTAGGGGACCTTCACCCCCATGGTGATCCCAGCCATGGTTGCCTGACCCTGTTGTGCCAGCACCATGATGGCTTTGTAGAGAATGTTGGCGGAGTCGAGACTCGGAGAGACCAGCACATCCGCCCGTCCGGCCACCTCCGCAAGGGGGAGACCCGGTTCCCGAGGCAGTCCTTTCAGCCGGACCGATTCCGGACTGACGGCGAGATCGAAGGACAGTGGACCATACACGGTCATTCCCTCCCAGTGGGCTGCCGTCAGATCCGTGGCCAGACCCGTCGAATGCAGCGAGGGAATGACCTTTTCGTTGGCGGAGAGCAGAGCGATTCTGGGTTTTTCCAATCCCATCACCAGGTGTGCCACCTCCGCGGCGTTTCGGATCATCCCGGACATGCGGGCGAAATTGCACTCCGTGGTAACCCCGGCGTCGGTCAGCAGCATGGGCCGATTTTCGGCGATCAGGGGCGATTGAAAGAGGGTGCAGAGCGACATGGTGCTTCCGGTTTTCAGCCGCAGGATCTGGCGGTTGAGAATCGGCGTCGAAATGTTGCCCTTGAGAATGATGTCGGCTTCGCCCCGGAGCACCAGATCGACCGTTTCTTCCGCGGTTTCCTCCTGATTCTCCGTAGCGACGATGTCATAGCCGTCGTCGGCCACTCCCGCGTCTTCCGCGGATTGGGTTATCCGCTCGCGGTTGCCCACGAGGACGCAGCGGCGTACGAACGGCAGCCCGCTCACCGCGTCGACCACCGCCAGGTCTTCGGGGCGATCCCCGCCGGGGATGACGAGTGATTTCGGTTCGACCCCGGAAGCCAGATTGACCAGGTCCGCGACATTTTTCAGGGATTTCGACAGATTCATCACCGGT
>CAZLUZ010000101.1:0-18310 GCA_964562825.1 uncultured Akkermansia sp.
CTCCGCTATCGATAATGCGCAGGGAAGTGGTGAGATCGGGCGGGCCGGCGGGCCCGTGTGCCAGCACGACATGAACGGGTGCGTAGGCCCGTTGATTACCGGCCCAGAAGGTCACCTGGGTGATGTTGCTGCCATCCGCTTGGCAGCGATAGATGTTCTTATTGCCTCCGAAGGAGCCGCAAACCAATATCTGGCCGCCATCCACCGTGAATGCCGGACCGGAAAAGAGACCCGACCCGAGGAAAATTCCACGATCGTTGGTGCCGTCGACGTCGATCTGCCGCACACTGGTGCCCCTCCGGTAAAGAATGGATTGGCCATCCGGGGCGAAATCGACTTCCCAAACCTTGTTTTCGTCACCATTGGGATGGCTCGTAAGCCAACTGATATCCGTCCAATCCGTGGTGATCCGCATGTTTTGCGGCCAGGCAAAGTAGGGTGTGGCGTTTTCGCTGTAGGCGATCCGCGCACCATCCGGCGAGACATCGCAACAATGCTTCTGGTAATTCCAGGTGTTCGTGTGGTTTACCAATCCGGTCCCATCCAGGTTGATCGAATACACGTCACCGTCGCGGCCACCGTAGTCGTTGAGGACAAACAGGAGACGCTGCCCATCGGGATACCAACTGATGTCGTTGACCTGGACATGATCATCCGCTACCTCGTAGACAAGCGTCTCGTTGGACCCATCGATATCCGAGACGCAGAGCTTGTAGTCTGACCAGATCTGAAAACGTGCGTAAGCCAGTTTGCTCATATCCGGGGACGGGGTGGGCACGGATCGCTGGTAGCTGTCTTGCGGGTGCAACGCCTCTATGGAGCCCCCTTCCATGGGAGTCCGGACGATACGCTGGCGATAATTCGTCGCGTCGTAATCTACGAAGGAGGTCCAGTCATGGGAGTCGGCTGAGGCGAAACCCGTCGCGCTGCAGAGCAGCATTAGAGAGAAGAGTTGCTTCTTCATGGCATGATGGAACCTCTGTTATTCGGATCCCACTACCAGCCAAGGAAAACTGCTGCCTTTTTCTATGTCGCGTGGCCGAAAGCGGACCCCCGGACAGCGATTTCATTCTGCTCAATGATTCGTAAATATGTCAAGACAATTCGACAAGTTGATCCCGCGAGTCGCTATAGAGAAAACTCTTCCCTCTGAAAAGACTACCAGAAGAACAGAAATCGTCGGCAATACCAAAGGATGCCGAAAGCTCACTTTGCCGGGAACCGGAGTGACTGCACGCGGGGCTCGGCCAAGGTCCTCCCCGGTTGGTTGCACCTGCCCAATCGGAGCACGCCGAAAAGTCGTGGCGAAGATCTGGCGCCCCCGGTTGTTTTTCTGGGGAAGGGCACCAGGGATCGGTCGCTATGGGACCGCACATTTCTTCGCGAAATTCAGCACACGGAGCGCTCCGCTTCTCGGTTGCCCGGAAATCATGCCTTCCCGTGCCGGTCCCGCACCGCGCCATTGCCTTTCGCCGGCGCAGGGGCGTGATTCGCCCCATGCGAAGCCGATTCCTTCTCAGTCTGACCGCCGCGGCGGCGATCCTTCACGCCACCTCCTCAGCCGGAGCTGACCAACCGAATTTTGTCTTCATCCTCGTCGATGACCTGGGCAAGGAGGATCTCGGCATCGAGGGCACGAAATTCTATGAGACCCCCCACATCGATTCGCTGGCGAGCAAAAGCCTGCGCTTCGAGCGCGGTTACTCGGCCTGCCAGGTGTGCAGCCCGTCGCGGGTGGCGATCCAGACCGGCAAGACTCCCGCGCGCCTCCACATCACCGATTATATCTCGGTGCAGGGGGGCAATCAGCCGGAGAAGTGGAAACGCAACACCAAGCTGCTGCCCGCGGCCTATGAACCGCAGCTTCCCCTGGAGGAAGTCACCGTGGCCGAGGCGCTCAAGGAGGCGGGCTACCGCACCTTTTTCGCCGGGAAATGGCATCTCGGAGGCGACGGTTTCTGTCCCGAGGACCAGGGCTACGACGAAAACCAGGGCGGCTACCACTACGGAACGCCCCCGGGAGGCTATCATTCCCCCTACCGGAATCCCAAGTTGAGCGACGACGCCCCCGGGGCCGAACTGCCCCTGCGCCTGGGACGGGAGACGGCGGACTTTGTGCGGCGGCAGGCCGAGGCCGACCAGCCCTTCTTCGCCATGCTCTCCTTCTACTCGGTGCATGGCCCCATCCAGTGCTCGGAAGCCCGGTTCAAGAAATTTCAGGCCAAGGCGGAGGCGATGGGTCTCACCGAGCGAACTGAACCACGGTTCCTCTTCGACCGCACCCAGGAGGTCCGGCAGGTGCAGGATCATCCCATCTACGCCGGCATGATGGCCGCCCTCGACGATGCCGTGGGACTCGTGCTCGAAGCGATCGAGAAGTCCGGCGTCGCCGGGGAGACGGTGATCTTCTTTACCTCGGACAACGGAGGCGTGTCTTCGGGCGACGGCTACGCCACGGCCTGTCTGCCCCTGCGCGGAGGCAAGGGCCGCCAATGGGAAGGCGGCATCCGACAGCCCTACTACATCCACTGGCCGGGAGTCACCGACAAAGGTGGCACCACGGAGACCCTGGCCACGGGCATGGACTTCTACCCCACCATCCTGGAAATCGCGGGACTCGAGCTCCGGCCCGACCTGCATATCGACGGCGTCAGCCTGGTTCCCGCGCTGCAGGGCGGATCGATGCCGAAGCGCCGTCTTTTCTGGCACTACCCCCACTACGGGAACCAGGGCGGCGAACCCTCCGCCATCGCCATGGAGGGAGACTGGAAGCTCATCCACTACTTCGAGGACGGCCGCAACGAACTCTATCATCTCGGCGACGATATCGGAGAACGGGTGGATCTTTCGCCAAAGCACCCCGACCGGGTCGAGGAGATGCTGACCTCCCTCAAGGACTGGCAGACCGAGATCGGGGCCCGTTTTCCCACGGAAAACCCGTCCTTCAACGAGGAGAAGCACCGGGCCGACATGGCGAAACTTAGCCAGGGCAATTCCCGCCGCGAGAAGCAGCACGCCAGTTTTCTCAAAACCGATTTCAGGCCGGGCAAACACTGGTGGGACCAGCCGCCGGTGCAGGATTGAATCTCTCCCCGCCACAAAATGGGGGCGCAAAATGACAAGATAGGGTTATCGCGATGGGCCGGGTGATCTAGGATGGAAGAGCGGTCTTCCCTCCCAGATCATGACGACTCCCTCCCCGTCCGGCGAGGCCGGTGCAACCGACACCGGCTCCTATCGATTTGAGGACCGACCCTCTCTCGTCTTCTGGGAGGTGACGCGTTCCTGCGCCCTGGCCTGCCGGCACTGCCGCGCCGAGGCCCAACCACAGCGTCATCCCGAGGAATTGGACGAGCGGGAGGCCTTGCTCCTGGTGGAGGACCTCGCGGAACTCGCTCCCCCGATGTTGGTCCTGACCGGCGGAGACCCCCTGATGCGCCGCGATATCTTCGATCTGGCGCGTCATGCCTCGAACCTGGGTCTGCGCGTCGCTCTCAGCCCGGCGGCCACGGCTCGGCTGGTCAAGGCAGACTTTGCGCGGATCGCCGATGCCGGAATCAGGCGAATCTCTCTGAGCCTGGACGGAGCATCGCGGGAGACCCACGATCGCTTTCGCGGAGTGGAGGGAACCTACGACCACACCATCCGGGCGGTGGAAAAAGCCCATGCCGCGGGCCTCGCCGTGCAGATCAACACGACCCTGACCCGGGGCAACATCGACGAATTCCCCGCGTTTCGAGACCTCATGTTCGAACTGAAACCCGCGATGTGGAGCGTCTTTCTCGTGGTTCCGACGGGACGGGCCAGCGCCCGGGATCTGCCGGACCCGGAGGACCTCGAACGCGTCTTCGAAGAGCTCGCCGACCTGGTGGGTCACGCCCCCTTCGGCATCAAGACGACGGAGGGCCACCATTTTCGACGAGTGATGATGCAGCGCGGCCACGGCGGCGAGACCTCCTCCCGACGCCGGATGGGCATGCGTTCCCCCCTCGGCATCCGCGACGGCAGAGGCGTCATGTTCATCTCCCACACCGGCGAAGTGTGTCCCAGCGGTTTTCTCCCCATCGTCTGCGGCAACGTGCGCACGGAGCACCCGGCCGAAATCTATCGGAAGCATCCCCTCTTCGTCACCCTGCGCGACAGCGATGCGCTCGGGGGCAAGTGCGGCAGATGCGAGTATCGGAAAGTCTGCGGCGGCTCCCGCGCCAGGTCCTGGGCCCTGACCGGTGATCCCCTGGCGGAAGAACCGCTCTGTCCCTATGTGCCCGGGACCCATCCGCGTCACTCGTGAATCAGGTGATGCCGGCTCCCGACCTCCAGGCTGCCGACCGCGACCTGCTCGACGCGGTGCAGCGCGATATCCCGCTGACGGCTCGTCCGTTCGACGAGGTCGGAGCCCGCTGCGGCCTCTCCGGAAGGGAAGTGCGGGAACGGCTGGGGCGCCTCAAGGAAGCTGGGATCGTTCGCCAGATCAGCGCGATTTTCGATACCCGCAGCCTCGGTTACGCGTCATCTCTGGTAGCGGCCAGGGTCGATCCGGCGGATCTCGAGCACGCCGCCGCGGTGATCAGTGCGCACCCCGGAGTGAGCCACAACTACCTGCGCAATCACGACTTCAACCTGTGGTACACCATTGCGATTTCTCCCCGGAGCCGGCTGGGTCTGGCCGCCTCGGTGGAGCGTCTCCATGCCGAGTCGCGGGCCCTTTCCACCCGCCTCCTGCCGACGGTGAAGCTTTTCAAGATCGGAGTTCGCTTCGATCTCGGCCGCGGTGCCGCGCCCCGGGAGCGGGGGCAGGTAGACCGAGGTCACGCGAGGCGCAACGATGCCGCAGAAACTCCCCTGACCGGCCGGGAGATCGCCTTCGTGCGGTCCATGCAGCGCGATCTGCCCCTTGCGGAGAATCCCTTTGCCGGCATCGCCGAGGAGTTGGGCATGACCCTGTCCGAACTGCGGGAGATGCACCAGAGATTTCTGGCCGACGGCAGGATGCGCCGCTTTGCCGGGGTGCTGCATCACCGCAAAGCCGGATTCTCCGCCAACGCCATGGGGGTCTGGGCCGGACCTGCCGGGGATGATGAGGAACTGGACCGGCTGGGGAAGACGATGGCCGGATTCCACGAGGTCTCCCACTGCTACCAGCGCCCCAGCTATCCCGACTGGCCCTACAATCTGTTCACCATGGTTCACGGCCCGAGCCGGGAGCACTGTGATCAGGTGCTCGCCTCCATAGCCGCCGCCACGGGACTGACGAATCGCATGGCCCTGTATTCCAGCCGCGAGTTCAAGAAGGAGCGCGTGCGCTATTTCACCGGAGAGGAAGCCGCGTGGGAGGAGCGTCTCCTCGGGCCGGCAGCCGTGTGGCGACCGGGGGAGGAAGACGGCTCCTGAGCCGGAAATCCCGCGTTATGCCTTGTCGAAAGGGGGGATCTCCACCGCCCGGTTTTCGTGGTAGGCGAGATTGCCATAGATGGCGACTTCGGCGGCCCGCACCCCCTCCTCCAGCGGATCGATCGGTTCGCGCCGCTCGCGCACGGCATTGAGCCAGTCTTCCAGGTGAAGGGCGTTCGCGTTGTAATCAGCGTAGTCCCCCTCCCCTCGCGGGCCCTCGCTGGAGATTTGCTGGCGCGTGATCTGGCCCGCTTTCTCGCCGAGCTGATCGGTGACCTCGAACCGGGCACGGTCGATGTAGACGGTGGCGTTTCGTCCCATGATATGCATCGAGCCTTTTTCGTGATCGTTGGAGAACGTCGTCTCGAAGTCGATCTGCAGCTTCCGGTCCTGGTAGGAGAAAATGGACTGGATGGTATCAGGGCATTCCCAGATTCCCTCCGAGGCATAGTTTCCTCCCATGGTAACGATCCGATCCGGCTGGGGCAGATCGAAGATCCAGTTGGTCGCATCCAGCCAGTGGACCATGAGGTCGGAGAGCGCGCCATTGCCGAAGTCCCACATCCAGCGCCAGTTGCGCATGCGGAAAGGGTCGAAAGGTTGGTCCGGGGCATTGCCCAGGAAGCGTTTCCAGTCGACCTGTTCGGGCTTGATGCGGGGCTCCCATCTCCGGATCTCCTTGTTCCGGTTCCACTGCATGTGGATGCGGTTCACCTCACCGAGATCGAGTTCGCCGGTCGCGATGAGCCGGCGCAGTTCCGCGATGTGCGGCATACTGCGCTGCTGGGCCCCGACCTGGACGATGCGGCCGGTGCGGTTTTTCGCCTCGATCAGGGGCCGCGCCTCCTCGAGTTTGTGCATGGCCGGTTTCTCCAGAAAGACATCCTTGCCGGCCTCGCAGGCATCTATCGTCATGGGCGCGTGCCAGTGATCCGGGGTGGCAATGACCACGGCGTCGATGTCCTTCCGCTCGAGAAGCTCACGATGGTCCTGCGTGGTAAACACTTCGCGCTCGCGTCCGCCCACTTGGGCTTCCGCCGACCGGCGGTAGGACTCATAGACGTCGCAGACGGCATCGATGCGCACTCCGGGCAACTCCAGCAGGGCCGGAATCAAATCATTTCGCGCCCGGCCACCGGCTCCGATGATCCCGAGCGAGATCGTCTCGTTCTTCGAATAGCCCCTGACGATACCAGGGCTGGTTCCCAAGGCGGCGCCGATGGCGCAGAGGCCAAGTGTTTTGGTGAATTTGCGACGATTTTGCATCTGGTTCATTGGTGATGTCGATTGGAATGGAGAGCTCCGGTCAACCCGGGCAGGTCAATGGCAGAACCTTGACACATTCTCAGAACCTTGCGTAAATCGAAATCCGCTCAAACCCGGAAACCTTCGATAAGAGCGCAGGAAGGAATCTGAGAAGACGGTGTGGCGGAGCAATGGCGGTCGGGGTGGGATTCGAACCCACGGAACCCGTTAAGGTTCACTTCTTTAGCAAAGAAGCGCATTCGACCACTCTGCCACCCAACCTGAGTCCGCGACAGGGCGGAGGAGTAAAGTGAGCCCGGGCGAGGAAAAGTCAAGGCGGGCAGAAGCGAAAACGCTGCCCGATGATCGAGGCCCTCCCGGGAGAGTCCGTTGGCGGGAAGTTCCTCCCCTACCACGAAGGGTCGCCGGTGGAATCCTCGTGGCGGATGTAGGACACCGAAGTCCGTCGCAGCTGCGGGGAGGTCTCCCGGGGTTCATCCGACTTCCCGGCATCCTCCGATTCTTCGAGGGGCGGAGATTCCTCCGTTTCGCCAGCTTGTTGTGCGGCGGCCCGTTCCGCGGCCAGTCTCGCCTCGTAGGATGCGACGTCCAGGATGGGGCTCTCCTCGTCGGCCTCCTCCGCGAGGGCAGTCATTTCCTCCTCTTCCGGGTCGGGGGCCGACGAACTGGAATCTTCGCGAGCCGCCTCAGCGGATTCCTGGATCGCCTGCTCCACCTCGGAAACCATCTCGTTCATCAGGGCGAAACCGGCGTCGCCCTCGGAAATCGGGTTGCCCGTGCCATCGAAAACCTTCACGGTGACTCCCGGGATCGCTCCGGCAGCGGGAGATGTCTTCATCGCTTCCGGCTCCGACACCGGAGGCGCCTCGGACCTCATCGACGAAGCCGCCCCCTGGGCCGCCGCCCTTCCCCACGGAGACCCTTCCGCCGGCGATGACGGATGCAGACGCTCCTCGACCAGTGCCTTCGCCGGGGTCGCCGGAAGCCCCTCGAGTTCCGCAATCAAAATGTCGAGAGATGCCGCCATCCGGCCGTCCTGGCTCTCCTCGAGGGCCCGTTTTGCCTCTTCAACCCTGGCGCGAGCTGCATCCCGCAGGGCTCTGAGCTGTTCGATGTAATCCATACCTGTATTCTTCTAACATTTATCGAGCGGCCGTGCCATCCCCATTTCGACGGAATCCAACAAGCGATCACCACGTCCAGGGGAATCCTCCAGGCCTCCAGCATCCCCGGCAGGACTCGGCCAACCGATCAAACCGAGGTTTCGGACACGATTAAGACGAGACCTCACCAGAAACATGCGCGGTTCCTTCCACCCTACGGCATAATTATTTCCATGCTGAATATTTTATTTATATTTTAGGTAAATTTCATCTTTACGAAATAAAATAATCGTTTTGGTTACCTTTGGTATGAAGGTTCTGCTTGTGTTCGCTTCGTTCTTCCTCCTGGGAGTTCTGGGAGGAGGGGCGTCTCCGCTGTTTTATCGGAGCCTGGTCGAATCCCGGCTCGCGGCGGAATCGCGCTCTGTCCTGGAGCACGCCGGTTTGCCCCATGTCCGAATCGAGCACGATTACCTCCTCGCCAGCGTCTCGGGTGTGGTGTCGGATGAGGGGGAAAGAAGTCGGCTCGCCGCCTCGCTGGAAAGCGAGATACCCGGGGCGTACTTCGACCTCAGCGGCTTGGAGACCAGCGAAAATCGCAGCGCCGAGTTGATCGCCCGCCTCGGGGGAGACGGGGTCGTGACCCTGGACGGAGCGCTCCCGGACAAGGACTCCCGGATCCTGTTCGGCGTCGCCGCGTCGAGCATCCGGGGCGTCTCTCGCGTGGAGAACCGCATCGAACTGCGTCCCCGGCTGCCCCGGCCGGAGTGGAGAAACTCGGCGCCGCACTTTCTCTACGATTTTTTCAGCACGCCGGGGGTCACCCGGCTGGTTATCCGACGTTCCGAGATGCTGCTGGAGGGCGAAGTCGTCTCGGCGGAGGTGCGCGAATCGCTGGGGGAGAAAGCCCGGTCTCTCCTCGGGGACTCGATGGTGGTCAAGAATCACCTCGCGGTAAAGTCCGCCCCGGTGGCGGAGTTCCGCCTGATCCGGTTTTCCGATAGGATCGAACTCACCGGCCTGCTTCCCGACGGGGATTTCCGGCTCCGGCTCCGCGACACGGTGGCCGGGGTGGAGCCGGGGCTTGAAATCGACGATCGGATCATCGTGGCGGAGACCGTCTCCCCTCCCTGGTGGATTGACCATGCCCTGGGCCTGATCCCCCTCTTTCTCCGCGATACCGGGGGCGCCTCGTCGCTGGAATACGCGCAGGGTCGAGTCATTCTCGGAGGGTTGGTGGCCACCTCCGCCGCGGCGGAGAATCTGGTGGAGACCGCGACGGTGGGCAAACCTCAGGCCGTGCTGGTCGAGAATGCGCTGCGCTTGGAACCCAGCTCCGACTCGACCCTGGTGATGACGACAGAGGAGGAAGGACGCATCATCCTCAGCGGAACGGTGAGCCGGATGTCGATCAAGGACGGCATCCTTGGAATCCTGATGCTGGAGTTCCCCGACCTCGTCATCTACGATCTGCTCCGGGTCAGCGAACGGGCTCGCGATCCCTCCTGGCAGAATCCGGGAGAGCTGTTCGCCGCCATGATCCGGGAATCTCTCGGACCTGAAGTCGAGTTGGGACACGACCGGGTGGTTTTGTCCGGAGAGACCGAGACTCCCGAAACGAGGGACCGCCTCGTGGAGTTGGCGGCTCGGGTCATCGCCAACCCGTCGGCGGTAGAGGACCGGATTGCTGTCGTGCCACCGCCGACCGAACCGGTCGCCGAGGAGAAACTGCGCCTCGACCTCGGAGGACTGACTATCTACTTCGATTCCGGGCAGACGGAGCTCTCGATCGAGGGGCGAAAAAAGCTGCGGGAGGCGGCCGACCTGATCCGCGAATTCGGTGGGGAAGAGACCATCTCTCTCCATGCCTTTCACGATCCGAGCGGCAGGGCTTCACTCAACGAAACCCTGAGCATGCGACGTGCCGGCTCCGTCCGCGACCAGCTCATCGGAGAAGGAGTACCCGCCGACCGTATCCGGGTTCAATACGGAGGTGAGGATCGGACCAATGTCTCCGCTGACACCCTGTGGAAGAGCCGGCGCGTGGAACTTCGGGTGGACGAAGCGCAGAATTAGAAACAACTTTGCGCCCGAACCGCACCTAGCCTGACATGACGTCGATCCTCTTTCTGGCCTCCGCAGAATCCAGCTTCATCCTCCACTCGACGATCGCTTTCTTTCTGGGAGGCGTGCTCTTCTTCGCCGGCGGGGTGGCGGCGGGCTGGCTGCTCTGGAGGCGACTCCCCGCCGAGGCCGCGAGATTGGAGCGGGAGAACCTGCGCCTGCAACAGGCCTACGAGAAGAGGGAAAAGTCCTTCCGGGAGAACCGGAGCATCGTCTCCCTGCTCGTCGCCGGAGAGAAACGGCCCGACAAGGGGGCCTCGACCGTCGAGTCATGATTTCCCCCCCCAGCATCGCCGCGGCGTGGGCCAGTGCCCCTCTCGGAGAACACCTCGAGAAGCCTTTCTGGCTGCTTTCGGGTATGCTCTTTCCCTGCATCCTGATGCTCGGGTTCTTTCTCCTCGGCGTGCTGGGTGCATTTTTCCGATGGGGTTCGGCACGTGACCGACTTCGGATCGCCCAGGAAGAGAACCTCGTTCTCAGCGGACGACTCAGCGAGATCATCGAAGACCAGAACCTGCTTCTCGGTTCTCTCCGGGACACCTACGGAGAAAACTCCGAAGACCTGCGCTCCGAAAGTTCCGCGATTTCTTCCCCGTCGCTCAGGGCGCAACTGCTTTCCCGGGAGAACCGTCTCACCGAACTGGCCAGCGATTTGGAATCCCTCCGCGCCAGAGAAAAAAGCCTGCGTCGGGACCTCGCGGACCGCGACGACGAAATCGCTCGACTGAACGAGCGGGACTCCACACGGGAAACCCTGCAGCAACAGCTGGACCAGGCCGCCACGGAGCGCTCCCGGTCCGAGGAAGTCCGCCGGGCCCTGGAAGAGAAAATCGAAAAGCTGGAAGAGGAACTTTCACGCAGAGAGGAAGAGATGGAGGACCTCCGCCTCTCCGTCGACATGACGGACGACCTCGATTCCCAGATGATGCATCTGAAGACGCTGCTCCGCGATCGCGAGGCGGAGATCCGGGACCTGAAGCGGCAGAAATCCAATCTCCAGAACCGGCTTGCGGATAAGGAATCGTCCTTCCAGGCCCGAATCGACGAAATCGAAGCGGAACGCCAAGACCGGGATGGGGCCATCGAGCGGCTCCGGAGCAAATTCGAGGAGCTGGTCCGGGAAAAAGATGCTCGGATCGAAGAACTCGACGATCTGCTGGGCGAAAAATACCGAGAGCTGTCCCTGCTCTCCACGGAGTTGGCCAACAAGGAAAGCGGGTTCCTCGGCCGAATCCAGGAGTTGGAGACCATCCTGAAGGAACGGGAGACCCAACTCGAAGAGGTCAGAGAGGAGGCAGATCAATTCACCCACGAAAAGACCGCGCGCATCTCCGAGCTGGAGGAGGTCCTGACGGCCAAGGAGAGGGAAATCGCGGCATTGGAGGCCAAACTGGCGGGGAAGATTGCCTCCAGCGACACCGAGATTGCGAGGCTCGTTTCCGTGGTGGCCGAGAGAGAAGACGAGATCGCAAGAGGGCGGGGAGAGAAACAGGATATCCTCGACGAAAAAGCCCGGCAGTTGCAGCGTCTCGAGGCCAGGGTCAAGAATCGGGAAGAGGAACTGGAGGAACTCTCGAAAGTCCTGCGAGATACGGAGGAAAGTCTTCGCGGCAAGATTGCGGAGCTGGAGTCGGAAATTGCCGAGCGAACGCGGACCATCGAATCGCTGAAGACGGCCCGGGAGAAGCTGGAGCGGGAGAAAAGTCGGGAGATCGAGGAGCGCAACCGCCACCTCGAGCGGCAGCGCGCCGCAGCGGATCAACTGACGGAAACCCTCAGAAGCAAGGAGGCGAAGTTCAAAGCCAAGCTGACCGAGCTGGAAGGGCTGATCGAGGAGCGCGACGCCCAGTTGTCCCGACTGGAGGAGGAAAACGGTGGTCTCCGGCGAGAGATGGACGAGGAGCTGGCGAGACTGGGAAGAGAACTCGAGACCGTGACGAGAGAACGGGGCGAACTGGAGGGATCGGCGGCCGAAAAAGAGAAGGAGTTGGCCGCGACGGTCCAACGTCTGGAGAACCTCCTCGGCGATCAGGATGTCGAGATCAACGATCTCCGCGAAAAAGTCTCTGCGCTGAGCCGCGAACACGAGAGCCAGGCCCTTGGCTTGGGCGAATTGTTCAGCGAGACAGACGGAGACTTTGCCGAACTCCAGGCCGGAATCTCCCAACGGGAGCGGTCTTTCCGGAATCGGATCGAAAAGCTGGAGTCCCGCCTCGCGGAACGGGAGCGCGAGATCGAAAGACTCCGAATGCGAGACGAAGACCCGGCCGACGAACCCTCCCGGGGTCTCGGCGAAATCCTCAGCGAATCGGATGCGCCCCCCGAACTGCCGGCGAATGACCCTCCCCCGGCAGAGCGACGCATCCGGGAACTTTCCCGATCGATCGCCGAAAAGGAACGCCAGATCGCCGCACTCGAAAGAAAACTGGCCGCCCGTGAAGTCGAGGCAAGTTGATCGTCGCCCCCCTCCCTTGCTGGCATTGACCGAGGCCGCCGAATCTGGGATGATGCCTGCATCGAAGTTTTCGGCTCCATTCGAACCCTGCTCGCCATCGCCTCTCTCGCGGGAATCGGTGTCCGCGTCGCTGGTCAGGAGTCCGAGGCCCGGCCGATCGCACGCTCCGCCTCGACGGACGGTGACGAGGTGCTGATCGGCCGAAAGGCGGAGGAGGGCCAGATCAAGGTGCACTCCCGCCAGCCCCTGATCAGAAGCCGTTTCGATCTGTTTTCCCGGGGGATCCGGACAGAATTCCGTCGCCTCATGGGCCTCTACGACAGCGACGACTGGAGGATTCCGATCGAGGTCTATGTCTACGGCACGGGCCGGGACCTCCACTCGGGACCCGACATCATTGAGGAGGGTTTCCTCAACGCGGCAAATCGCTTCGTGCTTCGCCTCAAGGTCAAGGTTCACGACGAATTCGACGAGAGCGATTATCGCCTCGCCCTCGTCCGCATTCTCATCCTGGAGCAGATGTTGGAGGTCTACGCCGAGCGACCTACCACCTTTGACAGCCGCGAACTGGATCCCCCCGACTGGCTCGTGCACGGGTTCGACCAGCGGATCATTCATCGCGAGATGGGCCGGCCCAGCGACTGGTATGCCGGTTTTCTCCGCTCCGGTCAGATGTTGCCGGTGGAAGAACTCGTCGAACCCGATCGCGCGGCAGGTCTCACCCCCATGAGTCTCGAGGTCTTTCGCGCCTCCGCTTCGGTTCTGGTGGGTGCACTCTGCGAGCAGCGCAACAGCGGGGAATCTCTCCGCGGTCTCCTCGGCGATATCGCCCTCGCTCCCGACGCGCGCGCGGAGACGCTGATTCGCAAACATTTCCCGGCGCTGCGGGAGACGGACCGGGGCATCGAGAAATGGTGGGCCCTGGAACTTGCCTCGCTGGCCCGGCGCCAGACCTTCGAGTTCTATTCGGCAACCGAGACCCGGCGCCGCCTCGAGGAATGCCTCTCGTTTTCCTTCCCCGAGATCGAAGTGTCTCGGGACGAGGTGAGGAAACCGACGCTGATCGAAAGGGTCAAAAGGCGGGGGGAAGAAGGCGGCAGGATTACCTGGCCCGCGTTCGAGGGATCGCTGGCCGATTACCCCTCCTTTCTCGACCGTCCCGACTGCGCGGAGGCGTTGCGCAAGTCCTACCGGGAACTGTGCGTCCTCCGGGTCGGTTCACTCCCCCTGTTCCGCCAGGTTATTTCGGGCTATCTCGCCGTCATCGAGGATCTGGTCAAGGGCGACACGGGCGATGTGGGACAAAGACTCGCCGAGTTGCAGCGCCTGCGCCAGGGCATCGAACGCAGCCTCGAAGCAACGCGGGATTACCTGAACCACTACGAGGCCGCGAGGGCTCCCCGTCGCAGCGAAGCGTTCGACGGCTACTTCGAGTTCCGCCGCCATGTCGAGGGCGGCCGCCTGCTCCCCCCGCGTTCCGACGCCATTTCTGAATACATGGACCGAGTCGAACGTCATGGCGAGGAACACCACTCCCCGGAAATCCCGTCTCGATAGGGTCACAATCCCCCACTTGACCAACCCTCCGGATCCGCTTTACTACCTCCCGAAACCCGCGCCCGCAGACCATGTCCCCTCTCTCCGCAGACCTCCTCGCCAGCATCGACAACGAGCAAATCTTCAAGGTAATGGCCTGGGTCTTTACCGTGCTCTCCGGTGTCACCAGTATTGCCCTGACCATTCACAAATTCGGTCTCACTCCGGCGAAACGAATCGCCCTGATCATCGGTGTGGTCTGTTTCGGGCTGGTCGTGGTCGTGCTCGTCGCCGTGCCCGGTATCTCTCCCTTCGCCGGTCCGCCCTCAATCGACAAGGCAGACCGCGAGCAGATCGAGGCGCTACACGAATTTCTCGGGAGCAACAGTGGCAGCTACCGCAAAACGGACGGCGGGTGGGTCACCGTTCCCAGCCCCAACGAAGTCAATCGCACCTCCGAATTTGTCTTTACCGTCATGCACCCCAACGGCGACTTCGACGCGGTCTACAGCGGCGGCTATTTCGATGCGGAAATCGACGGGCAAGTCATCAGCTGCGAATTGATCGATGTGGGCAAGGACCGGGTGCTCATCGTCATGGGAGAGGCCCATGAATTCGTCGAATTGAAGTCCGACCAGTCGGAAAACATCTTCAAGGTGAGAAAAGTCCGCGTTCAACCGAGACAGGCCTGAATTTTTTTGCCAAATACTCCGTCCAACTACCTGATGAAATCCTCCAGAATCCTCCCCGCCTTCGTTTTCGCCATTGTCGTGGCCTGGTCCGGGCCGGCCTTCGCCGAGAAGTTCGGTGTCGCTTTCCCCGGCTCCCCTGACCTTCAGCAGTCGATCAGTTCGGCCCTCACCGCCGAAGGTCACGAGGTCGTCGACCTCTCCAAACGAGTCAATGGAATGAAACTCGATGCCGGCGCCGCAGCCAGCATCGGCCAGAAAACCCAGGTCGACATCATCGTCTTCGGCCGAAAACTTGGCAACATCATCGTGCTGAAGATTCTCTCAACCCGGAACGACACTGTCGCCGGCGGCACCGCTGCAGACGAGGCCGGAGTCGTGGAACAGGTGAGAAAGATCCTCGAAGAACACCGCTCCAAACTCACCGGCTGAACCCACGCGCCAGCAGATTTTCTTCGACAAAAGACGGGCCCTCGAGCCCGTCTTTTTTTTCGTTACAGCGAATCAGTCCGGAAACAGGCCATTCCCGCGCGGAAACTTTTCTGGTGTGGAACCGTTGCGGCAAGCTATTTTTTTCGGTGCCGAGGAGTGTTCTCCACGGCGTTTGACCTTACAGAACCATGAAAAAATTAGCAGTATTCTTTGGAGTGGCGCTCCTCGCCATTTCCCAGGTGATCGCAGAAGAGGTCACCTTCATCGCCGGGATGACCGGCGTGACGTGAGGCGGATGCAAACGGACCGTCAGTTCGGCGTTCCAAAGCCTCGAAGGTGTGAAAACAGTCAAAATCGAAAACCACGAAAAAGCAGGCATGCAGAAGGTTACCGTCGTCACCGATGGAACCGTGGAGCTGTCCAAGGCCGATGCGGTAAAATCCCTCGGCTCTTCCGCTGAGAGATTCGTGGTCGTGGACTGGACGAAAGAGGGTGCCGCGGCAGAAACCACGGCGGCAGAGCCGGAGGATGAAGGGATGGCCAAGTCCCTGCTCGCAGAATCCCAGGAGTGGACCAACGCCCAGGGTGCCACCATCACCGCCGCTGTTCAGAAGGTCGAATCGGGAATGGTCTACTTCCTCATGCCCGACGGAAAGGTGATCCCCTACGAAGTGTCCAAACTGTCCCAGGACACCATCGATCGGCTCAAGACCATCATGGCGGCGGCCCAGTGAGTTCTCTCATTACACAAGGTAACGTCCTGCCTTCCGGACCCTCCCTCAGCGGGGAGGGTCTTTTTCTTTACCCGGCGAGCCGATAAATTCGATCCGGGTGGGCGGTTCCACCATTCCCGGAACCGACTCCGGCCGCCAATATTCCACTGCCGGCGGGCTTCCCCGATCCCAGCGGCGCAGGAGATCACCAATCCGCACCATGACGAAAGGGCGAAAGATGCTGGGCCCAAACTTCGTGTAAACGATATCGTCGGCGATGAAGACGGCACCCTGCTGCAGCTTACCCGTGACTCCATTCCGCAACACGACGGCATCACCGAATCTCGGTTCTCCTTCGACGAGTTGACGGTGGGTCGATTCCAGCAGGTCCTGGATCGCGGAGAGCTCCGCCGGCACTTCCTCCGGCTCGAATCGGAAAAAATTGAAGACCACCCAGAAGCTGTCGGGATATCTTCCAGACTGTCCCGAGGGCACAGCGGGGAAGGTGAAAAGGTGCTTGCGTGGCACGGGCGGGAGCAGGTGAGCGATGTCGAGATAATCCGTCGACTCCGCCTGAAGAACCGATCTCAGCATCGGTATGCTTTTCTCGTAGCCGTAGTCCAAGCTCCAATAGGCCATCATTTCTTCCTGGTCCGTCGCCCCGCCGAGCTTCATCTTGATCGAGAGAGCGCGGGAACGAGTCATGGCGCGGATGAATCGTCTCTCGGCACCCTCGTTCTCCAGTTGCCCGAGGATGAAAGGGGTGTCGGAAAAAGCCAACTCATCACCGAGCGGATACACGAGCCGACCGACCAGGTCGACGATCGTCTCACTCAGGCCGGCGCGAGACAACCACGCCCCCACGTCGCTCGCTTCCACGATGGTCGGGTTGCGCTGGTAGGAGTTCTCCCGCCATCGTCCGAGGAGCGCGTAAATGCGAGCCCGCACCTCGGGTGGCAGATAGACGAGCGTGGGTTCATCGGGAACCACTCGCGTCTCCAGGTCCGAGACGAACCAGGCCGATTTTTCCTTGAGGTCGGTCCACAGATTTGCCGGCAAGCCGCAATCTTCGAGGAAGACCAGGACCTCGTCCGGGGACATTCCGCGGAACCGCCACACCGTCTGCGTCGAGGGCACCGGCAACATGGCGACCGTTTCGGGGGAAGCCTCGAGGAACATCTCCCGGCACTCGAGCACGCCCCAAGGTTCCGACCCGCAGAGACTCCGAGCGCCAGGAGCGGTCGTCGCCCCTTCGCCGAGGGACCTTTCCGCCGGAAGGACCGCGAGGAGCATCGAAAGCGTGAACCAGAGCCGGCCACCTCTCTCTCGCCGCCGCATCATAGCCGCTTTCTGAAGAATGTGATATTCACCTTTTCCGAAATCAAATAGCGTCCCAGGACTTCGGAGAATTGTCCCAGCACCCAGGGTCGTTTCAAACTGGCTCCGTTTTTCGTGTACACGACGTTGCCGGCCACGTAGTTGCAGGCGTGAACGGGTGCCTGGCTGTACCCGTCCCAGATCAGGATCAAATCTCCGAATTCGAGAGGCTCCCTGACTCGCTCGAACTCGGCCGTCAGTCGCTTCTCAAAGTAGTCCCAGTCGTGAACCCGGTTCGACGGCTCGTAGGAGAAAAAGTTGAACGCGGTCCAGAAACAGTCGGGATTCATTTCGCCCACGCTGATCTCCGCGGTGGGAAAGGTGTGGAGCAATTTGCGGGGTGTCGGCGGCAGCAAATGAACGATGTCGAGGGACTCCGGTTCGCTGGAATTGCGCCACGATTCCAGGATGGGAAGCACGTCTCGATTTCTGCCCCGCGCGACCCAGTACTGGACCAGGGACTCCAGCGATTCATCCTGATCGGGAGTCAACCGGAGGATCAACGACGATTGCCGCGTCAGCGTGGTCAGGATGCGCACTTTTTCCCCGTAGTCGCGAGCGCGCCGAAAGAGAAGAGCGGAATCGGAAAAACAGCGGATACCCATGCGGAAATAGCTAAGATCCGAGATCAGCTTGACGAACTCTTCGCGCAGGCCCGAACCCTGAGCCATGCGCAGGAAGCCCTGCCGGTCGAGGGAAAAGTGATTCCAGAATGGATCGATTGAGTTTTCGGCGCCTATGGCAGGATAGAGACGGTTTCTCGTCTCCAGATCGAGCGAGAGGATGATGTCGTCGGGCGGATAGATGATGACGGGTTCTTTCCGAAAATCGAGGTGGAGTGGACTGGTAAGCCGGTCCACCGCGTCACCGGGAACCCCCGCGGCGACGAGCAGGGCCCGAACCTCCGCGACCGTCTTGCCCGGGAAAGTCCAGGCGGTCCGATGATCGCCGGTGAGAAGATCCCGTTCGGACTTTTCGACAATCGACTCCTGCGGCTCGAGCAGAATGGGAAAGGCCACGAGATTGCCCCAGGGCCCGGGAGCGAGGCGAAAGGTCTGTGCGGGTCGGGGGTCCTCTTCTTTGCCGCTCCGGTGCCCCTCCAGGAGGTGGGAATAGGAACCACCCCGGTTGGAGGGTTCCGCCACGCACCAAGTGGTCAGAAAACAGAAAAAGAACAGCGGAGCCCAAAACCGCAGGGGCATTCTCATCAAACTACTCACGGAT
>CAZLUZ010000102.1:0-18293 GCA_964562825.1 uncultured Akkermansia sp.
CGGCCCCGCCCTTGGGATGACCCGTCCATGGCAACACCGCCGTGATCGTCGGGGTCGCCAAATTGCTCGAAATTCCGGCGATTCAGCGCTTCGATGGCATCCAGAGTGCGGCGCCGGCGCTGCCGGGAGGTTCCCTCGGGGTTGTTCAGGTAGAGAACCGGGTCGCCCTGGCCCCGCAGGGTCACCCCCTGGTGCACGCTGGGCAGAAATCCCGATTTCCACAGGTTGGCCCCGGCACCGGGAGTGTTGCCGGTGAGGAAAACCACGTAGGCGGGCAGGTTCTCGGATTCGCTCCCCAGGCCGTAGGTTGTCCAGGAACCGATCGAGGGGTTACCCTGGCGGTTCAGACCGGTGTGAAAGACCAATTGTGCGGGACCGTGATTGAACTCCGTGGTGTGCATCGATTTGATCACACACATCTCGTCGGCGACCGTCGAGAGGTGGGGGAGCAGGGAGGACATCTCGATGCCACTCTCTCCGTGGCGGGTAAAGTCGTAGCGGGTTCCGAGCAGCTTGGGGTGCCCGCGGAGGAAGGAGAATCGCTTGCCCTCGAAGAGTTCCTTTGGAGCGAGTTGCCGGTCGTACTGCCGGAGTGTCGGCTTGTGGTCGAAAAGATCGAGCTGCGAGGGCGCTCCCGTCATGTGGAAGAAGATCACACTGCGGGCCCGTGGCGCCATCGTCTGGTAGGGCGCGGTGCCGGAGGCCGCCAGGCCGCGGGTGCCGAGGAGCGAGCCGAGGGCCAGTGAACCGATCCCGATACCACCCCGGCGGAGGAAGCAGCGGCGGTCGAGGGGATGGAAGGATGACGGCAGTCGGGACAGTTCCATGGCTCAGTTCCTGGTGATGGTTTCGTGAAGGTTGAGAAGGATCGTGGCGACTTCGACGAGGGCCTCGTGTTCCGAGCCCGTGTCGCCCAGCACCGCGAGGTATGCCGAGTGGAGGACCTGTTGTTCGTCGAACCCGGGAGTTCGGGCCAGTGCGGTGCGAAAGGCCCAGCTCAGCCGACCCTCGACCGAGTCGCCACCATCCCGCGCAATGCGTGCGGCAAAGGAATCGGCAGCCTCGACGTAGACGGGATCGTTGAGCAGCGTCAGCGCCTGAAGCGGGGTGTTCGACGTCTCCCGCTGGACGACGCAGGCGGAGCGGTCCGGCGCGTCGAAATTGGCGAAGCTGGGGTAGTGCGCGTTGCGACGCCACATCGTGTAGACGCCGCGGCGGTAGGCGTCTTCGCCGGTGGAGGGAACCCAGTAGTCCTCCCCTGCTCCCGCGGTCTTGCGCCAGAAAGAGGCGGGCTGGTAGGGACGGACCGTGGCGCCGTAGCGTCGCTCCGAGAGCAGTCCACTGATGGCGAGCGCCTGATCCCGGATCGTCTCGGCCCGGAAGCGGTGGCCCGGGTGGCGCCAGAGCAGTTGGTTGCGCGGATCGATGAGGGCGGCGTCGGGACGGATGCGGATCGATTGCCGATAGGTGGCACTGAGCGCGATGCGGCGCAGCGTGCGCTTGAGGGACCACGCATCGTCCTCAACGAAGGTGACCGCGAGCCAGTCGAGCAGCTCCGGATGGGTGGGGTGCTCGCCCTCACTGCCGAAATCCTCCGGCGTGATCACTATGCCCTGGCCGAAAATGTCGATCCAGAGCCGGTTGACGAAAGTCCGACCCACCAGCGGGTTGGCCGGATCGACCAGCCACCGGGCCAGACCGAGTCGGTTCCGAGGCCATTCGGGGGAGAAAGGATGGAGCGACGCCGGGGTCGCCGGGGAGACTTCTTCCCCCGGGGAGAGGAAATCCCCCCGCTTCGCGATCCGGGTGCTGCGTGGCTCCTCCAGGTCCCGCATGACCCGGACCGTCTTTTTCCGCACGGCCGCGAGCCGCTCCTCTTCGATGACGGCTTTCTCGATGCGGAGGCTCATCGGTGCGTCGCCGGGGTTGATCTGCCGCATCACGGTGCGGCATTGCACCGCGGTCATCGGCTTGCCTCGATCGAGAATCTTGCGTACTTCGACGGGGAGATCGGCGCGGCCGTGGGGCAGTCCCGCCACTTTGGTCTCGACCTTTTCCAGGAGTTCCTCTTCGATAGAGGCGAGGCTTCGGGTCAGTTCGGCCTGGAGTTTTTTCTCGTGAGCGATATCGGCGGCGGATCTCGTCACCTCGATCTCGGGGCCGATATGGACCATGGTAGACATTCCCATCTGTTCCCCCTGTTGCCGGGATTCCATGGGACCGTTGTTGAAGAAGGCGTAGAGTTCGTAGTATTCCTGTGCCGAGATGGGATCATACTTGTGGTTGTGGCACTGGGCGCAACCGACGGTGAGGCCGAGCCAGATGGTGCCGGTGGTGTTGACGCGATCCACGTTCCGCTTGTAGTGATCCTCGGCGGGGTCGGTGCCCGCCTCCAGGTTCATCGGCGCGTTGCGGTGGAAGCCGGTGGCCACCAGTTGACTCTCGTCCGGTTCGGGGAGGAGATCTCCCGCCAGTTGTTCGATGGTGAACCGGTCGAAGGGCATGTCCCGGTTCAGCGCGCGGATCACCCAGTCGCGATAGGGCCACATGCTTCGCGGGGAGTCCCGCTGGTAGCCTTCGGAATCGGCGTAGCGTGCCAGGTCGAGCCAGGACACCGCCCATTTTTCCCCAAAAGCGGGCGATTCGAGCAGCCGATCGACCTCGGCGGCGTATCGCTCGAAGCTTGGGTCCGAGAGGAACGCGTCGACCTCCTCTACCGAGGGAGGCAGACCGGTCAGATCGAGGTGGAGGCGACGAATCAGTCGGGCGGGTTCGGCTTCGGGATTGAGGGCGAGCCCCTCGGCGGCGAGGTGCGCCGCGATGAAACGGTCGATCTCGTTGGCCCGGCGGCCGTCGAGCATGGCGTGGGCCGGGGGCAGTTCAGGGCGCTCGGGCGCGACGAACGACCAGTGCCGGGGAGGACGCCATCCGTCATCGGGCCAGACCGCCCCCCGTTCGATCCAACTCCGGATCGCGGCGACCTCTGCGGGAAAGAGAGGTTCGCCCTTCGGGGGCATCCGTTTTTCCGGATCGGTCTCGGTGACGACGCGAAACAGCACCGAATCCTCGGGACGCCCCGCGACGAAGAGGCGTTCGCCCGCATCGGTGGGCAGGCTGGCGTAGTAATGGCGGTCCAGCCCGACTCCACCCTTCAGGGTCGCTCCATCGTGGCACTCGAAACAGCGAGCCTCCAGGATGGGCATCACCTCCGACTCGAACCGGGCGTCGCCGCCATGCGACAGGGGCGAAACGAAGAGCAGCAGGAGCAGCAGGGCGGAGGTGACGGGGGGACAGCCCATGACAATCGAAAAGAAAATCCGCCGATCCACGAGGCGCAACTCCCCTCTTCCGGGGAGGGAGGCGGGTCGGGCGGATGCCGCATTTCGAGATGACAAGCGCGGTGCTCGCGGAGATGGTGGGCGCGATGTCGCTGCGACTGGAGATGCTGCAGGTGGCCCGTCTCGCCCCATCGATTCTCGGTGACGAGGCCACCGCCCTGGTGCGGAGCTTTGTCCGGTCCCGGCAGGGCGATTCCGGAGGCTTCGCCGACCGCGATGGAGAACCCGATCTCTACTACACCAGCTTCGCTATCGATTGCCTCACCGCACTGGGCGAGGACCTGCCCGAAGCGGCCCTCCACGGTTACCTCAGGCAGCATCTCGAGGCGGTCGAAGCGCTCGACTTTGTCCATCTCTGTTGTCTCGCCCGCTGTGCATCGGCCCTGCGGGAGGAGCGGATTTCCGTTTCCGAACTGGAGCCGGTGTTTCGGGAAATCGAAGCCTACCGCACCGGAGACGGGGGGTACAATCAGACCCCCGGTGCGACTACCGGGTCCGCCTACGCCTGTTTTCTCGCCTATGGGGCCTATTCGGACCACCGCCGTGAGGTGCCGGAGCCGGACGGTATTCGGAGGACGTTGCTCACGCTGAAACAGAGCACCGGAGCCTGGGCCAACGACACGACCCTGCCCGTGGCCAACGTCCCGGCGACGGCGGCGGCGGTTACCCTGTGCCGCAATCTGCACGTCCCGGTTTCCCCCGAGACCGGAGCCTGGATCCTCGGCCAGTGTTTTGATCCGGTCGGAGGAGGAGTGGTCCCTTTTCCCGGCGCACCGATTCCGGATCTGTTGAGCACCGCGGTGGCCCTGCACGCCCTGGACGGGCTCCAGGTTAGCTTTGAGGAGAGAAAGGAGGCATTGCTCGATTTTGTTGACACGCTCTGGACCAACGAGGGCGGTTTTCACGGCAGTTGGGAGGACGACGACCTCGACATCGAATACACTTATTACGGGCTGCTGGCTCTCGGGCACCTCGCTCTGTGAGCAGGATATCAGGCCGGTGACTCGGCGGCCCGTAGGGGAGAAGATACGCCATGCCGTATTCCCCGGTTTTGGGGTTGAGCTTTCCCGCCGAATGTCAATACTGGCGGCCTCGATACCGGCGGCCGAGCCGGTGCGCCGGGGAAGCATTCCCCCGGCCCGTGCCAGGAAAGGAAAAACCACATGAACAAGAAAATCGGATTTGTCGGAGTGGGACGGATGGGCGCGAACATGGCCCGTCACCTCAAAGATTGCGGGTGGGACGTCGCGGTGGTTCACGACATCAATCGCGCGGTGGCGGATGCCCTCGCCGCCGAGATCGGTGCGCTGTCTGCGGAGAATCTGGCGGCGGTCACGGCCGCGGCCGACACCGTCATCACCGTGGTGACCAATGACGACGCGATGCGGGCAATCTTCACCGCGGGCGAGAATCATCTGCTCGTCGAGGCCGCAGGAAAGACATTCATCAATTGCGCCACACTCTCTCCCGAGATTCACCAGGAGGTGGAGGCGGCAGCGCACCGCGCGGGTGCGCGCACCCTGGAGGCCTGCATGGCTTCCAGCATCAGCCACGCCCGGGAAGGAAAACTCTATCTCATGGTGGCCGGCGACGAGTCAGTGTTCGAGGCGGAGAAACCCCTCCTCGAAGAGTTGAGTACCAATCTGCGCTTCATCCCCGGGGGAACAGGCAAGGCGGCCGAGGTCAAGGCACTGGTGAACATGGTGATGAACATCAACACGGCGGGACTGGCCGAGGGGCTCGGCATCGGTGCCGCGCTGGGCCACGACATCGACCTCTTGCGCGAGGTCTTTTCCCAGACCGGAGCCAACAGCCGCGTGCTCGAGACCGACTCTGCAGACATGAGGGACCGGGAACACGAATGCTGGTTCTCCGCCGAGCACGCGGCCAAGGATTCGGGTATTGCCGCCTCCATGGCCCGCCGCGCCGGCGTCGAGGCCCCCCTCAACGATGCCACCCTCGGTCAATACCGGAAGATGGTCGATCTCGGCCTGGGTGGTCTCGACAAATCCGGCGTCGCCGAATTGACGTTTCCCGGCCGGGGCCCCCAATCCGCTTCCTGACAACCACAAACGAATAGAAACCAACATCAAGGATCCAAACACATGATTATCCCCACGATCTCCTCCGGAACCGCCGGCCCGCTCGGCGTCCTGCACATGCCCCGATTCTGGCAGAAAGTATCGCTCGATGCGGTGGGCAAACTCCATTCGGATTATCCCGCCTGCGGTGCCGGTTACGACCAGATGATGCTGGATGCGCTCGGCCTGGATAAGGACGCGACGCTCGGCTACATCAGGGAAAACAAGCCGACCTACGTTCAGTTCGAGGCCTGGGTGAAGCAGAACGCCTCCACCCTCGACGGAGCGGAGAAATTCAACGCCGCCGTGGTCGGTTATCACCACGACGACGACACCCGCAACAACATCCTCCGCACGGTCGGTCTTCCCGATGCCGACATCAAAGACGCGGTGAATCTGAACAATCTCGAGGACTGGCACGATTTCCACGGTCAGGAGATCGCCGGCTGAGGACAGGGTGCCAGCCTTTTCCGATCACGGGCCCCGGCCGGAGATAACCGGACCGGGGCTTTTTTGCGCCGAGGAATCCCGTCGGAGTGCCTACTCTTTGCCCGGAGGAGCACTCAGTGCGGGGAAGGCTGCGGCGAGATCGAGGGTGTCGCCGGTGGCCTCCTGCCATGCCAACAGTTCCCCGAAAAGAGACTGGACCCGTTCCGGATGAGATGGTGCGATGTCGCGCATCTCGAAGGGGTCTGCCGCGATATCGAAAAGGAGAACCGCCGGAACCTCGGGATAGAGGATGAGCTTGTGGTCTCCCCGGATGACGCAGCGCTGGTTCTCCAGATAAGCCCCATAGATGCTCCCGTAGCCCGGAGCCTCCCCGGACCACACCGGGCGCAGGGAGCGAAACTGGACGTGCTCCGGAATCTCCGCGCCACCCAGTTCCAGGCACGTTGTCATCACGTCCTGCAGGTAGACCTTTTCCGAGACCGTGGAGCCCGGCTCGATGCCCGGGCCGGTTACCATGAGGGGGACGCGGAGGCTGTGGTCGAACATGTTCTGCTTGCCCATGAGACCGTGGCGTCCCACGGCGAGACCGTGATCCGAGGTGAAAAAGACGAAGGTGTTGTCGGCCCGTCCACTGGACTCGAGACGGTCGAGGATGCGGCCAATCTGCTCGTCCATGTGGGTGATGATGGCATAGTATTCCCGGCGGTTGACCCTGACAGCATGTTCTGTGCGAGGGAAGGGGGCGAGTCGTTCGTCGCGCAAGTCCGGCGAGTTGCCGATTTTGTCCTTGTGGGGATACTCCTGCAGAAAGTTCTCCGGCATGGCGATGCGATCCTGGGGGTAGCGATCGAGGTAGTGCTGGGGAGACTGCCGGGGGTCATGCGGCGCATTGAAGGAGACATACATGAAGAAGGGCGTGTCCCTTGACGCCGCGGTGTCGAGAAACTGCCGGGCATCGTCCGCGGCAATCTCGCTCCAGTGGGTGCCGCCTTCCCAGAATCCTCCGAAGGAACGATCGGCGGGGTCCCAGGGATCGGGCCGTCCCTCGACGGGGCGGTTGTAGCCCTCGGGCGTTTGATTCGGCATGCCGGGGCGAACGTGGCGCGCCACGTCGAAGACCTGATCCGCCGCGGCCCGGACATGCCATTTCCCCGTGAAATAGGTGTCGTATCCGGCGGCCTTCATCAATTGCGACCACATCAGTCCTTCGCGGGCGAAGTTCGGCCAGGGGCTGTCCTGCGCCTCCGTCCGACGTGTCGGCCCGCCGAGTTGTCGGGAGATCTGTTCGGCCTTCCAGAGAAAGGCTCCCGTGTTGAGCATGTGTCGGCTGGCCACGCACACCGCCCCACTCCACGAGCCCATGTTGTAGGCGTGGGTGAAGGTGACTCCCCCGCGGCAGAGCCGATCGAGGTGCGGGGTGTCGATATCGGTCAACCCGAGTGCGCCCACGGTCTCGAAGCACTGGTCGTCGGCGATGAGGAAAAGAATATCCGGCTTCTCCGCCGAGCACAGGGTGGTGAGCTGGACTAACACAAATACTAAAATGAAGGCGGCTCGATTCATGGGCTCCCTTTTAATCGCGAAGCCGCGTCCTGTAAAGACTTGGCGATCGCGCAAAGCGGCGTTACAATGTTGCCGTGTTGGTCAAAAGCCGCTTGCCTGTCTCTGAATCCAATGATAGTGAACGGTGGTTAGTCTTCAACAAACCTTAACCGCACCCAAAAAAAGCTATGAGCAAACTCGACGAATTGATCGAAAAATTCGCCAAAGACATCGACGGTGTCGGCGAGAAAGTGGACGATAAGCTGCTGCGCGCCGTCGCCAAGAGCTGCGGACCGTCCCTGTATCGCAAAGACTCCGCCCTGATCGCGGCGAGCGACAAAACCGAGGTAGAGCGGATGAAGCAGAATTTCTGCGTCAAGAAACTCGGCATCAAGGACACGCCCAAACTCGACGAGGGTATCGCCGAAGTTTTCACCAAATACAACAAGCGGCAGAAGCATCGTGCCGTGGTTTATTACCTGCTGGTGAAGCAGTTTCGCAAGGGATCGGTGTTCAAGGAGCCGAAGGCCGAGACGGCAGCGAACTCCTGATCGGGAAGTTTACATTCGGTAAGGTTTTTGTCAGACGGCCTACCTCGCGGGGCAGGCCGTCTTTTTTGGTCGCGAGGCCGGGCGTCACTGGCGCAGCACCTGCTGCAGGTAGACGATTTCCCGCCCCGTAAGCAGGTTGAAATCGACCACGGCCTCGGAACCGTCTTCCTTGATGAAGGTGCCGTTGGTGCCCTCGGCGGTGAGAAGGGCAGCCTTCATCGTATCCCCGTTCTTGAAGGTCCAGATGCGCTCCGGAGTGAGAAACACCCGCGCGGGCTCGATCATGGAACGGGTCAGGCCAAATATCGTGTCTCCGATGATCTCCTCGTCCGCCAGTTGTTGCTTGAGTCGCTCCTCCTCCTCCCGGTCGGCGAATTTGCCCGCCTTGAGTCGGGCAAAACGCAGCATGTTCACGTAGGTCTCGGGATCCTGACCATAACAACCCGTGAGCTCGTTGCCCTCGGCATCGCTGATCACCGCCACCGGTGCTTTCGAGACGTCCTTCCCGAAACGCTGCTCGAACATGGCCCGGTGGGAGAGGTTCCGGTGCTGACAGATACCGAGGACGAAAAAGTCTCCGTCCTGCTTCTTCACCGCCTCGACCATGGCGGCCTCGACTTTCTGCGACGCCTCTTCGAATCCCTCGATGAGAAGGAAGAAGATGAGCCGGTCGGTCTGTTTGGCCGCCGCGATGGCCTCTCTCGGTTCGCGGAATTTGAGGGGTTCCGCCGCGGTCAGGCTTGCCGCGGTCAAAGCGAGGAAGAGGGTGAAAAGGATCGGGGAACGTTTCATCGTCGGGAAGTTAGGTCATGAGGGATTGACGGACAAGGGTCACAATTGTGACCGATTGCAGCCGAAAGCCGCCCGGCAGGAGTCTGTTGACCTCGGCGCGAATTGCGAAACAGTAGGCCCATGCTGGGAGCGAGGCTTTCGACCGTGCGGTTCCGTCTGGCGGCCGTCGTTGCCGTCTCCGTCGGACTGGTATGGGGGGAGGACACCACCGGGCCCGCCGGTTGGGATTCGTCCGGAACCCGGATCGCGATCAATCAGGTCGATACATCGGATTTTCCCCGGGTCAGACTTCACGCCACGGTAACGCGGTCCGGCCGACCGGTCACCGGCCTCACCGCGATGGATTTTCGCGTGCGGGAGGACGGGGAGGCCCAGGGGCCCATCGAGGTGGCGTTCCGCGGGAAACCGCTTTCGGTCGTTCTCCTCATCGACATCAGCGGCTCCATGAGGAGCGCCATTCCGGAAACCAAGGAGGCGGCGATCGCCTTTCTGGGCACCTTGTCCGGAGGCGACCGGGTGCAGGTGATGACCTTCGAAGAGGTGGTGAGAACGATCTATCCGCTGGGGGGAGATTTCGAGCGGGCCAGGGCGGCGATCTCGGAGATCCGGCACCGGGGGGACACGGCGCTCTACGACGGAATCCACGAGGCGATTTCGGCGATTCGAGACGTGCCGGGGCGACGGGCCATCATCGTCTTGAGCGATGGCGTCGATGACGACGGCCAGGGACGTCAATTGAGTTCGCACAATCTCGATGAACCTCTCATGCTCGGTATCCGGACCAATATTCCCATCTATACCATAGGCCTCGGCTCGCGGATGGACGAGGGAGTGTTGCGGACGTTTGCCGGCACGACTGGCGCGGAGTATGTCAACGCTCCCACCGACGACCAGTTGAAGGAGCTGTATCTCAGGATCGGCCGTGCCTTGGGCAACCAATACACGGTGGAGTATACCTCCTCGCGTCCCCGGGAACCGGGTCCCCGCATGGTGGCTCTCGACCTGACGCTCTCCGGCAGCAAGCCCTACGCGGCACCCCGGGCCGCCGTGGACGATTCGGGGAGGAGTTTTTCCTACCGGCCGGCATCGCTCACCGCGGAGGAACAGTCGCGGCTGGCTCGCCTGGCAGGGTTGGATCGTTTCGCCGCGGAGTTCCGGATCGACGGTCTGGAGGATTTCCGGGAAGACGTTCCGGTGGACTGGCCCGGGCAGATTCCGCAGTATGGAAAAGCCACAAGCCTCGCGTTGGAGCCGACCAGCGGAGGAGAAAAGCTCAGCTTCGAGACCCCGGAGTCCGTCGGGGAATTCGCCGCGGCATACGAGAAGATCCTGAGAGAGGCGAAATGGACCATCCGCGCGCGGAGTAGCGGGGGGCTGGTGGCGGGGCTGACGGCAGACAAGGGCAGGTCGGAGATGACGGTGAACGTCCGGGCGGATGACGCGACCTGCCGGGTGGAGATCGAATTTTCCGGTCCGGCGATCGAACCCATCGTGATCGCGCAGGACGGGGTGAACCAGGTGGTGGCGGCGGACGGTCGCGATGTGATCATCTCCAGCTCCGACTGCGCGGTGGTGATCAGTGGAGGGTGTGGCACGCTTCGTCTGAGGGGCAACTCGAACCAGGTGCAGGCCGACTACGTGGGGCGGCTCGAAGTGCCGGCGGACGGGAATCGTCTCATCCTCGGGATCCTGGGCCAGGCTGAGGTCTCGGGGAACAACAACGAAATCTCCTATGGTGCCGGGCCCGGAGGAGAGCGGGCCAGGGTGAATGCGACGGGCCAGGACAATCAGATTACCAGGTTGGAATGATCGATCTGCGCAGCGACACGGTGACCCGGCCCACGGCCGAGATGAAGCGGGCCATGGTGGAGGCTCCGGTGGGGGATGATGTGATGGGCGAGGACCCCACGATCAACCTCTTGGAGGAAATGGTGGCGGACAGGCTGGGCAAGGAGGCCGCGCTCTATTGTTGCACGGCGACCCAGGCGAACCAGATCGCGGTGCGGGTGCACTGCACCCCGGGAGACGAGGCCCTCATCAGTGACACGGGACACATAGGCGTCTACGAGGGCGGCGCGCCCGCGGCCCTCAGCGGGGTGTCGATCCGCCAGGTCGAGGCGGCGCGGGGGATGCTGGATGTTGCCGCTCTCGAGGGACTTCCCTGGCCGGACAACTGTCATCACCCGAGGACCAGGCTGGTCTGCCTGGAGAACACGACCAACCTTGGCGGTGGTTATTGCTATCCCTTGCCGCAATTGGAAGAGGTGACCGCCTGGGCCCGCGGTGCGGGACTGAAAAGCCATCTCGACGGGGCACGTCTCTTCAACGCGGCGGTCGCTACGGGCGAGGCACCCCGAGCGATCGCGGCAGGATTCGACACGCTGACCCTGTGTTTCAGTAAAGGATTGGGGTGTCCCATGGGAGCGGCCCTGGCCGGTTCGCGGGAGCAGATCCGTCTCGCGCGGCGGGCCCGGAAGATCATGGGAGGAGGGTTGCGGCAGGGCGGCATCGTGGCTGCAGTAGCCGTTTACGCGCTGGAGCATCACGTGGATCGGCTCGCCGAGGATCACGCGAGGGCGGCCCGGCTGGCGGAGGGCATCCGCTGCCTTCCGGGCCTGGCGATTGCCGAAGATTCCCCACAGAGCAACCTGGTTTTCATCGACCTCGATCCCGCTTGGGGAAAACCCGAGGACCTGGTTAGCCGGCTGCGCGAGCGAGAGGTTCTCGTGGGCAAAGCGGGTTCCCGGAGACTGAGGGCGGTAACCCACCTCGACGTGGGGGATGCCGACATCGAAGCGGCCATCGCGGCGTTTTGCGCGGTGCTCCGCTAGAGGTGCACGTGGAAGGCAACCGAGGCGTCGATCTTTTCCCGGATCCGTGCCACCACCTCCGGAGGGACCGGACGGTTCACCTTGAAGAGGGCGAGCGACTTTTTGCCACAGTCGCTGTGAGGGTTCCGCACGTCGTCGATATTGATGCCGGCCGCGGCGACTTCGGTGCTGATCTGGGCGAGGACTCCCGGCCGGTCACTGTAGATCAGGCAGAGGAGGTGACCCTCGGGCACCACGTAGAGCTTGCCGAATTCATTGATCCGGGAGATCATGAGATTCCCTTCCGTGACCGTTCCGCGGACGCTGCCTTTGTGCAGGGTGGCGTCGGGACCGTGGGCGAAGAGATCGATGGTGATGGCGTTGCCGTAGCCCTTGCGGTCGTCCGCCTCGCGCAGGTTGTAGTCGATGCCCCTCGACTCGAGCCGCTTGATGGCTTCGTGGTAATCGAGCGACCGGCTGAACCCCGAATCGAGGGCGCAGACGATGGGCACCACCAGCCAGTCGGCAAATTTGTTGAGGTCGCCGTAGACGCTGGTCTCGACGAGTTTGAGTTGGGCGGAGGAACTGAAACCCTCCCGGCAGAACTTGGTCAGGGTGAAGGCGAGTTCGTAGTAGGCCGGGTCGAGGCCGGCGGGAATGTCGCGGTTGACGATCGCTGAGCCGACTCCCCTCTCGTCCAGGGCGATGAGCTGGCGTGCGGCGAACCGGGCCGCGTTGTGGTTCGCCTCCCGGGTGCTTGCGCCGAGGTGGGGCACCATGATATCGGCGATGTCAGCCACGCTCTTCTCGCCGGCTTCGTCCTTGTCGTAGACGTCGTTGAGAAAGCCAATTTTTTTGGTCGCTTTGATCCGGCGCAGGGCGTCTTCGTCGATGATGCCGGCCCGGGCGCAATTGATGAGGACGGCGCCCTCCTTCATCAGGGACAGGACATCCTCGTTGATCATACCGCGGGTGTGATCATTTTCCGGAATGTGCAGGGAGACGAAGTCGGCTCGGCGGAAAATCTCACGGTGGTCGGACACCAGTTTCACCCCGATATCTTTGGCCCGGTCGGAGGAGACGATGGGATCGTAGGCGATGATCTCCATCTCGAATCCACTGGCCCTCTTGGCCAGCAGCTGCCCGATGTGGCCGAGCCCGAGGATGCCGAGCGTCTTTCCGGTGATTTCGGTGCCCATGAAGTCCGATTTCTCCCATCGGCCGGCCCGACACGAGGCATCGGCGGGGATGAGGTGGCGGGCATAGGCCATCATCAGGGCGAGCACCTCCTCGGCCACCGCGTTGGAGTTGGCGCCCGGGGTGTTCATCACGTCGATGTTGCGAGACCTCGCGTAATCGATGTCGATGGTGTTGTAGCCCGCCCCTGCCCGGACAATGACCTGGAGTTGAGGGAAGGCGTCGATCACTTCGGGTGTGATTTTTTCCGAGCGAACGATGAGGGCGTGGGTATCGGGGTGCGCCGCGGCCAGTTGCAGGAGGTCGGTCCCTTCATCCTGAACGACGAGATAATTCCCGTTAGCTTCCAGGGTGTTCCTGGCGATCGCATCCAGCTTGGTGGGGATGAGGACTTTTTTGGGCATCGCGAAGTTCGGTCGGTGGGAAAGATTGCCGAATCTAATGGGGGCATCTTGGCGTGCAAGGGGGAATTCCGGTCCGGACTGACATATCCGGCGGCCCTCTTCCGGGGGAGGGGCGGAGGATTCTGCCCATCGGTCATTGAGGCCAGTTGACGTCGCCAAGCGCAGGTGGGATCGGTGGGGCCATGGCTACGAGAATCGTCCCCGTCATCACCTTGTTCTGTGCGTTGGCATGTGCCCGGGTCGGCGCCGAGGAGACGGAGTCGCCGGGTGCTCCGCCGCTGAATGCGCTCCCCGATTACGGCCGGGTGATCCGGGCGCTTCAGGCGGGCGACGTCGAGGGGGTGCTCCAGTTGACCGAGGGCAGCGGAGACGAGCAGTTGCGGCACATTCGGGCGAAGGTGTTGCAGGGGCGCGGGGAAATGAGGTTTTTCCAGGGGGACATCGAGGGGTCCGTCGCCGATTTCGACGAGGTGGTCGACCTGCTGCCCGATCGCGAGCCTTACCATTGGCAGCGGGGCATCTCGCTCTATTATGCGGGCGAGTTCGAGAGAGGGAGGCGGCAGTTCGAGCGGCACCAGACGGTAAATGATCAGGATGTGGAGAACGCTGTCTGGCATTTTCTCTGTTCCGTCCGCTCCCCCGGCGGTTCGGTGGAATCGGCTCGGGAGAATTTCATTCCCATCACGGGTGACAGCCGCGTTCCCATGAAGGAGGTCCACGCTCTCTTTGCCGGGGAAGGGACGGTGGAAGCCGTTTTGGAGGCGGCCCGCGCCGAGGGCAATCCGAGGCGTTCGGAGCGGGCCCGCAACGCCATGTGCTACACCCATCTCTACCTGGCCCTGTATTACGAGGCGACAGGAGAGGACGAGGAGATGAAAAAGCACATCGCTCTGGCCGCCAACGATTTTCGCATGGATCACTACATGGGAAGGGTGGCCCGAGTCCACGCGGCGGCGCGCGGGGTGCGCGTGGAACCCGGGGTGGGGGACCTCTAATCTCTGCGAAGGTAGTCCGGTGGTGAGAGGTTATTGGCGGAGCCGCTGCCATGAGAACGCGCTGCTCCTTGGAGGAATTCCTCCGCTCGCTTGGCCCAGCGTTGCCGCGGAGGGATAGATCGGCGAAATGTGTCGGCGGGAAGCGTAGGGATCAAGGTAGGGCAGGTCCTTCCTCGGTTGACGAATGGCAAAACCTCGATGAATTCTCCGGCAAGGATTTGGAACGGCTGGCACAGGATGAACTCGATGGTCCACGTTCGTGAACCAATCCGCTGAGACCGATGGAGAAAACGCAAGAGCGGCGGTTGCTGGAGAACGCTTACCGCAAAATCCGCGAACTGCGCGCCGAGCTGGATCGGGGCCGGTCTGAACCCATCGCCATCATTGGCATGGCCTGCCGGTTCCCCGGGGCGCCGGACCTCGACTCCTATTGGGAGCTTCTCGAATGCGGACGGGAAGCGATAACCGAGGCTCCGCCCGAACGGTGGGATTCACAGATATACTGCGATCCAACCGGAGAATCCCCCGGTACGGCCTACACCAATCGCGGAGGGTTCCTCAACGATGTGGACCTGTTCGAGCCAAAGTTCTTTGGGCTTTCCCAAAAGGAAGCCGAGTGCCTCGACCCACAGATTCGTCTCCTGTTGGAGTTGAGCTGGCAGGCGTTGGAACACGCGGGTATCCTCCCGAAGACTCTCGCGGGCAGCCAGACCGGGGTTTTCGTGGGGACCTCCCTGGACGACTACGCCCAACTGTCATTCTGGAGGCAGGAGCGCGAGCAGATCGATGGCCATCGCACTATCGAGGTGCTGCGGGCCTCCGCTGCAGGACGCATTTCTTATGCCTTCGGGTTTCATGGGCCCGCCGTATTCTGCGACACCGCATGCTCCTCTTCGTTGCTGGCCGCCCATCTCGCCTGCCAGAGCTTGCGGATGGGCGAATCCGATCTGGCATTGGCGGGTGGCGCAAATCTGATTCTGTTGCCCGAATCATATGTCGGGCTCTGTGCCCTCGGGGCCCTTTCCCGGGCGGGTCAATGCCGAGTCTTCGACGACCGTGCCGACGGGTATGTCCGAGGGGAGGGCGCCGGCTTGGTGGTGCTCAAGCGCCTGGCCGATGCCGAACGAGATGGCGATCCCATTCTCTCAGTGATTCGTGGATCCTCCACCAATCACGATGGCTTCAGCAACGGCTTCACGGCGCCGAACGGGTTGGCCCAGGAGCGGGTTATCTCGGAGGCGGTGGCCCGAGCCGGGGTCAGTCCCGAGGAGATCCAGTATGTGGAAGCCCATGGAACGGGGACACCTTTGGGCGATCCGATCGAAGTCGGGGCGTTGCATCGGACCCTGGGGCGGAATCGCACGGTTGAAACCCCGCTCCGGATTGGATCGGTCAAGAGCAATTTCGGACACCTGGAATCAGCCGCAGGGGTGGCGTCCCTGATCAAAGTCGTCCTCTCCATGCAGCGGGGGCAATTGCCTCCCAGCCTCCACGTCGCAAGTCTCAACTCCCGCCTTCCCTGGGATGAGCTTTCCGTTGCGGTAGTTACAGAACGGCAACCCTGGCCCGAAGAGTCCGGACGACGTCGAGCGGGGATCAGCGGATTTTCCCTGACCGGCTCCAATGTCCACCTTGTTCTGGAGAGCGCAGAGGATGCCGGAATCACTTCGCCTCCGCCGACGGGAGCGCCTCATTTGTTGGTGGCCTCCGCCCGCACCGATGCGTCCCTGCGCGGCTGGATCAAGAATCTGGTCGAGCAATGCTCCCGGGAGCCGGTTTCCTCACTATCCGATCTCTGCTTCACCGCAGCGGTTTGCCGCACCGCGTTCGAAAAGCGGGTTGCGGTCGTGGCCGAATCCCGGGAAGACCTCCTCTCCTCGATGCGTGCCTACAGCGAGGGGCGGCATGACGGCGCCTGCCGTTCATCGGACAACCCCGGGGCCGAGCCGCCGAAATCCGCGCCGTCGGCTCATCTTCTCGCCTGGGAATTCGTTCAAGGGAAACCGATCGACTGGGAAAAACACTTTGACCCGGCACAGCATCGCCGAGTTGCTCTGCCCCCCTACGTTTTTGACCGAGAAAGATATTGGACGATTCCGACAAGGAGGAATCAGACTTCGACGTCGGGGAAAACGATACGGCTTTCCCTCGACGGTTACGGATCGCTGGACCGGCTTGCCTGGGTGGATTCTCCCCGTCCGTCGCCACGTCGGGGCGAAGTCGAAATCGAAGTGGCCGCGACCGGATTGAACTTCCGGGACGTCGCTCGCGCGTCTGGGCGCTTGAGGAAAGCGGAGGAGGCATCGGGGATCGTGTCGCCCGATCAGATCTGGTTCGGCTTCGAGTGTGCCGGCCGGGTTGTCCGGGTTGGACAGGGTGCCCCTTTTGCCGTAGGCGACGATGTTTTGGGGCTGGTGCCGGGAGGCATGGCCAGGCACGTCAACGCCGACGCCAGACTGCTCGTGAGAAGACCCATTACGCTGTCCGTTGAGTTTGCTGCCGCTATTCCCACGGTCTACCTCACCGCCTACTACGCCCTGACTCATCTCGCCAAACTGCAACCCGGTGAGACGGTCATGATTCACAGCGCCGCTGGCGGGGTGGGGCAGGCGGCGTTTCGGCTGGCGCGGAGGACCGGAGCGGAGATCATCGCCACGGCCAGTGCGGCCAAGTGGGGCTTTCTTCACGAACAGGGAGCGAAGTCGGTGTTCGATTCGCGAAACGTGGAATTCGTGGACTCGGTGAGGGAACTCACCCGGGGCGCCGGGGTCGACGTGGTCCTCAACACCCAGGGGGAGCGACTGGAGGCAGCCAGCCTGGATTGCCTGAAGCCCGGGGGGCGATTCATCGAAGTGGGAAGAATCGCATCTCCGCCTGTCCCGCCGGCCGGGAATTTCTGCTACCACCATTTCAACCTGCTAAGTCTGTGTTCCGAAAATCCGGGGAAAGTGGCCGCCAATCTCGAGAAACTTCTCGAATGGATTTCGAACGATCCCGCCCTCCACATTCCTGTATCGCCCAGCGATGCATCCGACATTCAGGAAGCGTTCCAGACGCTTCGCGAAGGGGGTAACGTGGGCAAGGTGGTGATCCGAAACTTCGAGGGCGCTTCGGGGGAAGGCAGAGGAAGACAATCGACGGAAATCGTTTCCACCGTCGAGGAGGTCACGCGGCGCGCCCTGGGTCGGTATGCGCCGGATACGATCGATCCGGACCGGAGGGTGGAGGATCTCGGGCTGGACTCGGTGGGCATGTTCGAGCTGATCGTCGAGTTGGAGCGCTCTTTCGACATCCGGATTGATGAAACGGCGCTGAATGCGGATTCCACCCTCCATGACGTCAATGCCCTGGTGCGGAGACTGTGCCAGGATCGCGAGGAAACCGTTGTCTGAGTTTGATCCTGAACACTTGTCATGCGAGTTCCCATGGCCCGACCGTCTCTGAACGCCCGCGAAGAGCAGGCGGTGCTGGACGTGCTGCGCAGCGGTTGGCTCGGACAAGGGCCGAGGACAGCCGACTTTGAACGCGAGCTGGCGGAGTACACTGGAGCCCCCCACGTCGTTGCGGTGGGCACCGGGACGGCAGCCCTGCACCTGAGCCTCCTCGCCCTGGGCGTCGGTCCGGGAGATGAGGTGATTCTTCCCTCCTTCACCTATGCCAGCGACCCGATGGCAGTCAGCCTCACCGGGGCGACTCCGGTTTTTGGGGACATCGATCCCCTGACCTTGAACCTCGATCCTGCCCGTATCGCTCCGCTGCTCTCGCCGCGCACCCGAGTCATCCTGCCCACCGACTACGCCGGTTTGCCCGCTGACGTCCCGGCATTGAGGGAAGCCCTGGGCGGCCGCGATATCTCGATCGTTCGCGACGCGTCTCACTCCTTTGGAAGCCGGTTGAATGGAAGAACGATCGGGGTCTGGAGCGGAGAGCAGGCGACAGCGTTCAGTTTTGATCCGATCAAAAACATCACCTGCGGCGAAGGCGGTGCGGTTTTGGTCGAAGACGGAGCGTTGGCGGACCGGTTGCGCTCGCTCCGGAATCTGGGATTCGAATCCGTCCCAGATGGAGGCGAAAATCCATCACCCTACCCGACGAAAGCAGTCACGACGATCGGATACCGCTACCATATGAGC
>CAZLUZ010000103.1:0-18103 GCA_964562825.1 uncultured Akkermansia sp.
CAGTTTGCCACCGCGAAAATCGCCCAGGGTTTCGTCGAAGAAGAGATCAGAGCGCAGTTCATCGGTCACCGCGTAGTCGTTCATCGGGTCGATTCGGAGGATGCGTCCCTCCTGCTCGCGCGAACCGAGGATGACCTCGTGATCGCCGTCGAGAGCAGGGACCGCGGTGATCCCACGCAGCCCCGCTCCAGACCGCTGCTCCGGGCGCCAGCGAAAGACCTCGATCCACTGCGGTTTCGGTCCATCCCGCCGCTCGAGGAGGCGAGGGGAAACGGAGGCATAAAGTTTTCCGTTGGCGACGCAAAAACCCTGGCAGCGCTTGAAAGGGCCTGTATCGAAATCGGGATTCGTGTATTCCGGTTCCGGATCCCAGCGGATTCTTGCCGGGGCTTCCGGATCGTAGCTCCCCCGATAGATTTCTCCCGCCCCGGTCCCGGCGAAGAGATGCTCACGCCCCGTCTCGGCGTCACGATGGAACCCGAAAACACGGATGTAGGCGCGGTCCGCCTCGGCTGCGATTGGGCTCTTTTCCCATTCGCCGGAGGAATCGTCACGCACGAAACAGACGAGCTGGCCGGAGTAGCGAGAAATAACGAGACCGGCATCGGCCAGCAGCAGAGTGACAGGCGTTTCCATAGATTCGCCATCATGGTCGAGCGTGAAGGTCACCGACTTCATCGCATTGATGCGAACCGCCCCGGGGAAAGCCCGCTCCTGCTGCCATTCGGCATCGGGTCCGTCTTTGCGTAGGATCTGGGCGCCGGGTCGGGGATCATTGCCGGGCTGGTCGGTCCAGTAGCCGTTACCGGCGAAGAGCAATCCTTGGTGAGCGACCAGGTGCATGGTTTTGGTGCCGCCGAGGAAGTTGCCCTGCGCATCGCGCGAGCCGGCGATGTAGTCGCGGGAGAAGCGGATCCCGAGATCGGCGGTTTTGTCCCCGGCTTTGTGGGCCGTTTCCTCCTTTTTCCCCAGCACCTCCGGAAACCTTGACGCATTCTTGCCGGCATGGAGTTGCATGATGAGTTCGGTCATCGGTTCGTCGATCATGCCGACGTGGGAATTGATCTGGCCATGATCGAGCGTTACCGTGTCGACTGAACGCGAAGGCGATCCCGCCTCGGTGAGCGCGCGCGTGTAGGCCTTCCCGAATCGGTGGAGTTGCATTCGCTCGGCTTGGTAAAACAACAGGGTCGGCGGGATGCCCGCATCCGGGGCGATGTGCTGGTGCGGCGAAGCGTCGAGTTGGTCCTTCGGATCGGTGCCGAAGGCGTTCTCATAGAGACGGGTCATGCCGCCGCCGTCGACGCTTTCGAGGTAGCCGGGAATGTCGATCGCGGCCGGGTCGAGGAGGACGTTCGTTTTCAGGATGGAACGATCCTTGCCGACCTCCTCGAGAAAGCGCCCATTGGTGGCGACGAGGGCGGCGAGATGCCCGCCCGCGGAATGACCCATGAGATGGAGCTGGTCGGGATCGCCTCCGTAGTCCGCGACGTGGTCGTGAATCCAGGCGATGGCCCGGGCACAGTCACCGACGTGGGCCGGGTGCGGCACGCCTTCTCCTCCGGGCTCCCTTGGCGAGAGCCGGTAGTTGATGCTGGCATAGACATAGCCGGCGCCGACGAAATGCCGCATCTTCGCGCCGACGATGACCGGGTTCGCCTTGTCGCCGCCCCGCCAGCCGCCGCCGTGGATCATGATCAGAACGGGACGTTTCTCCGCCTCTCCTTCCGGCACGTAGAGATCGAGACTGAGGAGATTCGGATCGACGCCCTCGATCTCGTCGTAGCGGAGGTCGAGATGGGCGGTGTGCGGCGGCTCGGGCGGCATCTCGAGATCACCGGTGCCGGCGGTGCGGGCTCGGCGGATTCTTCCCCGTGGTGCGGCCGCCTGCTGTGATTTCGCGAGGATCCCGTCGAGGAATCGAATCGCCGCTCCAGTTACGGTTTCGTCGTCCGGCTTTCCGAACCAGGCGTTGATCTCCCCGTGATTCCGATCGCCGGCGTCGATCACCTGCGCCTCGATCCCAGCCGTGCGGAGCGCCTCGGCAAAGGCATTCGCCTGGGCCGAGCGCTCGGGATCAGGTCGCGCGCCCATGCCCCGGCTGAAGGCAATCAAAAATGGCGGAATTCCCGCGTCCGCTTTGATGCGCGTGATCGGCGAGGCGTCTTTCCAGAGTTCCGGATCCTCCCCGAAGACCTTGCCGTAGAAACCCCTGGCCGATTCCATCAGCGTCGGGATGTCGTAGGTGTTGGTGTCGAGCGGGATCACGCCCTTCACGATGGATCGATTTTTCCCCGCCTCGCGGAGAGGTGCCTCGCTCGTGGCTGCGAGAGCGGCGAGATGGGCCCCGGCGGAATGCCCCATGAGGAAGAGTTTGTCCGGGTCGGCTCCATATTCGGCCGCGTGATCATGCGTCCAGGCGAGTGCCCGCGCCACGTCGTTCACGTTGGCGGGGTGCGTTCCTTCGGGCAGGAGCCGGTAATTCACACTGACAAACACCCAATCCCGACCCGTGAAGAAAGTCGCCTTTTCACCCACCCGGTTCTTGTCGCCACGCTGCCAGCCTCCGCCGTGGACGTAGACCATGATCGGTGCCTCTGTCGCGTTGGCAGGACGGTAGACATCGAGGACCTGCCGCTTGTGCTCCCCGTAGGCGACATCGAGGTGTTTTATCAGGGCGCCATTCTCCTCGCCGCGGTTCGCCGGCGATGGCCCTCTGGGCAATTCCGACTTCTCGATGATGCCGTCCCCGTTCCGGTCCAGTCGGCGGAACAATTCCGGCCTCGGCAGTTCCTCCGGGGTGACCTGGCCATCCTGGTTGCGGTCGATCTGATCAAAGCGGTCGGAGAGAGATGTGGTCTGGCCTGCCCCCGGGAACGGGAGGAGAAATAGAGCCGGGAGGAGGCATCGAAACCGTTTCATGGTTGGGCATTCGATATTGCCATGGCTTCAAAGATGATCGGGCAACTCGCCCCGATACACCCACCCCGTGTGCAGGTGGCTCGGCCCGCCGAAGGCGTCGAAGCCGCCGAAATACCAGACGCGATCCAGCTCCCCGGGAAAGGGCGAAGGCCGGATCGTGCGGGTGGCGCGGAGGCCGCCGCTGGACTGGTTCGGAATGGGGTAGGCGGGGTCGGTGATTCGGCCGATGCCGTATTCGCCCTCGCCGTAGCGGACCAGATACCAGGCGCTGGCGCCGAGTTCGTTCGTGTTTCCGCCGTACATCCGACCGCCCTTGGGGTGGCGCGTTCCCAGAGGAATCAGCGCGATGGATTCGTTGGTCGTGGGATGGCGGGCCGGGACCATGTCGTTGTAGGCGATGATGGTCATGGGGCCGCCGCTCTCCGGTGGAAAGGGCCAGGCATCGAGCAAGCCCGAGCGGACGTCGTAGTCGACGATCACCTTGTCTCCCTCGGCCTCGGGGTCGATCCGATCCATCGTGCCGGGTTGCTCGCGGGCGCCGAGGAGGACGCCATCCACGTTGGTGAGACCGCGCAGGCCGAACCAGGGACGTGGGGTGTCGGGATTCGGGGTGGACCATTTCCAGCCGGAGATGCGCTCCCACGTCGGCTCGGGTCCGTCGATGCGACGGAAGAGGCCGCCGTTATCCGGCTCGGTCGGTTCGAGGTCGACGGTGAGGTAGAACGAGCCGCCGAGTTCGGCCATGGCCATGAGGCGGCGCTCGCGTCCGGCGATCTCGGGCTGGTCGACCTCCCAGCGGATGCGACCAGGGGCCTCGGGATCGTAGGCACCGCGAAAGAGCATGCCGTTCGAGGCCGCGGCGAAAACGTGGTGGACGCCGGTGACGGTATCGAGGTGGGAGGAAAGAACGCGGACCTCGGGCGATCCGGGGCCGTCGTGACGGCCAGCGATGGTCTTGGTCCATGCGCCGGACTCGTCGTCGCGGGCCCACACGGTGACGACGCCCGCGTCCTCGAGTCCGCCGACTCCGGCGAGAAGGATAGAAACGGGTTCGTCGAGTGTTGCCCCCTCCGCATCGGTGGTGAAACGGATCGAGGCGAGGCTGCCCGCGCGGCCGGTCTGCTCGCCGAAGTTGTGCTCGCGTTCCCATTCCGCGTCTGCCGCCTTCTTCACCGCGATCGACGCCCCCGGCCACGGGAGGCGTTTCTTGTCGTGGTTCCAGCCTGACAAGGTCGCAAAGAGCATGCCTCCATGGGTCTCCAGGTGCATCACCTCGGTGCCGGTGAGGAGATGGCCGTTCACATCCGTTTCACCCGTGGGAAGCGAGGCGGAGAAGACGAGATCGAGAAGCGGATCGCCCGACTCAGCGGTGCGGAGTGTCCTCTGTCCCCCGGTCCTTTTCCAGGGAAAGTAGATGTCGGGATTGGCCCGCGCCGCGAGCGTGGCCTGCATGTCATCGAAGAAGCGGTTCGCCTCGCGGTAGGAGACTTCGCCGTCGGCATTGCGGTCGGCGCCGCGGATCTCGCGCGGATTGTCGAGTTCGTCGGGGGTGATGGTGCGGCTCTGGTCGGCATCGATTCGCGTGAGCCAGGCGCGGAGGCTTTCGCCGAGTTCGGGAATGAGGCTGCGGGTCTCCGCGGCGGGATTTCCGCGGACTTCCTCCAGGGTCACGAACCCGTCCCTGTTGCCCCGGCGGTCCGCTCCGCGAAACCACTTGGCTTGGCCGGATTCCTCGTAGGTGAGCTTGCCGTCACCGTTGGTATCGAGTTTGCGAAATCGTTCGTCGAGGGACGGCTGTTGGCCGAATACCGGGGCCGAGAGAAGGGTTACGGGAAATAGGAGAGCCCTGAACAGAAATCTGGTGAAAGTAGGGTGAGTCCACGGGGAGCGCATACGATGAGGCGAGCAGATGGCAGCGATCCCGCCTCGATTCCCCCTCCGTCTCCTCGAAAGGCTGGGGACACTTTGTGAAGATCGACGGATGGCCATAGGCGATTCAACACCATCACGCGCTGAAGTTTCGGGGTAGTGGGATTACGCAGCGGTTCGTCGATCCACCAAAGCAGGGCTCGTCTCCTTTTGGAACTCGTGAGCAAGCCACGTCTCGGGTCGGTTTTCCGAATTTCCTGAGGCATCGCACCCTCACGCGATCCGGGGGCGCAACGGAATTTGCCGTTGCATTGTTTATCAGATAATCTTACGAAGCGGAGGCGTCATCAGCCTTTCCGCAAACGCATGCAACCGATTCCCCGCCCCAAGGTCCGCGACCAGGTTTCCGACCACATCAAGCAGTTCATCGTCCAGCGAAACTTGATGCCGGGCGACCGGCTGCCGACCGAGACCCAGCTCGCGGAGACCTTCGGGGTCAGTCGGCTCGGCGTGCGCGAGGCGACGAAGGCGCTCGAGTTTCTTGGCGTCGTCGAGTCCAAGACCGGAGTGGGACTCACGGTGGGACGCCTCGATATGCAGCGGCTCACAAAGCACCTCGGCTTTCATGCCGGGCTGCTCGACGCCGATCCCCAGCAGCTCATCGACAGTCGGGTCGTGATTGAGACCGGCGTGTTGCCTCACGTCGCGCGTCGCATGTCCGAGGATCCTTCGATCGAGGCGCAGCTGCGAGCCTGTGCGGAGAAGTTCGGAACCTCGCGCAGCCTGGAGGAGTCTCTCTCCATCGACATCGAGTTCCATCACGCGCTGATGGATGCAAGCGGATTGCAGCCGATCGTCGCCTTCGGGGACCTGCTGGAGATCTTCTTTGCGCGCTTTCGCGAGGCGATCGGGAAAGTGGGCGACCGGAATGTCGGCCTCGAGAACCATCGGCGCCTCGTGGACCTTCTGGCGTCGGGCCAGGTCGAGGCGGCCATCGCCGAACTGCGCGAGCACATCGAAGACAACAAGAACCGCCTCTGATGACACGACGATTCCGGTCCAGTTCCCCGCGGGTTTCTGCCCGCCGATTCCTGTTCCTCGGCGCCTGCCTCGGTTTCCTCGGCAACGCCCACGCGGACGAAGCGTTCGAGGCCTTTCTCGCGACCCATTGCATCGCCTGCCACGGTCCCGAAAAGGAAAAGGGCAACCTGCGGGTCGACGAACTCTCGCGCGACTTCCGGCTGGGCGTGGATTCCCATCTCTGGGCGGAGGTGATCGAGCGGATCAACAGCGGGGAGATGCCGCCGGAGGACGAGCCGCAGCCCTCGCAGGAGGAGATCTCCACTTTCGTCACCAAGCTCGACGCCTTCATCAAGGAGGGCAAGGCCGCGCGGATGGCGGCCCGTCCGCCCGTGGCCCACTACCGGCTCAGCCGGAGGGAATACGAGAACACCGTCTACGACCTGCTCGGCGTGCGTTACGATCCCACGCTGCCGGGCGAGCTGAACGAGGACACCCTCTGGCACGGCTACGAGCGCATCGGCTCGGAGCTGTCGCTTTCCGTCTCGCACGTCGATCGCTACTACCGGGCGGCGCAGACGGTCCTCGACCGGGCTTTCCCGGCGGAACCGATGGAGACTCGCCAGGTTCGCCGGACCGCAGCCCACATTCGTTACCGCGGCGGCGAGGAGCAGCGGGCCTGGCTGAAGCGGCTCGGGATCGAGCGACCGCTGCGCTACCTGATCGCCCCGGGTTTGCCCTTTCGTAAGGAAACCCGTCATGCCGCCCTTTCGCCGAGCTGGTTCGGCGGAGGGAGCCAACCCCAGAGCGGTCTCTACCGCATGCGCCTCCAGGCCAGCGGTCTTCGTCCGCCCGGCGGCCAGGTGCCGCACCTGCGAATCGGCACGATGCCGGAAGCCAAGGACGCGGGCGTCCTCGGCAGCGTGCTCGAGTTCGACGTCACCGCGCCGGAGGACGACCCGGAGATCTATGAAGCCGAGGTGTTTCTCGAGATGCCGGTGGCTCTCCACTTCGACGTGGTGTCTACCACCGGCATCGATGGCCGCCGCCGGGGCGGGCGATTCAATCGCGCGGTCGGCTCCAGCGCCGACTACATCTTCACCCACACCAGCGAGACGCGGCTTCTGAATCTCAACGCGCCGCAGGTGTTCGACGACGAGGGCCGGGCCCTCTTTCCCGCGGTCATCATCGACTGGATCGAATGGGAAGGTCCGCTGGAGACGGAGGAGGAACGTTCCCGGCGCGAAGGCCTGCTGCCGCCCGGTGGTGCCACCGACGCGATGGCCGAGGAGCACCTCCGTCGCTTCGCCGAGCGGGCCTGGCGGCGGGCGGTCGAGCCGGGGGAACTGCGGGGCTATCTCGCCGCCTACCAATCCCGGCGCGAAGCGGGAAAGGACGTCGTCGAGGCCTACCGCGCCGCCTTGCTCGGCGTGCTCACCTCGCGGCATTTCCTCTACCTCGTCGAGGGCGACGCGGAGGTCCGCCGCGAGCGGCTCACCGACTCGGAACTCGCCTCGCGCCTGTCGTATTTTCTCTGGAGTTCGATGCCGGATGACGCGCTCCTCGCCGCGGCCCGTGCCGGAGACCTGGCCGGCGATGGTCTGGAAAAGGCGGTCGACCGGCTCCTGACCGATGACCGGATCGAGCGCTTCCTCGAGGATTTCCCGCGGCAATGGCTGCAGTTGCACCGCCTCGGCGTGTTCTCGCCGAACCGCGCCCTCTACCCGAGCTACGACGACTGGCTCGAGAAAAGCCTCCGCGAGGAGCCGATCGCCTTCTTCCGGGAAATGTTCGCAGAGAACCTGGCGGTCGATCACTTCATCGATTCCGACTGGACCATCGCCAACCACCGGATCAGCGACTTCTACGGCATCGCCGAACCCAAGGGCGCGGGCTTCGAGCGGGTCTCCCTGGAGCCGGAGGACAACCGGGGCGGTCTCCTGACGATGGGCGCGATTCTCGGGATGACCTCGGACGGCACGAGGCATCGCCCCGTCGATCGCGGCGTTTGGCTCAGCGAGGTGATCCTGAACAAGACGCCGCCCCCGCCTCCGCCGAACGTCGATCCCATCGAGCCGGTGCCGCCCCAGGGCGAGAAGGTGACCATCCGCCAGAAGCTCGCCGTGCACGCCACCGACGCGAACTGCGCCTCCTGCCATGCGAAGATCGATCCCCTCGGCTTCGCCTGGGAGAACTACGACGCCATCGGCCAGTGGCGCACCTGCGAGCGCATCCCGACCGGCAGGGGAGAGGATCCCCCGGTCGATCCCTCCGGCGTCCTGCCCGATGGGCGCCGCTTCGCCGATGCCGCCGAGTTCAAGCAACTGCTCCTGCAGGATCGGGACGCCGTCCGTCGAGCCTTCATCGAGCACCTCTATACCTACGCTTTGCGCCGCGTCCTCACCGTGGACGACGAGGAAGCGGTCGATGCGATCGCGCGGGAAGCGAAACGGAACCGATACGGCGTCCGGGACATCGTCCGCGCCGTCGCGTTGTCCGAGCTGATGAGGAAGCGATGACGGGAACCTGGGGTTTTGGAGTTTTGGAGTGATGACTGTAAATGAATGCCGAACGACGAAATAAGAATCGCGGATACCAACAGTTGCTGGTTTGGCAGGATGCGATCGAGCTGTACGGGCTCGCTTTCGGTGCTGTTCGTGGCTGGCCCTTCGAGCAAAAGAAATTGGCCTCTCAGTCATTGGCCTCCAGTGATTCAGTGCATCGCAACATTGCTGAAGGCTACTGCCGACGAACCATTCGTGAATATCTCCAACATCTCAATATCGCTCTGGGGTCCCTTGGTGAAACTCTCTCAGGTTTTATTGCCTACTCCAAGAGCGGGCAGATCGAACTTTCGACCTTCGAGCAGATCGATACAGTGATTTTCCGACTGGAGAATCGCCTCCTGAAGCTCGTCGAGTCCCTCGAACGCAAGCGCGACGACAACGATTGGACGGAGACTCTCGTTGTCCGCGAAGACCCCATCGATGATGGCGCAGACTCCGCTGTCACCCACGACCTGCGCATCCTGCTGGATGGAGTAGTGGAGTGAAGAAGCAATGAAACACACCACTCCAATTCTCCAATTCTCCAATTCATGAATATCCAAACTCAATCCTGGCTCGTCGACCGCCGTCACGCGCTCCGTGCTCTCGGTTCCTGCATCGGGCTTCCCATGCTCGACTGCATGATCCCGCTGCGGGCGGCGGAGAAGCGCGCCGCCTCCTCGCCCCGGCGCAGCGCCTTCGTCTACCTCGCCAACGGCGTTCACTCGCCCAACTATCAAATCACCACGCCCGGCAGGGGATACGAGTTTTCCCGCTCGCTCCAGCCGCTGGAAGCCTACCGCGACGTCATCACCCCGATCAGCGGTCTGCATCACCCCGGCGGCCTCGGGAAAGCGCACGACTGCATCAAGATCTGGCTCACCGGGGGCAAGCTCGGCCCTTCGTCCCGCAACACCAACTCTGTCGACCAGCAGACCGCCCGGGTCACCGGCCAGCACACGCGCTACCCCTCCCTCGAGATTTCCATCAACGGGGTGTCGCTCGCCTGGACCGCCGACGGGGTCAACCTGCCGCCGCTGCGCCGGTGCAGCGAGATCTTCGCGTCCCTGTTCGAGCAGCCGAAGGGTGGCATCCAGGCCCAGCGGGAGGAACTGCTGCTCAAGGGCAGCGTGCTCGACGCCAATCTCGAGGAGGTGCGCCGGCTGGAGAAGAAGATGGGCCGCGACGACAAGGGGCGCATGGAGCAATACCTCACCTCCGTCCGCGAGGCGGAGATCCGCACCCGGCGGGCCGACGAGTGGCTCGACACGCCCCTGCCGGAGATTTCCGAGGCCGACCGCAGGCGCACCAACCGCAACATCCCCCAAACCCAGGCCGGGGATTATTTTCGCACCGTCTACGATCTCATGGTGCTCGCCTTCCAGACCGACGTGACACGCGTGGCCACCTTCAGCCTCGGCACGGAGGTGTCGGCCATCCCCATCCCCGAGATCGGCATCACGGAGGGACGCCACAATCTCAGCCACCACGGGGGGGATCCGAAGATGATGGAGAAGCTCACCCAGTACGATACCTTCGCCTTCGAGCAGTTCGCCTATTTCCTGAAGCGGCTCTCCGAGACCCGGGATGTCAACGGTGCCCCCTTGCTGGACTCGACCATGGCGCTGATGGGCAGCGGCATGGCCTACGGCCAGAGCCACGGCAACGCCAACCTGCCGCTCGTGCTCGCCGGGGGATCGGCCACCGGTCTCAAGCATGGAGCCCACCTCGACTTCAACCAGGGCCACTTCGACGGCTACCAGCTCGACAATCCCAAGGAGTACATGCGGGTCAGCAGTCGCCCCGCGAATCCGGATGCCCACCTGAGCAACCTCCTCCTCATGATGGCCCAGCGCATGGGCGTCGAGACGGATCAGTTCGGAGATAGCAACTCGACGATCGTGATCTGACGGGGCGTCGATGGAGTATTGGAGAAGTGGAGTGATGGACAAATGCCACAACACTCCAGCACTCCAGCACTCCAGCACTCCAGCACTCCCCACCATTCCCCTGTCGAAAATGTGCCATTCACGACTCCATCGCTCCACGACTCCATCGCGCCGCTGGCTCGTGGCGTTGTGCATGGGGCTCGCCTTGCTCATAACCGCCGCGAACGCAGCCCAACCCTTCCGTCCCGAACCCGGCAAGTTCCCGCCCGCGGACAAGGCGAAGTCCTACACCGGCGAACTCACCTTCGTGGATCATGCCAATCGCCGCGGCAGTCTTCGCATCCGGGGGAAAGCGGCTTTCTACGAGCAGACCGCGACGCCCTTCGCGATGCTCCCCTACGGCATGGTCCGCTATCGTGGCGCGCCGGCGGATCTGCGGGATGTTCCACTCGGGACGGTCCTGCACGGCCGATTCTACCTGCCGCCGGAACCGGAACTCTCCTCCGTGCCGACCTTCCGCAGCCGCGCCTTTCAGATTCACTTCCCCGAGAACCACGCCGTCCTGCTCGAGGACGAGCCCAGCTTCTGCCGGCGCGAGGGCCTCGTCTGGAAACTTCAGGAAGTGAAACGGGAGGACGACCACTGGCTGCTCACCGCCCGCCGCGAAGCAAAGGACGGGGGAGCCGCGAATGGCAACGACGAAACGATGTCCGTCGATGCCGCCACCCGCATCTGGCGCGGGCGGGAGTCGCTCCTGATCGAGGACCTGATCGAGGAGGGCGTCTGGCCGGAGAAGGGAAAGAAATCTCTCGACGGCCGGGACGTCCTGCTGGGACTGCGCTGGAAACCCACGCGCGGCACCCGGCACGGACAGAGGGACGGCACCTTCAACCGCTGGCACATCGGCGACATCTGGTGGGACGAGGAATCGATCGAGCGCGCCGCCCGGCAACAGACCGAGGAACACAAGACCCTGATCCGCACACGCTGGATGCCCGCCTTGGTCGACGAGGTCGAGTATGGGAAAGCCGGCCAGGCCACGGTGATCGCCACCCTGGTCGGCGGCATGGACGAATCGCTCTACGCCGACTTTCGGAAAGGCGTCCGGGGGATGATGTCCCCGGTGGCGCCGAACCTGAAGCATGGGATCGGCGACATCGGCCACTACCACACCTCCATCGAGGGCACGATCGTGGATGTCGGGAAACTCGACGGCGAGCTTCCGGCGGGAAGCAGCGGCGTGCAGATCCGGATGAAGGTCGGCATGGTCCTGGAAGGATTCCGTGCCGGTGGAATTGTCCGCGTCCGCCCCCTGAGCTGGCCCGACTCGCCCGTCCCGCGCGAGGAATTCATCAAGGGAATCGAAGACCGCTTCCCGAGTCCGGACATTTTCAGGGAATAGCTGCGACACCGTGAAATGCCTTCTCAGCCTGCTTCTTCTCTCCGCATCGCTCGCCACGGCCGACGAGCGGCCGAACGTCGCGTTCTTCCTCGTCGACGACATGGGCCTGATGGACACCTCGGTGTCCTTTCTGACCGACGCGGAAGGCAAGCCGCAGGTGCATCCGCTCAATAGGTTCTACCGCACGCCCCACATGGAGCGGCTCGCAGCGCGGGGCGTGCGATTCAGCGACTTCTACGCCATGAGCGTCTGCTCGCCGACGCGTCTGTCGATCCTCACCGGTCAGACCTCGGCCCGCCACCGCACGACGAACTGGATCAAGCCCGATTCGGACAATGCGGGGCCCTACGGCCCACCCGGGTGGCAGTGGAAGGGCGTGACGCCGCAACACGTGGTCCTGCCGGCGCTGTTGAAGGACGCCGGCTACGCCACGATCTACATAGGCAAGGCGCACCTCGGCCCCAACGATAGCTATGGCGAGATCCCCACGAACTTCGGCTTCGATGTCAACATCGGCGGCCGCGCCATCGGCCTGCCCGGCAGCTACTACGGCACGGACGACTTCGGCCGCGGGAAATCGAGCGCCGTCCACGGCCTGGAAAAGTACCACGGCAAGGACATCCACCTGACCGAGGCTCTGACGCTCGAGGCCAACGCCGAGATCGAGAAGGCCGTGAAGGCGGGCAAGCCGTTCCTCTGCTATCTGGCACACTACGCGGTGCATGCGCCCTTCCAGATCGACAAGCGTTTCGCCGCGAACTACGCGAGTGAGTCAAACAAGGCGCTCGCGGCCTTCGCCACCATGGTCGAAGGGATGGACCAATCGCTCGGCGACGTGCTCGACAAGGTCGAGTCGCTTGGCGTGGCGGAGGACACGCTGGTGATCGTCCTGGGCGACAACGGCACCGACGCGCCCATCGGCCCGGACCACGACATCGCCGCCGCCGCACCCCTGCGCGGCAAGAAGGGAACGCACTACGAGGGCGGCATGCGGGTGCCGTTCCTCGCCGCCTGGGCGAAGGCGAACCCGGCCAATCCACATCAGCAACGCACGCCCATTGCCGCCGGTACGATCAGCAACCGCATCGGAGCGGTTTACGATCTACTGCCGACGATCCTGGCCGCGGCGGGGATCGACTTGCCGGAGGTCGAACTCGACGGCATCGACCTGCGCCCGGCCTTCGACGGGCAGCGCGTCCCCAAGCGGACCCGCGAGTTCCTCATGCACTACCCGCACGGACACCGCAGTTCGTATTTCACTGCCTACCGCAAAGGCGATTGGAAGCTCGTCTACCACTATCGGACGGGCAAAGACCCGTCGAAAACTGACCCCCACGAGCTGATGTACCGCGAGCGCAACGGCGGCAGGTTGCCTGACTGGCCGCGTGTCGAGCTGTTCCACCTGGCGGCCGATCCGGGCGAATCGGAGAACTTGGCGGCGACCGAGCCCGGCAAACTCCGAGACATGATGGACGCCATGAACGCTGCCCTCCAGCGGACCGGTGCCCAGATGCCCCTGGACGACGACAAACAGACGCCTCTGAAAGCGCGGATCGACTTCGCGGAAGACGGGCAACGGCTGTTTGGCGGAGAGCCTCTCATCCACCAGGACACGAAATGAGAAAATTCCTCTACCTGCTTCTTCTCTCCGCATCGCTCGCCACGGCCGACGAGCGCCCCAACTTCGTGATCATCATGGTCGATGACATGGGCTACGCCGGCGTCAGTTGTTTCGGGAATCCTTATTTCAAGACGCCCGAAATCGACCGGCTCGCCGCCGAGGGCATGCGGCTGACCGATTTCCATTCGTCGGGCACGCTCTGCTCGCCGACCCGGGCCGGTTTGCTGACGGGGCGATACCAACAACGTGTCGGCATCGAAGCCGTGATTCCCGCGGATCCCAATCATCCCGAACACCGCAAGGGGTTGCAGAAGTCGGAAGTCACCTTCGCCGAGCGGCTGCAGTCGGCGGGGTACGCGACGGCACTCATCGGCAAGTGGCACCAGGGCTACGTGCGCAATTCGGAAGACTACCATCCCCAGAACCATGGGTTCGACGAGTTCATCGGTTACCACAGCGGCAACATCGATTTCTACAGTCACCTGAGCCAACGCAACGAACACGACTGGTGGCACGGACGCGAAAGGATCGAAGAGGAAGGCTACGTCACCGACCTGATCAATCGGTATGCGCTCGAGTTCATCGAACGAAACAAGGAAGGACCGTTTTGCCTCTACCTTCCGCACCTCGCGATCCACAACCCGGTACAGGTGCGCGGCGACCCGGCGCGAAGGAACGAGGAAGAAGGATGGAATCGCTGGAAACCGGCGGACGAGGCCGAGCGCATCGAGAAGTATCGTGGCATGACCCTGCCGATCGACGAGGGCGTGGGGCAGATCCGCGAGAAGCTGGTCAGCCTCGGCATCGATCGCAGGACGCTGGTGCTGTTCTTCTCGGACAACGGCGCGTCGGGCGACTTTCCCAGCGGCAGCCCCGACCTGCGTGGCAACAAGGGCAGCGTTTATGAAGGCGGGCACAAGGTGCCGTTCATCGCCTGGTGGCCCGGCAGAATCGAAGCGGGCAGCGAGAGCGACGCACCGGGCATCACGCTGGATGTCATGCCCACGTTGCTGTCCCTCGCCGCGGTGGAGCCTCCGGCGGATCGCGCACTGGACGGGGTCGATCTCACGCCCCTCCTGTTGCACGGCACAGCTCCACCCGAGCGTCCTCTGTTCTGGGCTTCGATGTCCAATAACGGCCGCCGGGCGGAAGCGATGCGGGACGGCCCGTGGAAACTCGTGGTCAACCATCCGGGCGCCGATCCGGGAACCTTTGAGAACGAGGAGCTGGAACTCTACCGGCTCGACCGGGATCCCTCCGAGACGACCGACCTCGCCGACCAACACCCGGATCGGGCGGCCGCGATGCTCGAGCAACTCGAGGCCTGGTATGCCGACACCCAGCGCACCGCCACCCCGCAAGTCGGCGGCTGGCTCGAGGCGGCGCAAGAATCGAGGAAGGAATGAAGGAAATCTCCATGAACCAGAAACCGAATCGACCGGCGCCGCCTGCCATGAGGTTGCTCGCGTAGCACGCAGATGCGCGAGTCATGGGCATTCGACGTGGGGTCCGTTCGGCATGATTGTCAGATAATCCTACAAAAGCCCCGTCTCGGCACGTATCCAATGATGTGAAAAGGAATTTCATGAAATCGACCCCACTCGCCCTGGCCGCGCTCGCCTGCCTGTTCCTGCCGATGGCCGGGGCGCGGGCCGACGATTCGGCCGCTTCCGCGATCCCGGCGGAGCACCTCGAGTTTTTCGAAAAGGAAGTGCGGCCGCTCCTGGTGAAGCGCTGCTTCGAATGCCACGATGGCACCGTGACCAAGGGCGGGCTCTCCCTTGCCCTCGCCCACGGTTGGCAGACGGGGGGCGACAGCGGGCCCGCCATCGTGCCCGGCAAGCCGGACGACTCGCTCCTGATCCAGTCGATTCGCTACACCGACGAAGACTACCAGATGCCACCGGCGAAGAAGGGCAAGCTGCCCGACGAGGAGATCGCCATCCTCGCGAAATGGGTCGCGATGGGCGCGCCCGACCCGCGCACCGGCACCGAGGTGCTCGGGGGCATGACGATGGACGAAGCGGAGACCTGGTGGGCCTTCCAGCCGCTCCCGGAACTGCCGCCAGCCTCTCCTGCCAAGGATGTGGCGCACATCGACGAGCTGTTGCAGCGGGAAATCGAGCGCGAGGATCTGGAAACCGCTCCCGCCGCAGACCGGCGCACCCTGCTGCGGCGGCTCAGCTACGGCCTGACCGGACTGCCGCCCTCCGCGGCGGAGGTGGAGGCTTTCCTCGCCGACGACTCGCCCGACGCCTTCGCCGCGCAAGTCGAGCGGCTCCTCGACTCGCCGCAGTATGGCGTGCACTGGGGACGGCGCTGGCTCGACGTGGTTCGCTACGCCGACACCGCCGGGGAGAATGCCGATTATCCGCTGCCGCACGCCTGGCGTTATCGCAACTGGGTCATGGAGGCGTTTCAGGAAGACCTGCCCTTCGACGAGTTCGTCCGCCTCCAGCTGGCCGGAGACCTCATCGCCCGGGAGGCCGGCCCGGAGGAGCGGGCCGAGCGCATCACCGCGACCGGCTACCTCGCCATCGCCCGCCGCTACGGTCACGACAGCGACAAGGACATGTATCTTACCTACGAGGACACCATCGACAACCTCGGCAAGAACTTCCTCGGGCTGACCCTGGGCTGCGCCCGCTGCCACGATCACAAGTATGATCCGGTCAGCGCGGAGGACTACTACGCGCTCTACGGCATCTTCGAGAGCACCCGGTTCGCCTTTCCCGGCTGCGAGGCGAAGAAGCAGCCCCGCGATCTCGTGCCCCTGGTCGCGGAGGCCGAGATCGATGCCCGGCTCGAGACCTGGAAGACGAAGGAAGCGGAGCGCGAAGCGGCGCAGCAGCGGCAGTTCGAGGAGCGCAGGGCCGCCGGCGAAGCCTTCGCCGCGAAGACCGACGCCTCCGCCCGCGTGCTGGCCGCGTCGTCTGTCGACGAAGGCGGCAGCGTCCCCTTCGAGCAACGCCTCCGCGTGCGCCAGGGCGAGGTGCTGCAGCTGACGGTCTCGCCCAACGAGAGCCACGGTTCGGACACGACGATGGTGGAATGGCGCATTGCGGAGACGGGCGGCGCGAAGCGCTCCTGGAGCGTTTCCGACCTGGCCCGGGATCTGACCAGGGCCAACCCCCATGCCGGATCGCAGGGAGCGTTGTGGCTTTTCCTGGAAACGGGAACCGCGCCGGTCTTTCTCGGCGACCCGCGGCAGAGTCGCGACGGCAACGCCGCCATCCATTCGTGGAGCAACACCCGGCTGCCCACGGTCTTCGTGAATTCGTCCGACCAGCAGATCATGAGCGTGCCCGCGCTGGCGCCGGAATCCCTCTTCATGCACCCGGGAGTGAAGCGCCCCGTGGCCGTGGCCTGGGTCAGCCCCTTGGACGGCGAAGTCACCCTGAGCGGCCTCGTCGCGGACGCCCATCCCGCCAAGAATGATGGCGTTTCCTTCGAACTGACCCACTTCACCGCGCCGGAATACGGACCCGCCCTCGTGGAACTGGGACAGCGCTTCCGTCCGGTCGAGGGCCCGGCGCCGAAGCCGGCACTTCCCGTGGCTTACGCGGTGATGGACCGGGAGAAACCGACGAACGCCCTGTTCCAGAAGGCGGGCGAACCGGAGAGACCCGGCCACGAGGTGCCGCGCCGCTGGCTCTCGGTCTTCGGCGGGATGGAGATTCCCGAAGGCGCCGGCAGCGGACGCCGCGAGCTGGGTGACTGGATCGCCGGCCACCCGCTCACCGCCCGCGTCATGGTGAATCGCATCTGGGAATGGCACTTCGGCCGCGGCCTGGTGCGGTCGTCGAACGATTTCGGCGCGATGGGGGAAATGCCGACCCATCCCGAATTGCTCGACTTCCTTGCGGCGCGTTTCGTCGAGAGCGGCTATCGCGTCAAAGCGATGCATCGGCTCATCCTGCAGACCGAGGCCTACTGCCGCGCCGCTGCCGCGCCCGTCGCCGCCGATCCCGACAACCGCTGGCTCGCGCATTTCGACCGCCGTCGTCTCACCGCCGAGGAACTGCGCGACAGCCTGCTCCTCGTCTCCGGCCGGCTCGATCTCTCCCCGGGGGAAGCGCATCCCTTCCCCCCGGAGGAAACCTGGAAGTTCTCGCAGCATCGCCCCTTCGAGGCCGTCTATGAAACCGACAAGCGCAGCGCCTTCCTCATGGTGCAGCGCCAGCGGCGGCATCCCTTCCTCGCCCTCTTCGACGGCGCCGATCCGAACGCCTCGACCCCGGCGCGGGAGACCACCACCGTCCCGACCCAAGCGCTCTACTTCCTCAACGATCCCTTCTTTCACACCCAGGCCGCCGCGGTGGCTTCGGCCGTGAGGGAGACGCCCGAACCGGAAGGGCGAATGCGGCAGCTCTATCGCCGGCTCTTCCAGCGCGACCCCTCGGCGGAGGAGCGGGACCGGTTTCGGCAGTTCCTGCAAGACTATCCCGGAGACAACGGGGAGAAATGGTCCGCCCTCTCCCGGGTCCTCCTCGCCAGCAACGAATTCCTCCATGTGGAGTAGGCCATGAGACAGCGCTCTTCTTCAGGGGACATGAATGCCATGATACCTGTCGATGAACTCGCGAGGCGGGATCGGTTGCGGCTTGTATCCGGCATCCTTCAATGGCGCGAAATGGCGGTCCTCGGTGATGACATAGTTCGCGTGCGCAGCAATGGCGCAGTCCGTGAAGGCATTGTCATCGGGATCGTTGCCGATGATGTGAAACTGGTAATGCGGGCTGATCCTGACCAGATTCCCCGACATGTCGACGAGTTCGATGAATCGGGCGAGCGTGCCCCAGGCTCCGGAACCGGCTAGGTCAGTGACGATCTC
>CAZLUZ010000104.1:0-18081 GCA_964562825.1 uncultured Akkermansia sp.
GCGGGCCCGCCGTCCATCACCTGTATACGGGCCGCGCGGGGGGTGGGGGGGGGCGGCGGCGGCGGCGCTACGGCTCCGCGGGCGGGACCGTTCACCCTGATGAGGGCGATCACGAGACACGCGCCCAGGACGAGGGCGGCCAGACCGAGAAATCCTCCGACGGCGAGATCGACCCCGATACCAAGTGATATTGGGAGACCGGCGGCTTCGAGGGCAGGGCCGGATGTCCCGCGGGCGAGGGCCCCTGCGCCGCTCTCCGTTGCGGCTTCCGGGAGGCTCAGAAGTGGGGCTGCAAACAGAGTCGGCAGTCGACAGAGGAAAATGGACCCGGAGGCGGCCATCGGTAAAGCGAAGTGAAAGACAATAGCGGAAATCGACGGCGAAACCAGGATATCCATCACAATTTTCGGTGTCGGGCTCGATCCACAAAAACCCTTGAACACTGCCGGTGCATTCACGATAGGTTTCGACGGGGCGCCCCGGGAACCTACCATTTTCCCGAATGAGCGTGGGATCGAATCAGGGAGCGATGCAGGAAGACGCAACCATCTGTCTGGAATTCCGGAGTGCCGATGCGGAGGTAGCTTCAGGTTACGGCTATTTTCAGTTGCCTTTCCAGATCGGACGGACGGGAGCGAGATCCCGACATTTTCTGGCCCTGGGAGCGAGGCACGAGAAAATCTCCCGAGTTCATGCCGAGTTGACCGGAGCAGGGGAGGGAAACGGGATTATTACCATCACCGATCGCAGTCGGAACGGAACGCTGGTCCGGGGCTCCCGTCTTTTCGATGGCCAGGCCCTGAACCTCGCCCACGGGGAGACCTTTCAGATTCCTCCCTTCACGTTCTCCCTCCGCCGAAGTTCGGAGGCCGCCCATTTTCTTCGCTGGCATGAGGACGATGGCCCCCACACCTGTCCTATCTTCCCGGGATACTCCGTGACCCTCGGGCGAGATCCGGAGAGCAGCACTCTCGTCATCAGCGGATTTGATCCGACCACCTCCGCGAAACATGCCGAAATCTCGGTGGACGGGACTGGATCGTTCCTCATCCGCAACCGCAGCGAGATCAACAAAATCTACCTCAACAACCGCCGGGAATTGAACCCCGGTTCCGAAATTCCCTGTGTCGCGGGGGATGTTTTCTCCGTAGGCAATCGGCGCTTTCAACTCTTCGCCGGAGATCGCGCTGCCCTGGAGTGTTCCAACCCGAAGTGTCGCCTGCTCAATCTCGGCGCACCCGAGTCGGAATGTCGGTGGTGCGGCTGGCATCTCGCCGATGCTACCAGAGTTCACCTGTCCCAGAGATGAAGCAACAGTTGATCCTGCGCTGGGAATTCCCTGAGGGGAATCCACAGATTTTCGATTGCGAACTCGATGACGGGAAGGCGAAATTGACGCTGGGGCGAGACCCGGAGAATTCGGTCTTTCTCGATCATCCCCGTGTTTCGCGGCATCACGCCACGCTGCGCTGGAACGGTTCCTCACTCGAGCTGATCGACGAGAACAGTGCGAATGGAACGTTACACCGGGGAGCCCGGATCTCGTCCGCGCGGCTCGACCGCGACGATACCTTCGATATCGGCCCCTTTCGGATTGCGGTCAGCCTCCAGCAAGCCACGACCGGGGAGCCTGTTGGCCCGGCTCCCACCCAGCTCTACACGGGATCAGCGACCGAATTGCTCGCGGGTGCGGAGGAGGTGCCGTCCTCGATCCCGGATGCCTTCACCCGGGATATCGTTTCGGAGCGGCAAATCGAAGCGGAGGGTTTCCCCACCGCAGAGTCTCCTTACCTCGCCGTCGGTGGCGGCATCGGAAGTTTCGTTTGGGTGGATCACCTCCGCGTATACGGGGTGCCGGCGGAGGACATCGGTGTCATCGGTCTCGAAGAGGTCCCCTACCACAAGTACCGGAGGCTCTGCGAGGCTTCCCAGATACCTCCTCACGAGCGTCTCCGCTCCAATGCGGAGTCGTGTCCGGACAACATCTGGGGTTATCCGGGTTACGCGCTGCGAGAATTTCTCTCCAGTTTTGCCCGCGGGGAACTGGGTCGAGGCTTGAAGTGTGCGTGGCAGGTCTTCGGAGAACCGGCTCTGGCGGAGAGTTACACTCCTAGAGCAGGAGATGTCTACCGTTCCCTCGATGCCGAGGCGCAACGCATTGGCTGGCGCGACATGCTGATCTCGGGCAAGGCGGTGTCCATTCGGAAGACGGATCGAGGGCGCTATGCGATTCTGTTCCAACCCAGGTCGGTCGACCCATCGGGAAGAAAGTACCGGGTTCATTTTGCCAAGTATCTACACCTTTGTGTGGGTTATCCGGGGACTCGTCTGCTCGATGATCTTCAGAAATACCGGATCCAGACGAGCGACGCGCTTCGCGTGGTCAATGCCTTTGAGGATCATGAGCACATCTACGATTCCTTGCGAAGAGATGGCGGAACCGTGGTCCTCCGGGGCCGGGGAATCGTTGCCTCCCGCATCCTTCAACGAATCTGGGAAACTCGCCGTGCCGGCGCAGAGATCCGGGTGTTGCACCTGATGCGCAGCCCTACGGTGCGGGGCAGCCGATACGGCTCGGCCCGTCGCAGGGTTTTTCACCACTGGGAGTTTCAACCCTTCAACTGGCCGAAGTCTTGCTGGGGTGGGGAACTGCGCCGCAGGTTGGAACGCAGCAGTCCCCGGGAGCGATCGTCTCTCTACGAGTGCTGGGGCGGGACGACCACGGCAAACCGTTCGGATTGGATCGGTATTATCCGACAGGGGATCAAAGAAAACTGGTACCTGATTCGATTCGGCAGAGTCCTCGGAGTCCGCCAAGGTGAAGATGGGCGGCTCGTCACCTCGCTCTCGGATGCCGATGGCGGCGGTAAGGCGATTCATCTTCCCGCAGATTACATCATCGATTGTACCGGACTGGTTCCCGATGTGGAGAACGACCGCCTCCTCCGGGATCTCATCGAGACCTATGCCCTGGAGCGGAACTACGCCTACCGGGAAGGGCGGCCGCCACGGCCGAGCGGGATCGCGGTCAGCCGGAATTTCGAGATCGAAGGCATGCGCCACGAAACGGCCCGGGTATACTCCGCCGGGGTGGTGACCTCTCTGGGTCCGATGGCCGCAGTGGACAGTTTCCTCGGACTCCAGTTCAGCGCGATTCACTCCGTGGAGGAACTACGGCGTCTCGGGGCTCCGCAGGTCGGTTCGATGCATTTTGTCCGATCCTTCAGCCAGTGGCTGAAATGGTGTTTCCGAAAAAGTCCCTGACAACGAGCGAGACAAAGACCCGTTATGATTCCCACTCTATCCGGCCGGTGGCAAACCCGTATCTTTCTCCTCGTCGTCCTCGGCATACCCGTGACCCTGCTCTACACGGCGTGGCAAATACGGTATCACGAGGGGTCCGAGGGCCTCGAGTTCGGTGTCGCGCTGCGGACTCCCCTCGTCATCCTCGGTTATGTTCTGGTGCTGGGACTGTTCTGGGACGTCTTCTACCTGGGGATCCAAAGGACGCGTTGGGATCGGGACTGGCCGTTCGCCTTTCAGTTCCTCGCCGGGATCTGGGAGGGATTGGTGCTTCGGCTGATCCTCTTTCAGGAGCGCATCGATCTCCCCTTTTTGCCGGAGCCCGCGGAACTGGATCGCGAACTTTTCCTGATCCATTACGCCGCGGTCTTTCTCGTCACTTTCCTGGCTGTCTTCGGGCCCTTGAAAATCTTTTTCCCCACCTGGCGCTACCACGGAGGTCAATTCGTGGGGCGTTGAGGGACACCGCTTTCGCGTTGTTCGCCGGGACCGAAGCCAGGCGGGCCGTCGGACAGGGAGGCGCTGGCTGCTGAAATCGCCCCGGCCACGTCTCGTGCGGAGCCGAGCCGTTTTGTCGGGTCCTCGTCGACGCATTCCGCCACGAGTTCAGCCAGGGCGGGTGCCAGCAATTCGTGGCGAATCCTGGGGGGCTCCGAAGCCACGTGGCGCACCGCGTCCCGCAGATTGGAACGCGGGACCTCCGGATAGAGACTGTGCCCGGTCAGCGCGAGGTGCAGGGTGGCTCCCAGTCCGAAGATATCGCTGGCTGGCGAAGCGTGAGCCCCCCGCGCCACCTCGGGAGCCATAAATCCGATCGTGCCCGAGGGGATCGTTTTCCCGCTCCCCGGCGCCGTTTCATCCGCAATACCGAGATCGTTCAATTTCCCCCCGATCGGGTTTACCAGAATCTTGGCGGGCTTGATGTCCCGATGCACGATCTGTCGCCGGTGGAGGACGTCGAGTCCCTTTGCCGCGCACTCTATGGCCCGCAGCTTCTGCTCGACGGTCAAGGGTTGCGCAGGACTCTCCAGCGTGCCCATGGTCGAATACTCCATGGCGTAGAAAAGGCGCCCCTTGACGTGGCCCGACTCGAAGAGGCGGACAATCCAGGGCGAGTCCAGTTCATTGAGGAAACGGATTTCCCTGGCCATGCCCCGCCACTGCGCATCGCTCGCACCGTAGACGAGAATTTTGAGCGCCACCTCTTTCTCCGTCGGAATCCGATCCGGCGCCACGGCCCTGTAGTAGAGGCCGTGGTTTCCTTCCCCGAGAAAACTTAGCAGGTGGTAGTCGAAAAATGTCTTCATCGGCTAGGTGCGCAGCATCGCGAGCAACGGGCGGGCGGGATCATTTCTCGCGGCGCCCGGTTCGAGTCGGTTCTCCCCTCACGTCGATCCGGTCGAAGTGGAGGCAGCTGTCGATGTCGGTGGGCGGCAGACGAAAGATGGTGCGGCAGTGACGGGCCAGGAGGAACAGGATCGTCAGACAGATCGCGGTACCCAGGATGGCATAGGTCACGAGCCAGGGAGATTCGTGCAGTTCTTCCAGGAAAAGAGCGGTGCTCACGATTTCGGTGGCCGCCAGGGCGGTGGCGAAAAGGACCAGATGTCGTGCCGTCATCAGCGAGGCAACCAGCGAACCCAGGGGGGCTCCCCAGACCACGACGGGCACCGCGGCCAGCCAGAGACCGAACAGATCGTATCGCGAGGCCGTTGCCGGAGCACCCTCTCCCCATTGGAGACGACCGCCGTCGTCCACGCCCACGACCCGTCCACCCACGGTGGCGACGGTTTCCCCTTCGAGCACGACCGCGAGCTGGCCGAAGAGAATTCCGTGAACGAAAAAACCCAGTATCGAGATCAGGGCCATCACCATCACGCTGGTGGGCACTCCCACCTTGGGGTCTATCGCGAAGAAGATGACCAGGGCGAGGTAGACGAACACGTCGATGCCGGAACCGACCAGGGCCGAAGTGCCTCCCCCGAGAACACCGACGATGACGATAGCCGAAATCATGCGGAAATTCAGACGGGGCAGGGTCCGGTGGATCTCCCGGAAATCGACCCGCGATCCGAGGAAAACGACAAATGCCATCGCGGTGAGAACGATGGTGAAGGTGACCTTGACATAGGCGGAGGGCAGCAGCGAGGGAGCGAAGGGCAGGGCGGGGCGGCATAGCAGGAAAGTGACTGCGAGAAAACCGATCGCCCCGGCTCCGGTGGCAATGATGACGGTTTTCCATTCCACGGCCCGACGGTTGATCAGGATAGCTACGGTGGCGGCACCCATGCCCGCGGTCTGTATGCAGAGGGAGAAACTTCTCGCCACCTCGGTGGGCACGTCGAGAACCTTGGTAAACACGGGAAAAGCGACCGCCCCTCCTCCCTGGGGGGTGGAACCGGCGACAAAGCTTCCAAAAACCATGGTCAGTGACGCCGGCCAGTGGTTGATTACCCGATCCCAGAGACCAGCCAGGGTCACCGCAGAGGCCCAGATGAGAGTCAGGGTCAAAGAAAAGCCGATGGCGATGATTGCGCGGATCCGGATGTCGCGCTTTCTCGCCCTATAGGCGTCGTTCAAGATTGGCAGCCCGAATTCCTTCCCTTTCATGGGTGATCCTGGATGGAGAACTCCGCAGGAGCAATCGAGTCGATTCCCCCGATGCCCGGGTGACAGCGGGCGCGCGGCCGGTCCTCCACCACTTAGCGAAGGGCGTTGCGGCGGCGGAGCACTTCCCTCTCCGTGTTGAGCAGCGTGTTGGGCACCGTTTTCCGGATGCCACGCCGAACCACGAACTGCGGGGCAAACCGGCCCGGGTCGATGTGAATGGAGTAGATCACCAGTTTGTGTTCGGCATCGGGACCTTCCAGAATCCACCATCCCCCCTCCACGTTCCGGATCTCCCCCTTCACGTAGGTGAAAAGCGCCACCTTCATCGGGGTGAGGGTATACTTCAGAGTGTAGAGGTAGGAACCCCCGGTCCCACCCGCCTCGGTGCGCTGCTCCAGGATGATCTCGTTCCCCGTCTGCGAAAGGATTCTCGACTCCAGCACGCCGTCGAGAAATTTCTCCGTGTTGTCCTTGTCGATGGTGATGGCCCAGAGTTCCTCGCGGGTGGCCTTCATCAGTTTGCCCATGGTGACGAAGCGACGGTCAATCCCAGACGGGTTCTCCCCGGGGCGGTGAGGCAGTTCGACGATGTTTCCGGCCCGGAGCAGGGCCTGGATTTCCGGAGACCACGTGCGGAAGTCCCCGGCCCCGGCGACTCCGGCGAGGAGAAGGGGGACAGCGAAAATCAGGGGGAGGATGCGGAACTTCATCGGGGCCAACCTAAGAGACTGTTGAAAAAACCTGAAATGAAAAATTTTGGGGATTTTTCGCGGAAACCCCCGGCTATCGGGTTTCGTCCCCGATGATGATTCTGGCGCCGTTCCGGTAGGTGAGATAGGAGTAAAACCAGTGCCAGAAAACGACCACCTTGTTGCGGAAACCCACCAGAAAAAGCAGGTGGACCAGCAGCCACATCAGCCAGGCGACGACGCCGGTAAATTTGACCTTTCCCGTCTCCGCCACTGCCGAGTGGCGCCCGATGGTCGCCATCGATCCCTTGTCAAAGTAGGCAAAGGGTTCGCGTTCGCCCCGAAGCAGGATCCTCGCCACATGTTTGCCCATCTGGATTGCCGCCGGGGATACCCCGGGCACCGGTCTATCGTTGGCATCGACAAGATGGACGATGTCCCCGATGGCGAAGACGTTGGGATGTCCCGGGAGAGAAAGATCGGGCTCCACCTTGATCCGGCCCGCCTTGTCGGTAGGCACCCCGAGGTCGCGCGTCAGGCCGGGAGCCTGCATGCCCGCGGCCCAGATGATGTGGGACGCTTCAATCGTTTCTCCCCCGGTCACAACGTATTCCGGACCGACTTCCGTGACCGGCGATTCCGTCATCACCTCGACCCCCATCTGTTCCAGCCTGCGCCGGGTGTACTCGGCGAGGTCCCGGGGATAGGCCGGGAGCAATTGGTCCGCCATTTCGACGAGCACGATCCGCGCTTCCCCGGGATTGATCCGGCGGAAGTCGTTTCTCATCACCCGTTTGAACAACTCGGCAAAGGCGCCCGCCAGTTCCACGCCGGTGGGACCTCCCCCTACCACGACTGTCGTCATCGCCCGGCGAACGTCGTTCTCGTCCCGGCTCGCCTCTGCCCTCTCGAATCCTCCCAGAATGCCGGCTCGAATCTTCAAGGCATCTTCCAACGACTTGAGGCCCACCGTGTGGTCGGCCCAGTGGTCGTTCCCGAAATAACTGGTTTGCACCCCGAGAGCGATGACGAGGTGGTCGAACGGGATGGTGCGGTTTACTGTGGAGACGGTTCCACCCTCGAGGTCGATTTCCGTGGCGGCTTCCATCAACACGCCGAGATTTCGGTGGCGTCGCAGAATGGAGCGGAGAGGTTGGGCGATATCTGGTGCGGAAATACCTGCGCTGGCGACCTGGTAGAGCAGGGGTTGGAAGAGGTGGTGGTTCTGGCGATCGATCAGCGTGATGTGATACCGGTCGCGGTCGCACCGTTTGCAAAATTCGAGCCCGCCAAATCCGCCGCCGAGGACAACGACGTGCTCCTTTTCGGGCGGACATTCGAGAGGTGTGGTCGGAGGAGTTTGTTTTGGGGTCATGATTTGGACAATGGATGCAGTTTGGTCGATGAGAACGATTGCTCCTCGGGAGTTTCGCCTCGCCCCACACTCGTTTCTTGCGCTCTCAGGTAGCGGGAGGGGTGCCAGGAGGCCGCATACGAGAAATTCTCTGGTTTGATCCCGGGCCCAAACACGGCCCGAACAAAAAACTGGCTCCCGAGAAATACTTCGATTTGCACATTGCAAACGGATTCGCGGAATTTCATGCATATCTGCATTCCCGCTCCATCACATCGCGGCGACGGGCCGGCGACGTTGAGAGCCATTGGCGTGGGGGTTGGGCCGGTTCGGTTAGTTCTGGCACGTCGTATGCGCTGCCATCCGTGAGAAAGGGTCTGAATGGTTCGGGCCCGCCGCGAACGATCAAAACTGGAAATAACGATGAACAGACCAACTGACGACTGCAAAAGATGGAAAAGAAGGCTATTGCCGCTCTGCCTCACTCTCTTCTCACCGCTCCTCCTCTGGCCGGGATCGCTTTCCGCGGACGAAGCTCCCAAGGAGATCGACGACTTCGAGATCACGGACGCGGTGGAGAACGAATTCCTCTACGACCGTTTTGTCCCGTTCAACGATATCGACGTGACTACCAGCCAGGGGATCGTGACCCTCAGTGGCGAAGCAAGCAACATTTTGGGCAAAGAGCGCTCCGGACTGGTTGCGGAGACAGTTCGCGGCGTCAGGTCGGTGGTGAACCTCATCGAGGTGGAAGGCCCCGAGGTTCCGGGGGAAAAGTTGAAGGAGCGCGTGGAGCGTGCCCTGGTGCGGGATCCCGCGGCAGACAGCTATGAGGTCGATGTGAGCGCCGATCAGAACGGCACGGTTACCCTGGAGGGAACGGTCGATTCGTGGCAGGAATCGAGGCTGACCGAGATCGTGGTGAAAGGGGTTCGCGGGGTAACCGGGGTGGAGAACCAGATGGAGGTAGAATACCGTTCGGATCGGGCGGACCACGAGATCCAGACCGAGGTAGAAAAGCGGCTTGCTTGGGATGCTCTCGTAGACGATGGCCTCGTTACCGTGGAGGTTACCGATGGCGACGTGAGCCTTTCAGGCAAGGTCGGTAGTGCTGCCGAAAAGCGAGTCGCGGTCAATGGCTCTTGGGTGGGCGGTGTGCAGTCGGTCGACGCATCGGATCTTGAGGTGGTCGGATGGGTGCGCGACGAAAGTCTGCGTAAAGACAAATACCTTTCGCGCCCCGATGACGAGGTGCGTGCGGCGTTGCTCGACGCCTTTCTCTACGACCCCAGAGTGGTGTCCTTCGAGATCGATCCCAAGGTATCATTTGGCTGGGTTACCCTCCGCGGGGTGGTAGACAACGCGAAAGCCCGGCAGGCGGCGGAGCGGGTCGCCCATCGCACGGTGGGAGTCACCGGCGTCACCAACCGGATCAAGGTTCGTCCCGAGGGGGAGTTGAGCGCCGCCGCCATCGAGGAAAATATCGTCGACGGGATTCTCGCCGATCCCTGGATCCATTTTTTTGAGATCGATGTCGATGTCGTTGCAGGGACCGCCTATCTGCGAGGAACCGTGGATTCCTGGTTCGAAAAAAGCCGGGCCGAAACGGTGGCCCAAGGCGCCCGGGGAGTCCAGAAGGTGCGCAACCAAATAGAGGTAAGCGACCCGGAGTCATCCGTCGTCTACGATCCTTATGTCTGGGATACCTACCCGGTTCCGTGGACCTACTACCCCTATTACCCTCCGGTATACAAAGAGAATCGCCAACGCAGCGACGAACAAATTACCGCTGCGATCGAAGACGAAATTTTCTGGAGTCCTTTCGTCGATTCCGATGACGTGAACATCGATGTCAGCGGCGGGGTGGCGACTCTGACCGGGACCGTCGACTCGAGAATAGAACGGGCCGCCGCTACGGAGAATGCCTTTGAGGGTGGGGCCGTCGGAGTGATCAACGAGATCGATCTCGAGAATCTCTGATCCGTCGCCGGGTCAGGGACTCCTCCGGCAACGCCGGAGAGCCGCGAAGGATTTCTCTCCCAAGAGGAGGGGGGGAAGCCTCGCGGTTTTTTTTGCCAAAGCGAATTTTTTCCGTTTGCCTCGGCTCCTGCCGGTAGGGAAAGAGTTGATCGCAAAGAATGCGGAGGAATAAGCAATATATGCATATGCTATAGCCTTTTGGCTGGAATGCAGGGGTCTCAATGTCGCTTCAGGACATTATTGCGGACCCGCGAAATCTCTTGACGAGAAGGGGGGGTAGAAGTCTGTTTCGGTATAAACGATTTCGTTCGCTTCTCTCAGTCTTCGGTGTGGTGCGGGTCCGCTTCTGCGTCGGGATTTGAGGGACATGGAAAGCCCTAGGATGAGAGAACCCCTCCTGATTCTCGCGACGATGCTGATCACGGCTGTTCCTTCAACCGGTTCGGCCAACACGGCTCCCGAATCGGGGGGCGGCAAAAAAGGGCCCGCCTCCGCCGGGGGCAAGGCTAAGGTGGCGCTGCCGCCGAGCGGGCACATTTTCGAGATGCCGGGTCCGGTGACCCCTCGCGGCGAGATCGATCGCATCTTGCTGAGCAAGCTCGACGAGATGGGGGTGCAACCGGCCCTCTGCACGGACGCCGTTTTCCTCCGTCGGGCCCACATGGACGTCATCGGCACCCTCCCGACCCTGGAGGAGGCCAGAGCTTTTCTGGACGATCCGGCCAAGGGTAAGCGTGCTCGCCTCATCGATGCCCTCCTGGAGCGCGAGGAGTTCGCCGTCTATTGGGCGATGAAGTGGGGCGACATCCTGCGGATCAAGGCAGAGTTTCCCGTCAACCTCTGGCCGAACGCGGCGCAGGCTTACGATCGCTGGGTCAGGGAGTCGATCGCGGGTAACAAGCCCTATGACCAGTTCGCGCGTGAACTTCTCACCTCCAGCGGCAGCAATTTTCGCGTCGGGCCGGTCAATTTCTACCGCGCGATTCAGGACCAATCGCCCGAGGGCATCGCCTCGGCGGTGGCGCTGACGCTCATGGGCAGTCGCGCCGATTTCTGGCCCGAGGACAGGCTGGCGGGGATGGCGGTCTTTTTCTCCGAGGTCGGATACAAGCCGTCCCGCGAGTGGAAAGAGGAGTTGGTTTTCTGGGACCCGCATCACTCCGTCGCCTGGGGGGAGTATGTCGCCGCGCGGGAGGAACACGACCGCCTGAAAAGGGAGGCGGAAAGGAAGCGTGCCATCGTCCGGTCGGGGAAGGCTGCGGTGCAGCAAGCTGTGGAGTCGCTGGAGAAAGCCCGGGGTGCCACGGGGAAGTCCCCTGTTCCGCAGCAGAGGCAGCAAAACCTGGGGGCTGCCCTGCAGCAGGCCAGGGCCAAGCTGGCCGAGGCAGAGGCCGCCGAGAAAGCGGCGGTCGATGCCCTCGCCGAGGCCAGTACTTCCGTTGATGAAGCCCGCGCCGTCGTCGAGCAGGCTCGGCAACCAAGGGAACCCAAATCCGCGGTGTTTCCCGATGGCTCCAGGAAAACACTGCCGCTCGACCGCGACCCGCGGGAAGTGTTCGCCGACTGGCTGATCACCCCGGATAATCCCTGGTTCACCAGGAACATCGTGAACCGCCTCTGGTCCTGGCTCCTGGGCCGGGGAATCATCCACGAACCCGACGATATTCGCGAGGACAACCCGCCCAGCAATGCGGAACTGCTGGTCCACCTCGAGAAAGCGATGGTCGCCTCCGGCTACGACATGAAGAAAATGTTCCGCCAGATCCTCAATTCCAGCACCTACCAGTTTTCCGCCATTCCGAAATCGGACCGCCCCGAGGCGATGGCGAACTTCGCCAGCTATATGCCGAGGAGGTTGCCCGCCGAGGTATTGATCGATAATGTGAACGCCATCACCGGGACCACGGATCTCTACACCAGCGCGATCCCGGAACCTTTTACCTACATTCCCCGGGATATGCCGGCGATCGGCGTGGCCGACGGCAGCATCACCAGTTCGTTTCTCACCCTTTTCGGTCGTTCGGCCCGGGCCACGGGTATGGAGTCGGAGCGCATCAACGAGCCTCAGTCCGCCCAGATGCTGCACATGCTGAACTCCTCCCATATCCGCGACAAGATCGAGCGAGGTCCCCGGTTGAGGGGGCTGGTTCGTTCTCTGAAAACCACTCCCGAGATCGCGGAGGCCTTCTATCTGACGATTCTCTCGCGCTATCCCACGGAGGAGGAGGTGGCGCGCATCGTTGCCTACGGTGCGGGCAAGCCCGCCAAGTCGGATGCCGAGTGGGCCGACATCGCCTGGGCTCTCATCAACAGCACCGAGGCCCTTTACCGCCACTGAATCTGTTTCTTTATACGCGCAAACCGAAACCCCAAGCGAAGAACCTTTTCAACCCTCGAAAGCAGAAAGCAAACCCCGCTGAAACAATGAATAGCAGCGAAACTTCCAAGCAAGGAGACCTCATAACCCGGCGCGAGGCCATGCGCCGTGGTGCCGGGGGCGTGGCAGCCGGCATGCTGCTGGGCTCCGGCGCGGCAGCGGCTGCGGCACTGGAGGGGGCACAGCCAAAGCCCCCCCCGAAGGCCCGGTCGGTCATCCAGATATTCCTCTGGGGAGGCATGTCGCACAGCGACACCTGGGATCCCAAACCCAAGGCCGGTTTTGACTGGACCGGCGAGTTGGACAAGATCATCCCCACGAGGATCGACGGCTTCAACATCGGGGCTCTCTTCCCCGAGATGGCGAAGCAGGCGGACAAATACTCGATCATTCGCAGCATGACTCATGGAGTGAACGGTCACGAGACCGCCTCCTATCTCATGCAGACGGGTCACCCCGCGGGGGGACGTCTCGCCTACCCGAGTGTGGGCGCGGTATTCACCCACTTCAGGAAAGACGATTACAAGGGCATCCTGCCCCCCTACATCGTGTTGACAAAAGCGGCGGGCCGTTTCTCCGAGGAGGGGTTTCTCGGTGCCAGCTACAAGCCATTTGCCACGGGCGGGGATCCCAACGCGGAGCGGTTCGAGGTGGAGGGCATCGTGGCCCGCGGGCTCAGCGACGAGCGGCAGAGAGCCCGCCAGGGACTCCTCGACCAGCTCGATACCATGGGGTCCGCCATGGGGGAAAGTTCCGCGGTTCAGGCTGCGGAGAAGGCCAGAGATGAGGCCTACGAACTCATCCTGGGCCGGGGCAAGGAGGTCTTCAACCTGAGCAAGGAGTCTCCGCAGACGCGCGACCTCTACGGGCGCCACACCTTCGGGCAGGAGTGTCTCGCGGCACGGCGGATGGTGGAGGCGGGTGTTCCCTACATCGCGATCAATTATCCCGGTGGCTGGGACACCCACAAGAACCACTTCGACACCATGAGGCGGCAGTGTCCGGAACTCGACCAGGGACTGGCCGCGTTGATCGCCGATCTGGAGGATCGCGGTCTGCTCGAAAGCACCCTGGTTTGGTGTGGTGGAGAGTTTGGACGGGGACCTCGCGTCGATTGGCAGCCGCCATGGAACGGGGGGCGCAACCACTACGGGACGGTCTTTTCCGTAGTGGTGGCGGGGGGCGGTTTCCGCGGGGGCCATATCGTCGGTTCCAGTACGGAAAAAGGCGAAGAGGTGGCGGAACGCCCGGTTTACCCGGTGGACCTGCTCGGCAGTATCTACACGCTGGCGGGGATAGACCCCAAGGCGAAGCTCCCGCATCCGCTCGGATTGGAGGCGCACGTTCTGCCGGCCGTGTCCGACCAAGTGAAATCGGCAGGTCTGCTGACCGAGATCATGTAGTTGGCACCAAACGCTGAGGGCAAAAATCTGTGGCTGATGTGGTGGCTGGGTGAAGTTGGAGCCCCGTGGGCGAGGCGGGATGGGAAATCCCACTTTCCGCGCTCGCCCCGGGGTGAACCGCCCGCGAAGCGCAAAGCAAGGCAAGACGAATTCATGACCCCATGACGACGAGACATTTACGTGCGATCGCGTCGATCGCCCTCCCCATGCTGCTGGTTTTCGCCACCGATGCGGCGGCGCAACGACGGCCTTACATCGGCTGTGCCTATCCCGCGGGCGGACAGCAGGGAACCACCTTCATGGTCAAGGTGGGTGGTCAGGGGATGAATGACCTCCAGGATGCGATCGTTTCGGGGCAGGGGGTCGAGGCGGAGGTCATCGAATACCACTGGAACCTGACTCCGCAATACAGCCGGCTCATCAGCGAGCAGATCAACGATCTGGAGCTGACTCTTCCCCGCGAGGCGAGTGAGGCGAAGGGCAGTGCGGACCGCCGGAAAATGCCGGAAGTGATCGAGGAGATGATCGATAAGCCGCAATTGGCCTATACCCCCTGGCACGGTGTCGAGGGCGATGCCGCGGCTCGGCGGATGATCGAGAAATTGAGGGCGCGGAACCAGGAGTGGGTCAACCGACCGGCGGTCTCCTCGATTGCCGAGATCGCCTACCTCAGGGTGACGATCGCTCCGGGGGCCGAACCGGGGATGCGCGATCTGCGGGTTATGACCCCGCACGGGCTGTCCAATCCGCTGGTCTTTTGCGTCGGGCAGCTGCCGGAGACCAGCCGGCGTCCCATGAGAACGGCACCCTTCCAGGTTTTGGGCAAGGAACACCTGGCCCAGCGGAAACGACCGGACAGCGAGGTCGAAATGTCGATCACACTGCCCTGCACCATGAATGGTCAGGTCGCCTCCGGTGAGACAAACGAATACCGGTTCGCGGCGAAAAAGGGACAGCGTCTCGTCATCTCGTCGAAGGCCCGGCAACTGATTCCCTACATCGCCGACGCGGTGCCAGGCTGGTTCCAACCGGTCATCGCGCTGCACGATTCCGCCGGGACTGAGATCGCCTACGACGATGATTTTCGCTTCAAACCGGACCCCACTCTCTATGTCGAGATCCCCCGGGACGGGGAGTATGTTCTCTCGATCTACGATGCGCTCTATCGGGGCCGCGAAGATTTCATCTACCGCATCACCATCGGAGAATTGCCCTTCGTCACGCATGTCTTCCCTCTCGGGGGCAGGGTGGGGGCCTTGCCCGAGATCGAGCTGGATGGATGGCACCTCGTTGGTGCCACGATCGTCCCCCCATCCTCCGATGCCGCAGAGGGGATTCACCAGATCGCGGCCTGGAAGGGGAAACACAAGACGAACCGGGTGCCTTTCAAGCTGGACTCCCTCCCGGAAATCCTGGCGAAAGAGCCCAACGACAACCCGAAGACGGCTCAGGAGGTTGCGTTGCCGGTGATCGTGAATGGCAGGATCGAAAGCGCCGGCGACGAGGATGTCTTTGCCTTCCGGGGTAAGGCGGGCCAGACCATTGTCGCCGAGGTGGAAGCGCGTCGCCTGGATTCGCCGGTCGACTCGATGCTGCGACTCACCGATGCCGCGGGCCGGGTTCTGTTCCTCAACGACGATCAACCGGTCATGTTCGACGAGGGAACAGACGACCGGGCCATGAGCTTGAAGGCGCAGGGGCTGACGACTCACCAGGCGGATTCCTACATCAGGTGCGAGTTGCCCGCCGATGGCACCTATTTTCTTTACCTGTCCGACACGGCGCGCAACGGGGGGCACGATTATGGATACCGGTTGCGCATCAGCGGCCCGCGGCCGGATTTCGAGTTGCGGATCGTTCCCTCCAGTCTGGCGGTGCGGCCCGGGAGAGACAATTGGATTCGGGTGTTCGCCATCCGGAAGGACGGATTCGAGGGCCCCATCAGGTTGTCGGCCCGAGGGTTGCCCGAGGGGTTTACCGCGACCAGCCCCACCCTGTCGAAGGATCAGACCAACACGGCGATTGGACTGAGGACCGGGCGCAGGGACAATGCCGGTCTGCGGGTATTCGATTTCAAAGTGGTGGGCAAAGCCGATACGCCACGGGGCGAGATCACGCGCTTCGCGGTCCCATCGGAGGATCGGATGCAGGCATTTCTCTGGCGCCACCTGGTGCCGGCGGAAGAGGACTCCGTGAAGTTCACCATTTTCGACCCCTCCTACAATCCCAAGCCGAATCGGGTTCCCTCGCTGTCGACGATACTCGATCGGGAATGATCTTCCCTTTGCTCACGCCGACGAATCCGGTATGAATCCTCCCGTCATCCTTTTTTCCCCGATCTGCATCGCCGCAGCGTTGTTTCTGACTCCGAGCCGGGGACCCGCCCAGGATTCCTCGGCGACGCCGAAACCGTCCGGAGGTGCGGTGCTCCACTTCGATTTCGACGGCAAACCGCAGGACGGAATGGTCCGCGACAAGAGCGGAAAACAAAACCATGGCAAACTCGCCGGGGCCAGGCACGTGACCAATGGCAAGAAGGGCGGCGCCTACCAGTTCTCGTGGTCCAATCAGTCGATCCGGGTGCCGGGGAAACCCGCCCTTTGGTCACCGAAAATCACCTACAGCGTCTGGTGCCGGGTGACCTCGTCTTCCCGTTTCGATAGGCACCTGATCGACAACGGCAGCTTTGTCCTCGGCATTGCCGGTATGCCGGACGGGGGAGACATCCGGAAAAAGGACCGGGTTTTCGTGGCCTGTGAAGGTCGTCGGCTGTGTTACAGCGAGTATGCCATCGCGGATGGAACCTGGGTTCACGTGGCGGCCACCTGCGATGGGAGCGAGGTTCGGCTCTACCTGAACGGCAGGCTTCAGGGAGAGGCTTCTCCCTTGCCAAAGAAGGGCGCACCGCGGGAGGTGGACTTTCTCATTGGCATGACCCGTGTCCCCGAGGGGTCCCGGGAGCGGGGCAATTCGCTCAACGGCTTCGTCGACGAGGTGTCGGTCTACCCGCGCGCGCTCACGGCGGAGGAGGTGCAGGAGTTGGGTCTGTCCATTGACCCGTCGGTGGGCAAGGCGATATACACCAAGAGACAGGTCATCGGCATGTACAATCAACTCAAGCGCCTCTATGCCGACGGTCTGATCACCGACGAGTTCTTCGAGAAAAAGGTCCGACAGTTGGAGGCGGGCCTTGGGGACGAGCAGGAGAGCGGGGGGAATTAAACCGATCTGTCGCGCGCGAGCGCGGTCGGGTAGCGATGGGGTAGGGGGAACGATTGATGCAGCAAAAAACGATCCCATGAAAAACAAAAACAATCCCGGCACCCCTTGCCACGCCTCAGGGGCACCGCTCCTCGCCTTTTTGCTGGCCCTGATCGCCGTCCCCGTTGGGGGCGAGCCGATGCGCGGTCCTCTGCCCGCCAAACAACGGGCCATCATACAAGAGTTGGCAGAGCGCCACGACGAGTTGCAGAGGCAGGTGACCCTTCGCGAGGACGGATACACCGCGACGACCACGAGCGACATTCCGGCCCTGGCCTCCAAGCTGGTGGAGCACGTGAACTACATGAAGAAGCGCTTGGACAGCGGTGCCATGGTGCGCCGCTGGGATCCCGCCTTCGCCGAAATGGTGGCGTACCATCACCAACTGAATGCGGAAATCGAGGTTCTCGATAACGGCGTCCGCGTGGTGGTGACCGGAAAAACGCCGGAAGCGATCAGCGTCGCCCACAACCATGCCCGCATCGTCACCGGTTTCACCGAGCGAGGGGCCGAAGCCGTCGGCGAACCCCACGAGACTGCCCTGGGCGAATCGAACTGAGATTGCCGCGGCCACCTCCTATCGATCCCGCTCCGGCGTCGAAGACGAGGCATTCGAGGGCGGGCGGTCTGCGCCGGGCATCCTCGCTCGAGGGGGCTAAGAAGATTCCTTAGGGAATCGGATCCCTTTGCTGACTTCTCTCGTCTTACTGCGTTTGGTTAGTTGGAGCACCGCATCCTTCGTCGAAATACATCCCAAAGCGCGGTGCATTCGGCGTTTTCTGTCCGCCTCCAGGGCCGCTTTCCAATCGCCTCTCGGCTTTTCCAGCAGCTCATCAATTTCCTCAGAGGCAGCTTTTTTTCCTTCCAGTTCGTTTTCGACGAACTCTCGAAAGGTTCGAACCGGTTTTTCAGTGATCCAGATGTCCGCCATTTCTTCGAGAGTTGCTAGTGTAATCCGCCTTCCAGTTTGCAATTTATCTAAGATGGGTTAGAAATCAAGGTATGAGGATTGCTCCTACCATCACACTGACAGCGGCAGAACGGGCTAACACTGGCATATCGACTTCACTTACCTGAGGCTCTCATCGACCTTTTACTTCATGG
>CAZLUZ010000105.1:0-17810 GCA_964562825.1 uncultured Akkermansia sp.
CCGGCACAAGTCGCGGAGCAATTCGGCGGCGAACCCAAGACCGAAGTCTGGTATATCGCTCACGCCGAGCCGGGGGCGGAACTGTATGTCGGCGTGAAAAATGGCGTCACCGCGGAATCTTTTCGCATCTCCCTGGAGCGTGGCACCGCGGCGGACTCGGTCCACGTGCTCTACCCCGGGAAGGGAGACTTCATCCTTATCGAGAGCGGAAGATTGCATGCCATCGGAGCGGGCTTGATCATCTACGAGATCCAGCAGAACTCCGATACGACCTACCGGGTGTTCGACTGGAACCGAACCGGGCTCGACGGGAAACCGAGGGAGCTGCACCTCGATGAATCGATGAGGTGCATCGACTTCGGCGATGTGGAACCTTCGCTGGACTCGGCTGATGGGGAGATCCTCTGCCACAGCGATCATTTTCTCGTGGAGGAGCGGGTCATCCCCGAGGGGAGCCGCCTCTCGGAGGCGACCGCGGGGCGCTTTGCCATCATCACGGTGGTGGAGGGGACGCTCGATTCCCCGGGAGCCGGCCCTTTCCGCGCGGGAGATTTCGCCATGGCGCCTCACGCCTGGGATGGCGGGTTCTGCGCTGCCGGGGGAGACGCCCGGGTGCTGCTGACCACGTGGCCGTGAGTTGGCGAAGTCGAACAGTCGAGAGAAGAAGCCTTCTTCCCCACCCATCATCCCGCGCTAACCCGGATTGGCCACGGCTTCGACGAGGAGGACGGAGTGTTTTGGTGACCGGTAGACCAGGGAAACCCGAGCCGGGGTTCCGGCGATCTCGTCGAAGCCGCTCTTATCCCTTTGAGAGGAGGGGGCAGGCTGCCACAGTGCATCCGGCAGGGTGGAGGGGCCCGTGATCAGGACCCGGCCATTCGAGGAACTCAGGATCTCGCCGAAGGGCACCTCCCCGTCCCATGGGTTTTGGAAGGCGTTTGACCACACGTTGTATTGGTAGAATTTCCGGTCCGGGCCAAAGATCGTGTCGCGGAAATAATGCCGGCCAAAGAACGAGCCGAAATGCAGGGCAAAATCGGGATCGGAACAGACGTAGAGTCCGACTCGCTGAACCCTGGGATATCGGGCCAGCACCTCGTGGTAGCTCCGGGCTTCGGCTCCGTCCTCCCGGAATGAACGCAACGCCTCGGCCCCGTTGAGGTAAAAGAAGAACACGAGAGCGGTCGCCGTGATCCCGGTGAGATACCTCGGCCGCATCAATGCCAGAACGGAGGTCCCGATGACCATGAATCCCGGCAGGAGGTAGTGAAGGGCCCCGGGAGAGTTGAGAAAAAGGATGGCCTGGAAAACCATCACTGCGAGCAGTGCCAGCGAGAACATTCTCCTGAGGGCGAGGCCCGCGATGGCCGCGCCAAAAAAGAAGAGAGTCGCCGGCAGGTTCTGTTTCGCCACGCTGGCGAGGAAGACCAGTCGGTCGCTCCATTTGGCGTCGAGACCCTCCTCGGCCCGGTTGTACCCCCGTTGGGCCACCAGATTCTCGGAGAACCCGAGAAATTCCCCCGGATTCGCAGCCGGATAGGCGAAGAGCAGGACAATGGTTCCCACCATCGCGGCCACGTAGAGTTCCACCCGGTAAAAGCTCTGCCTCACCAGATAGAGAGGCAGGATGAGAAAGGGAAGCGCGGTCAGCTTCGTCATGAAGAGGAGCCCGCCAAGGAATCCCAGGATCACGGCGGTGACTCCCCAGTCCCTATCCGTGGCGTCTTCGTCGAAACATCTCCAACAGTAACCGAGAAAGACCGCGCCGAGGCCCACGATGAGAGCTTCCGGGCGAAAGCGGGTGGCTTCGACGAGGATGACGGAGGAGAAGGAGAGCACACCCAACTGGAGGATGATGCCTCGGAAAAGGTCAGTCCTGCTCACGAGCATTCCGCCCAGCCAGAGCCCCACTCCCGAAAGGATCGCCGTGGTCGTCTGAAGAAAACGAAGGCTCGCCTCGGGGGCAGCCGCTACCTCGGCCTGGAGCGAGCCGGGGAAGCTCGTGAAAATCTCCCGCAGGCGCAGCATCAAACCACCGAAAAGCTGAAGCGTCAGTCCGGGATGATCCGCGTGACCGACCACGCGGGATTTGGCGATATTCAGGCTGTTGAAAAGGTAGGCGTAATCGGGGTCGACCCTCGAGATCATGTAGAAAGGACCTCTCAGGTCACTGCCATAGATCGCCAGGCACACATAGGCAAAGGGAACGATCAGGAGAAGGATCAGCCTGAAATAGGGTCGCATGGGAAAACTCTCTCGATGCAGGTCCTTATCGCAGGCGTCAAGTCTCGATTCGATCGGAACTAGGTGCGCTCCAGTTCGTAGGCGGCGAAGCTGCACAGGGGTTTGATGCGTTCCAGACATCGATCGGCCGATTTCGCCAGTTCCGCCAATGGCCTGCCCGGAAGCAGGTTCCAGGAATTCAAACCACCGGACAACCAGTAGAGCAGCGGATGGAATGGGGTGCAGGACAGGAGGCAAAGATTGGGGTGGTTCTGCCGGAACCTCGCTGCATCCCGGTGGAACACGACCCAGGCCAGCGCCCCGTTTGCGCCACTCATCGGGCCGGTGGAAGCGAACTGCCAGTCCGGGGTATCGGGATCGAAAGGCTCGTCACCCCGGAGACGCAGAACGGGTTCGCTGATCAGGCCGCGATACTGATCGACGATGACGAGACGCCCTCCGGGTGCCAGGCACCGCGATGCCTCCCGGAAAAAGGCGGCGCAATCCGGGATGTGATGCAGGGTGTTCAGCATTCCGATAAACCCGAGGGATCCATCGGGGAAATCCATGCGGGTGGCGTCCACTTGCCGATCGACTCCCTCGTAGGGCACCAGATCGGTGGTGACCATCTCGGGGATCACGGTTTTGACGAAGCCTGCTCCGGATCCGATCTCGATCCGGAGAGACCTCGCGGGGACGGATGCGATGGCCGCCTTGTAGAATTCATAGGCACGCAGATAGAAGAGACGCAGAGCGTGCTTGCTCTCGATTCGGGATGCGGCAAATCGACCCCACGCGACACTGTCTGGATCGGGCTTGGGCAAGGCAAGGTAGGCAACGTTTTGCGGAACCGCGTAACCGGTTCCTCCGGGCGGGGCCATTCTAGGGGTTGGTCCCCTGTTATCAAGGGCAAAAGGAGCCCGCGCCCGGGGGACCGGGGATCGGAGCATCGCCGAACTCAGGGCAGTTTGCGCCGGGGACGACGCGCCATGCCGGGGACGAGGGTCAGGGCATCGCCCACCCGGATGGTGCCGCCGCGGAGGACGTGCAGGCCGAGGCCGGCTCCCGCCCGGCCCATGGCCCGGGTCATTCCCGGCCGGGTGATGCGCTCGAGGTAGCCGCACGGGGGTCGGGGGCGATCGAATTGCAGGACGCACTTCGGCCCGATGGAAAAACAGCGGCGCTCGATGCGTTCGAGATCGGCGTGAGCGACCACCAGGTTGCGGCGATGTTCGCCATCGGCTGCGGCAAAACCCTCGGCGACGAGTCGCGCCACGGCCTCCGCAGTGATGAGGGTGACTTCGCAAACATCCGAGGGCGAGTACCGTCCTTTCCCCGAGGCGTAGCGATCGCCCTCGATGCCCCGGCCCTCAATGAGCGTGGCTTCGTCCAGACGCTTCATCGCTTCGCCCGCCCCAGAGGCGACAAAGATGGCGCAAAGGACGCCGATCCTTTCACTCATCGGATGCGGCGAATTCCCGGAACGCCGCCTCCATGTCGACGGGATGATCGGTCTCGTTGGAGAAGATGGTCCGGTAGCGGAAGCGGATCGATTCGCCGGCGGGAATGAGGTAATTCCCCGCGTCGTCGGATGCCTCCTTTTCGAAGTTGCCCTGGCCGAAAGGATTCGCGGTGAAGAGCCCGTAGTGTCGGGCGTGCCACCAGGTAGGGTGGCGGAGATTGGAGGGGTGATCGAGGATGGCGATGCCGGCCGTCTTGCCCGACTCGTCAGGGCCTCGGTACTGAACCCAGCGGGCCCGTTTGCCCCAGGCAGCGCGTCCCTCGATGCCTTCGCTGTTCCGGATCTCGCCGCCGGCGACCGGACCCACCAGCCGCATCGTCGCGGGCACCCGGATGGACCAGAAGCCCTCCTTGTCGTCACAGATCAGAACCTCGCCCTCGGAGGCCTCGAGAGTGATGGTGGCGTCGAGGAGGAGGTTCCCCGCAGCGTCGTGGTGCAGGGTGAACTCCCGGATATCGCGACACACCGTCGCACCGGTCTCGTCTTCGATCCAGTCGGAGGTCGTGGTGAAGGCGAAACGTTCGGCATTCGCTTGGATTTTTTTCACCGCGCGGTGTTCGATCCGGCCAGATACCTTGTCCTGCTTCGTGCCCGGGAAATGCCAGAAGTCCAGTCCATTGACATTGCCCAGGCCGAACCAGATACCTCGGTGGTGAATGTGATCGTCGGCCTCCCCCTCCCGCAACGCGGTCTGGGGCCAGTGTCGGGTCATATTCGCGCCGGTGGGGCCATAGAGAGGATAGAAGAAGGGCTTGGCTTCCTCGCCGCCGTGGTGATAAACCGCCACGGTTTCTCCCCCTCGCTGGATCGTGACCGGAGATGTGGAGGTGAGGGACCAGCCACCGGCACCGCCCACCTGCGCGAGCGAGGGCGGGGAGAGCACGGCGGCGAAGGCGAGACCTGCAATGGCGAAGAACGTTCTCATGGGCTAAAGGCGGAGTATCTTCGCAGCCCCGGGATCCGGCAAGAAAGATCGTGGGCGTGTCCACGCGGTTGAGAGTTGCTCCGCGGGAAAAGAAACGATAGTCTGGTTCGAGTGAAACAAAGGGTTGAGATGACTCGCCGCCGCCTTTTCGGGGGCGCGTTCGGTGCGGTGGCGGCGATGTCCGCGTCGGAGCGTGCCGGGGCCACGGAGGCAGCGGCCGCCCGGGAGTTCTGCGTTTTCACCAAGCAGATCCAGCATCTCCCCCACGGTGAACTGGCCCGGACGGTGGCGTCGATCGGCTTCGACGGGGTCGAGGTTCCCCTTCGTCCCGGCGGCCAGGTCGAGCCCTCCCGAGTCGAGGACGAACTGCCGCAACTCATCGAGTCGCTGCGGCGTCACGGCCTCAAACTATCCCTCCTGGCGTCGGGCATCAACGAGATCAGCGAGGAGCAACGCACCGAGGCGGTCCTGCGCACGGCGAAAGCTTCCGGGGTGACCCGGTTTCGCCTGGCTTACTATCGCTACGATCTGGCCAGGCCTATCCATCCGCAGTTGGCCGAGTTTCGGGCCAAGTTGAAGGATCTGGTCGCGTTGACCGATGAGATCGGGATCCGTCCGATCTACCAGAACCACTCGGGCCGGAACTATTTCGGGGGCCCGATCTGGGATCTTCACGAGGTGGTGTCCGACTTCGATCCGGCGCAGGTGGCGGTGGCCTTCGATATCGGTCATGCCACCATCGAGGGGGCCAAGGCCTGGCCCCTCAATTTCGCCCTGATTCGGCCCCACGTCGACATGGTATTCCTCAAGGAGCCTCACTGGCGCGACGGCAAGCTCGGCTGGGCTCCGCTGGGTGAGGGCGTGGTGGATCGGGGGTTCTACCGGGTGCTGCGGGAGAGCGGTTTCGAGGGGCCGGTAAGCATTCAAATCGAGTATGTGGGCGACGGGCCGGAGAAAGAAAAAGCCGTGATCCAGGCTATGCGAAACGATCTGGCCACGGCACGTCGGCTGCTCGGATGATGCCATAGAGACCATGTTTGATGTCAGGGAGAAACCCGAGATGGTGGAGCGCGCCTTCCTCATCGGGGTCTATTTTGAGAGGAGTGAGGAGGCGCGGGCGCGCAGTCTCGTCGACGAGTTGGCCGAATTGGTGGACACCCTCGGGGTCGGTATCGTGGGGAAGGAATGTGTCTTCGTGCGCAACGGGAACACCCGGTTCATGACCGGCACCGGCAAGTTCGAGGAACTGATCGAGCAGGCCGCGAAAGCGGAGGCGGACTGCATCGTCTTCGACAACGAACTCAGCCCGATGCAGCAGCGGGCCTGGGAGGAGGAATCGGGGATCACTGTGATCGACCGCGAGGAGGTGATTCTCGACATCTTCCGGATGCGGGCAAAGTCCAGGGAGGCGCGGCTTCAGGTGGAACTGGCGCGGATGCAGTATTCGCTGCCCCGCCTGGCCCGGATGTGGTCCCACCTCGACCGCCAGGGCGGAGGCGGAGGCGGAGGAGGCAGGGGAGCCGCGCGGGGTGAAGGCGAGCAGCAGATCGAGGTGGACCGGCGACTCGCCCGCAACCGGATAGATCGCGTCCAGGCTGAACTCGAGGAGGTGAGAAAAAATCGTCAGACGCAGAGGAAACAACGGGACAGCGAGGGGCTACCCCACGCCGCCATCGTCGGCTATACCAACGCGGGGAAGAGTTCCCTGCTGAATCGGCTGGCGGGGGCGGAGGTCCTCGCCGAGGACAAGCTTTTCGTTACCCTGGATCCGACGACACGGGCCGTCTCTCTGCGCAACGGGCAGACCCTGCTGCTCACCGACACCGTGGGTTTCGTGCGGAACCTGCCCCACCGCTTGGTCGAGGCTTTCAAGTCCACCCTGGAGGAGGCAGTTCTGGCCGATTTTCTCGTCCACGTCCTCGATGCCAGCTCGCCCGAGGTTCTCACCTACTTCGAGACAACGGAGAAGGTGCTGGAGGAACTCGGCGCCGGCGACAAACCGGTCATCATCGTGCTGAACAAGATCGACCTCCTGGTTGACGATCCCGAGCGTCAACACGAACTCGAGTCCCGCCTCGGCGAGAGGGCTGTCTCCGTGTCTGTGGCGCAGGGGACCAACCTGGAGGAGCTGGAGGAGCGATTCTGCGATCTGCTGGCGGATCGGGTGTCACGCCTGGAGCTGCGCATCCCCCAGTCGCGACAGGATCTCGTCGCCCTGCTCCATCGCGAGGCCAGTATCCTGAGCCAGGAATACGAGGACAACGACATCCTCCTCACCGCGATCGTGCCGAAGCGATACCGCCATCTCTTCCTCGACTTCGTCTGATCAGAAGTTCCAGGGATTGTTTTTGTCCGGGAAGAGAGGCCGGTGTTTGCCCTCGATCTTCACCCCGACCCGGACCTGGGAGGTCCGCAGATCGGCTGCGGCACTGCCTTCGCCGAAATCCACCGAGGCGCCCTGGTAGGTGACGGTGGTGCTTCCGTCGGCGCGGGTATACTCGTCGTACATGCCTTCGAGGTAAAAACTCGCGCGACATCCGATGCGGTAGTCGATACCCACGGATGCCCCGTAGTAGGCGCTGCTCTTCAGGTGATCCTCGAAGAGCAGTTCACGCTCCCAGTGGTGGTCCCTTCCCGAGGCGTTCAGGGTGATGCCGGCAAAGGCACCGCCGCGCACCGTGAGCCTTGGCGTGGCGCACCAGCGAAAGCGGGGGCCGATGGAGAAACCGGGATGTTTCTGCCGGTAGGAAATGATGGGCGCTCCGTCGGGGAACGATCCCACCGTGTCGCGGAAGTCGTTGAAGGAATAGGTGAAATCGCCTCCGTAGGCGGTGAATGAGATGTCGGTGTAGCGAAATCCGAAGCGAAGGTCGACGTTCAATTTCTCCCGCTTCAGCATGTGGTAATCGAATCCGAGATCGAACTGGAAATAGTGATCCAGGTCCGTGTCGGGATGGATCGACTGATCGGACCACTCCGAGGTGGGCATGAGCCAGTCGTAGTTCTCCATGTGGCTGTCATCTGGTCCTAGACTGAAGGCGACTTCACCGTAGAGAGACCAACGCGGATTGAACTCGGCCTCGAAGCCCACGTTGGCGGTCACCGTGTTGTCGGTGTCCCACACCAGGCGGCTCAGGTATTCGCCATCGGGCCCTCCGGGTCCCCCGTAGACGATCTCGTTGGCTTGGGCGTTCAGGTGGCCGAATCCCGCCCAGACCCGGCTGGTGCGGCATTCACGATTCTCCAGGATCACCTCCGAAGTGAATATATTCCCCGCCAGAAGTGGTTGTAAGCCTGGCCAGTTGGCGACGATGAAGACAAAAAAAGAGAGGAGCAATTTCATCAAGATTTCCGAATAATACGGAAATCTAAAATAATTGCTCCCCGAAGGCAATGAAATTTATAATTTTTAGAGCGTTTTTTTCCCTTTTGCCTTGGCACCCGGTTCTGCTTTCGATCCCGAGAGGTTGCGGGCGCAACCTCACTCGTCGTTCGCCGGGATTTCCACGGTGAATTTCTCGGTGATCACGTCGGCACCGGGTTCGGGGCGAATCATGACCGCTACGGGCACATCATCTCCTTTGGGCAGCGGCTGTTTGGAGACGAGGACGTCGCCCTTCTTCTCGAACGCGATGGTCACCCGATCCGCGGGGGAGCCGGCCTCCATCTCGACTTCCTGCGCCCCCATCGACGTGGCCTTCAGCTTGCCGTCGAGTTGGGTCAGTTGGACCTTTCGGTTTGCCAGCACGAGAAACTCCAGATGGGGATCCACATGATGCAGGATGCGGCCGCCGTTCGGACCCTTGTCGTCGTGGTGGTGATGCTCGTGAGCGCTGGCGTTCACGGAGAGAAGCAGGAGCGCCGCAGCGCACCAACCCGTTGCGATGATGTTTTCGAATTTCATGTGTCGACTTCTGAGATCTGTGAATTTCTTCCCCCCAAGAAACGGGGCCGAACCGTGATTCAGCAGAGATTTCTCACGGAAACAGCAATCTGTCGGGGCGCGAGTAAGCTATAAAGGTCTCGGCGAAATGCAATCGAAGCCGTCCTCAGAGGCGCCGGGCTTTCTCGCCCTCCTCGATCAGGGCCCAAAAGTGACGGGACTGACTGAGGTCGTCGTCTTCTACCGAGAGGTTGGTAGCGCGGTAGAGAAAATCGGTGAAGGAATTCCGGTTGAGGACCCGATGGACGATGACGGCGTCGTGGTTCTCCGCGATCTCGAAATAGATGCGTAGGTCGTTGGCCCGGTAGCGGTAGAGGGTCTTTCCCTCCCTCTTGATGGTTCCGAAGGGGCCGCCGTCTCCTCCGGTTTCGATTTCTTCCAGGACTTCGGGTGTCACCTGAAATTCGTTGAGCAATTCCAACTGGGCGAGGCGGGGGAGCTGCGAGATTTCCGCCGCACTGATCTCGTTGAAGATGACCTGGAACATGAAGGAAGCCTCCCTGGTGATTACTTTTTTACCCTGCCGGTGATGCGAATATCGGGTCCGATTCGGTCCACCGTCAAATCCTCGAGTTCGGCCATCAGGCCATTCACCGGCATCAGCTTGTTGTCGCCGCCTCCGAGGATCGGTGCCATGTAAAAAACCACCTCATCGATGAGTTGCCGGCCGATGCCGTGGGAGAAGAGGCGTCCCCCGGACTCGAGCAACACCGAGGAAATTTCGCGTTTTCCCAGGTCGTCGAGCACCTTGTCCAGCGGGATACCGTGGTAGACGTGGGTGCGGTCGGCAAATTCATCGTTGAACACCTTGGCTTCCTCGGGCAATCCCTTGACGGCGGTGAGGACGATGCGTTCGGGTTGATCACGGCCCTCGGCGTAGCGTCCCCGCAGGGTGAGCATGGGGTCGTCTGCCCGAACCGTTTCTCCGCCCACGAGGATGGCGTCACACTGTCGGCGCAGATATTGGACGTCGTCACGGGATTCCAGGCTGGAAATCCACTGGCCGTGTCCGGGCGGCAGGGTGGTGTGCCCGTCCAGGGTCATCGCCGTCTTTGCGATCACGTAGGGCCGTCCCGTCTCGATCCGGCGCTTGAAAAAGCGGATCAGATACTCGGCATCGTCCCGGCAGATGCCCACCGAGACGGTGATCCCGGCCTCGCCGAGGAGTGGGATGGCCGCTCCGGCGTGGAGGGGATTCGGATCGGTGGTGCCGATGTAGACCCGGCGGATTCCCGCATCGATGATGGCCTGGCAGCAAGGCGGGGTGCGCCCGTGGCTGGAGCAGGGTTCCAGAGTGACAAACATGCTGGCACCCACGAGACAATCCGGACCGAATCGGCAGATGGCATCCTGCATCGCCACGACTTCGGCGTGGGCTGTCCCCGCTTTGCGATGCCACCCTTTCCCCAACAGTCTGCCGTTCCGGTCGACGATGACCGCTCCGACGGGAGGATTCGGGCGGGTCAATCCCAGGCCACGTCGTCCCTCGACCAGGGCAATCTGCATGAATCGCTCCTTTTCGCTGTTGGAGAAGGGAGAGGTCTCGGGAAGTTTCACCTGCGTCGAGGGCATCGGCGAATTCTATAACACATCTTAACCAATTGCCCAAATGGCAAATTCCGGGTTCCGTGGAGGTAGGGCCACAGCGGTTCCCCTCCGGCCAAGGCTTACGTTCAACCTCCCAGACGCACCTCCGCCTTCCGCAAAATTCGGGGTGGCTCCCCCTCCGGGCAATACTCGAAACCGCAACGGATCGTCTTGAGCACCCGATTGGACCTTCCGCTGGAATGCAGCGCCACGATTTTTCTCCGAATCTCCGGGCTGATCTCGGTTCCCTCCTCGAAATCGATGGATGTCAGGGAAAACTCCCGCAGCATCCGGGCGTAGTCTTCCCGCAGCAGGGCAAGTTGACTCAACACGTTCGGCCCCGCCTGCGATCCGGCGGTGTCGAGGATGTGGTTGAGCACGTCGTAGCGCTTGATCAGGGAGAGATGCCGCTCGTCTTCCCGCTTCCTCGGGATTGACCGCTCGTGACGATCCCAGAGCCCGACTATGCCAGCCAGTCCCAGACCGGCAAACATGACAAAAAACGAACCCAACCCGATGAGAAACCAGGGGTCGGAAGTCTCCGTAGGAAAAAACTCACTCGCCATCGCAGTTGCCTCCAAAAATGCCAGAATAATCCCGAAAACAAGAAAACGCTTTATAAAAATCGCAAATTTGGTATATTTCCAGAGTTTTTCTCAAGATGAAGATTCATCCGCGATCGATTCTCCCGGTGCTCTACGGCATCGTCGTCGTCAGTGCCCTGGTGGGCCTGGTCAGTGTGGCCATGCTGCGCTGGAATGCCGTGCAGAGACTGAAGGAGGTTCCGGAAGGGCGGCTGGTGAAGGTGCCGACGATGAAGGAGGAGGCGATTCTCGTTCCCGAGTCGGAAACGGTGATAGCGGCGATCGAGCCTGGACCCGAGGTGGAAGAGCCTCTGCGCAAGGTGGCTCTGCCCGTTCCCCAACCGCTGACGGACGGTGCAGAAGCGAAAGAGGGCGATCTGCCGGAGATCACCATCGCCGAACTCCACCGATCGCGGGAGCCGCGGAAACTGCTCATCGATTATCTCATCGAGGAGGCAAAGGTGCGGGAATCCCCGAAGGGAACGCTGGATTATCTCGAAGAACTGGAGGGTATCGCCCTCGAAGCGGTTCGGGAGGAGAACCGCGTTCGGGCCCGGATGTTCGAGATGATCGCCGATCGGGAGAACCGGGCACCGATCGCGGTGGGGAGGGAGTTCTACCGCAAACGGACGGGCCAGTCCGAGGCGGTTGCCCTGGAGGAGAGAGAATCCCTGCCCCAGGTGGAGCCCGCTTTTGTCCTCGCGGTCCCAGCCCCGCTGACCGAATCTCTCGCCCTGCCCCTGGCGGAGGAATTCCTCAAACGATCCGGATATGAAGAGGTGGCGACGCGGGCGGACCCGGGTGATGGGAGTGGAGCCATGGTCTACGGGCGCCGATCCTTCGAGAATCGGATCGTCGCCATTTGCGTGCGGGAACGCTCGGACCTCGACCGAGCGGAGCCGGAGGATGAGCAGGTGGTGCCCCTGGGCAGGGACGTCGCCGGTGAGATCCTTGCGCACGACGCGATCGCCGTGGTGGTGCACCCGAACAATCCCGTCGGTTCCCTCAGCCTGGATCAGCTGGCCGCGATTTATTCCGGATCGGTGCGGGACTGGGCGGAGCTGGGTGGTTCGAGCGGTCCGATCCTTCCTTCTGGCATCGGAGAGTGGGAGGGAATGGCGAAGCGGTTTGAGAGCAGGATTTTCCGATCTTCGGGCGGGGAGATCGATGCGAATCTCGTCCGGAGCTTCGCGGACAGCGAAGCCTTGACCGAAGCCATCCGGGAGAATCCGCTCGCGATTGGATTCGTCGGGTTCTCCGAGGTGAGCTCAGAGCTGCGTGTGCTGGCCCTGAGGGCGTCTGAGAAAATGCGGTCGGTCGAACCTGCCGCCATCGTGATTCGCACGGGGGAGTATCCCCTGGCGGATCCCATCCGGATCGACCCCGGAGAGAGCCGCGACCCTCTCATCCGTGATTTTATCGCCTTCGCCGCGGGCGACGAGGGGCAGACCGTGCTGGGAGACGCGGGATGGCTCGGCTTCGGGAGGACGAGAGACAGTGACCGGACCGCGGCCCTGGCCCATCGTCGGGCGATTCTGGAGGATGCATCGGTGCCGGAAGACTATCGGGAATTCATCCGCGAAGCCGATCGGGCAGACACCCCCTTCAACCTGCATTTTGAGCCCGGTTCTCTGGAACTGACCGAGGTTTCCCTTCGCCATTTTCGTCGTTTGACCCGTTTTCTCCAGGAACCGGCCAACGGAAGCGCCCGGGTCCTCCTGATCGGCTTCACCGACGACGTGGGTTCGCTGGACGGGAACGAGAGGTATTCCATGATGCGGGCCGTGGCTCTCGCGGAGAAATTGCAGGGGGAGGGCATCGACCGGGTGCGGGTGGCCGGGTTCGGCGAGTCACTGCCGGTGGGCGATAATCGGACGGGTTCGGGCAAGGCGGCGAACCGCCGGGTGGAGGTCTGGATCGAGCGCTAGCCTGGGCGAAAAATCTCCGACGGGCTTGCAATGGCGGCCACTTCGTGGCATGGGCTTCGCATGGCCAAGGAGATCGAGGAGGGCGGAGAACTCCGCATCGATTTTACCAAATTGTCCAAGATCGCCGGAGCGGGCTGCGACGTCGTTCCGGCGGTCGCCCAGGATGCCTCCACCGGCGCTGTTCTCATCGTCGGGTACGCCAATCGCGAGGCCCTGGAGACGACGCTTCGCGTGGGAAAAGCCACCTTCTGGAGCACCAGCCGCAACGAACTCTGGATCAAGGGGAATACCTCCGGAGATTTCCTCGAGATCGTCGAGGTCAGGGTGAATTGCGAGCAGAATTCCCTGCTCTACCTGGTGAACCTGGCCGGCAAGGGGGCCTGCCATACCCGGGGGCGGAACGGGGCATCCCGGCACGGATGTTATTATCGCAGGATCGAACCGGACGGCAGCCTCTCCTTCGTGGAGGGCATGGAGTGATTCTCATGAATCGGGAAGAAGCCATCCGAAAAATCGAGGAGGCATGCCGCAACATCTCCCTGGAGATGATGCGGATAACGCCCGCGGCCAGGAATCTGGGCGACGAGGCGATCGCGGGGGAGGTGATGAAGGCCTCTTATGAACTCACCGTCCAGTTGGAAATCATCAAAAAGAAGATGATCCAGCTGAAGGGACGAGACGACTCGGGCGAACTGTAATTCATCTGATCACTCGAAGAAGGTGTCGTCGTGGGAATAAGGTGGCGAACAACAGCAGAGCAGGCGCAACTGTCCTCCGCCCCGGGCCGTGATCTGGTGCCACGCCCCTGGAGGAATCAGAATGGCGTCGCCCGGCATCACGGCGGCCCGTTCGCCATCGATTTCCATCTCCCCCTGGCCTTCCGTGATGAAATAGAACTCCTCGCTCTCCCGATGATAGTGACGCTGGGTCGATCCTCCGGGCGGCAATGTGGCTTCGGCCAGGCTCTGGTTCCTGACCGGAGCGTTCGTCGAGTCGAGCAGGCTGCGGATGCGCGATCCGTCCGCCGTGATGAATCCGGATTGGTCGTTCAGTTGATTGACGGTCATCTCCCGCTATCATACCGGACTGCGATTCTTTTTCCGTAATTTTTGGTTTTCTCATGAGTGATTCGTCGGCGACGAGAAAGAGGTGTGGGTGTCTGTTGGCGGTCGTCGTGGTCTGCCTCTGCGGGGTGTTGTCACTGGTTCTCGCGCTGTTCCTCATCGATGTTCTCAACCTGGGAGGCAAGGTGAAGGCCGGGCTCAAGGATTTCATCGGCGCCGATGCGAGACACGCCGAACCGCCGTCTCCCGAACCGGAGGTGCGCGTGGTTGAGAAAATCGTGGAGGTGCCGGTGGAAAAGGTGGTGGAAAAGATCGTCGAGGTGGAGGTGCAGCCGCCCATGCCCTCCAGCTACATTCCCTGGCAGAAGATCGACACGGCGAAACTTTGGAATGGGATTCAGATCGAGAACAGGGTCGAGGCGGCCCAGGGGGGACTCGCTTCGGTGGAACGGGAGAAAGATGAGTCCAACCAATTGGAGATGCCGCTTTCCTTCAAGATTCCCCGACCCAGTGAGAACATGGAGGACCTGGAGCGGCTCAACGGGCACCTGCCGAAGATGCTCCCCGGGATCGGCGAGATGATGGAGACGGCGAAGGTGTCGCCCTTTTTTCATCAACTCTACGAGAACAAGACCCGGAGAATACAGCAGAGGGTGACCCGTCTCGATCAGCAGTTATCCGTGCACAACCTTTACGACACGGAAACGATACTCGAGTTGGAGCATCCCGAGACAGGTCGGAAAGCTCTGCTGTTGCAGGGAGAGATGGATGTGGTATCCGACGGATCCGACGGGGACCGCTGGCCTTTCCTGGACAACTACATATCGATGTCGCAGTTCTACCAGCCCTTCACCAGCTACGGCTGGGGCAAGCGAACGTCGACGCCGAATCCCCTGCTCGCGCGGTGGGAGGAGAATCTGGACAAATACGAGGACCGCTTCGCGATCAAGGGCTTGAGCATCGAGGAAAATCGATACCTCCGGGAACAGATCAGCACTCTCACCCGGGAGATCTCCGACATGAAGGCGCGGTCGTACCTCATCGCAGAAGCGGATCCTTTCATCGTGATCTCCCTGGCCTTCCTCGGACGCCGCGACCAGACCGATTTCGGCCCTCTGATCGGGGATTATGCGGTCGTGATTCACGAGGACAAGCTCTATCCCGCTATCGTAGGCGATGCGGGACCGACGTGGAAATCGGGCGAGGCATCCCTGCGTATCGCCCGGGAGATCAACAAAAATGCCTCTCCCTACAGCCGGCCGGTCAGCGATCTCACTGTGACCTATCTCGTGTTTCCGAACTCCCGCGAGGAGGTGAACAGCCCTCCCGATCTGCAGCGGTGGCACGACAATTGCCGGGCCTACCTCGATCAGATCGGGGGAATCGGGGAAGGCTACGCTCTGCATCAATGGGAGGACCTGATTCCGATCAAGCTCGAGGAATGGAAACGCGCCAACGGGATCGATTTGCCCGGAGAGGAGAGCGAGGAAAGCGACGGCGATTCGCCGGCCGACGAGGAGGGGGGCGAAGCGGAGCAAACGGGGGAGACAGCCGCCTGAGGTGAACTCTCCGGTGGCGGGTTCACTCCGGAGATCGAGGGCAATCGTCCAACGGCGAAACGCCCGATAGGGATCCGGGAACGAGGCCCGGAGCGTCACCTGGGAGGTTTTCGTGGGGCGGGGAAATGGTCACAACGGGCCGACTCCTTGGACTCCACGCGGCCGCGCCGGTCGCGATTGGCCTGATTCTTCCGGAACCTGCTGGTCAAAAACCCGTTGGAGGGGTATTTTTCCGGAGGAAGCGCAATTATGTCCGAACGATATGAAATTCAGGGGAGATTGGGTCGGGGAGGAATCGGGGCCGTTTATCAGGCTTTCGACCGGCACCTCAATCGCCGGGTTGCGATCAAACGCCTCCTCCCCATTGAAGAAACACGTCTCAATGAGTTGGCGGTGGACAGCCTGAAAAAAGAGGCCGAAGCGCTCGCTTCCCTGTCCCACCCCAATATCGTCACCATCTACGAATTCGCCGAGGACAGTGAGGGGCCCTATGTGGTGGTGGAGTTGATCGAGGGCGATACCTTGAAGGACATCGTCGCCCAGGGGGCGCTATACGAAGAGGATTTTTACGAGGTCGCCGACCAGATTCTCGATGCCCTGGTCGCCGCACAGGAGATGGATGTTCTCCACCGGGATATCAAGCCGGCAAACATCATGTTGTCCTGGTTGCCCTCGGGCAAGTTTCGCATCAAGGTGCTCGATTTCGGCCTCGCCAAGTTCAGCCAGAAACCCTCCGCTCAGACTCTGGACCAGAGTGGATCCTTCCTCGGTTCGATCGATTACATCGCCCCCGAGCAGATCGAACTCCGGCGGCTCGATCAGCGCACCGACCTGTATTCTCTGGGCTGCGTTCTCTACTTTACCCTGACCCGGCGTGCGCCCTTCGAGGGCGGCAGCATGGCGGGCACGATGAAGAATCATCTCTCGGGACAGGTGACACCACTGGAGGAACTGCGTCCCGACCTGCCCCTTGCCGTTTCCCGATGGGTCATGCGTTTGATCTCGCGGAACCCCGAGGATCGTCCTCACTCCGCCTACGATGCGATGATGGCGCTGAACGAGGCGAGAAAGACGCCCAACGAGAAGATTACGGACCGGATTCCCGAGGCCAAACCCGCCGTTCCGACGGTTGTCGAGGCCCGGCCCACCAACAATCCTCAGGTGCTGCAGGAGACAGGACAGATCATTCGCACCCCCATACCCTCGGGCAAAACGGGGTCGGCCCCGCTAGCCCGGGCGTCTTCCGGGACGGGGCCCACCCGCACCGTCGCCTCCGCGCGCAAAGGGTCGGCTTCGGGCGACGGAGCGATCGGGAGAAAGCATATGCTGGCTTTGGGGGGGGGCGTGGTTTTGCTCGTCGTGGTGATTTTTGTGATGGTGCAAGAGACATCGAGTCAGCGAAGCGTCGATGTCGAGCCGAATCGTTCCACTACCGGGCCATCAGGGAAGACTTCCTCAGGTGCGTCCGGCCCGGGAGGGGGTGGGGCGACATCAGCCGAGGTGGCGAAGGAGGAAAGTGGAAGTAAGGTTCGTCCCGGCCAGTTGGTGATTCCGCCGCAGACGCTTCCGGTCATTCCGGGCGAGTCCCCTGCGCCCCAGATCGTGTTTCCCCGGGGGCTCATTGCCAGGTTTTATGCCGGAACCGGAGTGTTCGGGCCGGGCCTGGAAACCGACAACCTGATGGGCAAAAAGGTCACGGCCTGGCGCAACGTGGCCTCGGACGTTCCTGAGCAATCCATTTTTCGTGACGGCAGAGATACGAATGGCGCGCATCTGGCGTTTCTTCGACCGGTCCCGCCTCCGCCTTTTCCCCGGCTCCAAGGGATCGACCGTGCGGTCGCGGTGACCAACGTAACCGGGATGAACACGCGGGAGTTTCCAGTGATGACCAGTGGCGTCACCGTCGTGATCGTGGCCCAATTTCGACCGAACACCGGACACGTGGTGCGGATGATTCCCCCGGAGTGGGACGGCCGGTATGTCAACATTGGGTTCACCGATGGGGACAAGGTGGCGGGGGCCTGCCGGACGGTTAAGGGTAAAGGGATCGAACTTCTGAGAACCCCCTGGAAACCGGCCGAAGCCGGAGTGGTGGGCTACGCGGTGGACCCGGTGAATGGCGAGCATCGTCTTCACGCCATCCCGATGAGTTCGGGGGAATTGGACCGATCCTCCGGAACCATTCTTCCTTCCCCGGGGCCTTTCAACCGGATCGTGATCGGCAACCGGGGATTCGATAAGCCACGCGAGTTCGATGAGAATCTCATCTTCGACCTGATCGCTTTCGACCGGCCCCTCGAAGCCTGGGAACTGGACCAGGTCTGCACCCGGCTCTATCACAATTATTTTCCGTAAGGGTAGATGATGATGGCGTGCTACTCCGATTGAGAAAATTCGGAGGGTTCTTGTTCGTCTCACCTCATCTATACACTAATGACAGGTTAACCAGTAACCAGTAACCAGTAACCAGTAATC
>CAZLUZ010000106.1:0-17781 GCA_964562825.1 uncultured Akkermansia sp.
CGCGGCTACATTTCGTTGGCTTCCATGTAGCCGCCTTTGCCAAAAGGTGGCCGATACCCCCCACGCCCGCCAGAGCAGACGCGGGCACTACCTCCCCCCGAAATGCCGGTCCCCCTCCTCGAGGGCCGCACGCGCCGCCGCCTCAAGACGCTCGTTCGCGCCGGCAAGTCCGTCGATCACCTGCCTCGCCCACGCAAAGTACTCCCGCTGACGCTCCACAGGCCAGTCCGCAGGCGGATCCGCGATGATGGAGCGCAAATTGCTCGTCTTGTCGGCCAGCTTGATCATCTTGGCCCCAGGGCTTTTCGACGGAGCGTGAACGATCTGCAGACGCTTGCGCTCCGCCTTGGCCAGCGACTTGTCGTCGGTGCACTCCACCACCAGAGCGGCAACCCGCTCCCCAAAGTGCTCCACGATCTCCTCCCGCGTCGCCGCGGTGTCCTCGATGGTGTCGTGAAGCAGGGCGGCGATAAGCAGATCCTCGTCCTCCACTGCTCCCTCGCGGGACAGAATCTCCGCAACCTCGATGGGATGATTGATGTAGGGAGACCGGGAAGCATTCTTGCGCCTCTGATCCACGTGTTTCTCCGCAGCAAACCGTGCCGCTTGCAGAATGCGATTCATGATCTCGAAAAATCCTCGGCCAAACCCTAGAGCACAATCCGAGAATACCGAAACGAAATCCACCCTCACTCACCCACCAGTTTGCCGAACCGCGCTAAAGAGAAAAGCCCGCGTCACCCTCCGGTGCCGCGGACTCTCCCGCACCGGACGCAATCAATAGAGAGAATAGAATTGCTCGCGGACGACTTTGCCGTCCCTCCAATGCTGCACCGCCACCTGGTTCCCCTTTTTGTGGCCGTAGATTTCGTGAACGAAATCGAGGTGCCACTCGGTCATGGTGACATTCTCTCCCGATGCGACCGAGATGATGCTCGCCTCGCGCCACTCGGACACGCCGCCGAGAAAGTCCTTCTCCCGGGCGATGTTGGCCGCCAGGCTGTCGGCGACAAGTTGATCCTTCTCATAGACTTTCACGTCGACCGCGTAGTATTTCTCCAACGCATCATACAGGCCGCTGTTCAGGATGAGGTGATTGATGTCGTTGATGTTCTCCAGCAGAGTGTCTCGATTCATGGTCTTCGTTGTTTTGGGTTGGGGTTTTTCGTTTATTTGAGGTCGAAGAGCAGAGCCTCGACCGGTTGAGATTGGCTGATGATGGTATGGACGCCGGTGGACTCGGAGCTGGCGCCATCGCCGGGCGCGAGAGACACGCCCTCGATGACCGCGTCTCCCCGGATGAGCTGGAACCAGAGCCCACGGCCGCCCTCGAGGTGGTGCTCCATCGTCTCGCCCGGTTCCAGCAACACCCGGTAGACCCGCGCATCCTGACGAATTCGGGCCGAACCGTCCGCTCCATCCTGCGAGATTACCAAGGCCTTGCCCACCCTCCCACTGGAGCCGTCGGGACGCCACTCGGTATAGGCGGGTTCGAGACCGCGCCCCTCCGGCTCAATCCAGATCTGGAGGAAGTGGAGGGGTTCGGACGCCGAAGGATTGAATTCACTATGGGTGACTCCCCGGCCCGCGCTCATCAGTTGGATCTCGCCGGGCCTCAACTCGCGGGCGTTGCCCATGCTATCGGCGTGTTTCAGGGTTCCCTCCAGCACGTAGCTGAAAATCTCCATGTCGCGGTGAGGATGGGTGGGGAAACCCGCCCCGGGAACGACCCGATCCTGGTTGATCACCCGGAGAGAACGAAACCCGCTGTGATCGGGATCATGATAGGACCCGAAGCTGAAGGTGTGCCGGGAATCAAGCCACCCGTGACGGGCATGGCCACGTGCCTCCGCTCGACGGACGTTGATGGGTTGAATGGATGTGCTGTTCATACCTCGTTGGTGGCGAATGCGTTCTCGAAAACAATCTCGTCCAGGGGCAACTGACCGGGCTTGGGCCAGGCCTCCTTGGTCCCCTTGCCCACCGCAACCATGGGTCCGATGACGTGGTCCTGAGGGAGGCGGACGAGGCGGGCTACCGCCTCGAGGTCAAAGCCGATCATGGGGCAGGAGTCGTAGCCCATGGACTTGGCGGCCAGCATCAGGGTCTGCATGGCCATGCCGATGGAACGCTGCGCCTCATCGCGCTGGAGCCATTCGCGGCCCTCATGAAAAGGCCCCATCCATCCCACGAGCAGGTCGGCCACCTCGCTGGGAGCATTGCGCCAGTATCTGCCGGGGTCCTTGGCCCAGGCTTTCATGTCCGCGGTAAAAAGGATCAAGAGCGAGGCGTCGGTCATCTGGGCCTGGTCGTTCCCGAATTCGGAGCGAATCCGCGCACGCAAGGCCGGGTCGCGCAGGACGACGAGACGCCAGTGCTGGATGTTGAAGCTCGTCGGTGCCTGGATGGTGGCTTCGAGCAGCTGCTTTTCTTCCTCCCGCGTCAACCGGTGTTCGGGGTCGAAGTGCTTGATGGCACGCCTCTGGTAGATGGTTTCAATGGTATTCATGTCTGATAGGGAAAGCGTTTCAAACGAGACGACGGTTCCATTGTTACATTTCGAAATTCGGCCAAATCGACGCCGGAACCAATACTTCCTCCTTCCCAACTTGATGCCGAGGGGTTATGAACCGGGAGGATGGAATTCCACCAACTGCGCTATTTCGTGGCGGCGGCCGAGGAGCTGAACATGACTCGCGCGGCCGAGCGGGTGCACGTGTCGCAGCCGGCCTTGAGCCGGCAGATTTCGGCGCTGGAGGAGGAGATCGGGGTGGCGCTGTTTCACCGGGTGAAAAAGCGCATCACGCTGACCGAGGCAGGCCAGTTCTTTCTCCCCCGGGCCCGCAAGCTCCTCTGCGACGCCGAGACCAGTGTGCAATTGATCCGAGAGACCTACGGAGACGCGGTGGAACCTTCCCTGCGCATCGGTCTGCAGACGCCCTTTCTCGACGACATCGTGGCCCCGGCCCTCCGCCGCCTCCGCCGCGACATGCCCTCGGCGAGGGTGCAACTGTTCGAGATGGAGCCTCAGGGACAGCTCGAAAGACTCAACGAGGGCGCCCTCGACCTCGCCATCGTGGGAAACCTCCTCGAGGCCGAGCGCGACCGGTTCGAGATTCGCACCCTGCTGCGGACGCCGATGGAGGCCGTCCTGCCCGAGGATCACCCCCTCGCCGATCAGGAGAAGGTGTCACTGGCAGAGATTGCGGCGGATCCCCACATCTCCCTCTCCGACGCGGCCTTTCCCGGGCGCCGCCGCTTTCTCACCGCCCTCTTCGCCAGTGGAGGACGCGAGCCATCCGTGGTGATCGAGCGAGATTCGATCTCCCTCCTCATCGGCGAAGTGGCCAGCGGGAACGGAGTGGCTCTGTTGCCCCGGCACAGCCGCAAGCTGCCGCACGCGGGTTGTGTCTTCGTCCCACTCGACGGGACCGACGCCCACGCCGAGGTCATGCTCGTCTTTCCCCGGAGACCCCCCGTAGGCCGTCTCTTCGATCTGATCGCCCGGCTGGAGGAGTCGGCAACAGCGGCCGCCTCCTCGGAGCCGTAGAACCCCGTGAACGCCCCGGACAAGGCTCAGAACCCCTTCCGCCAGAGGAAGTCAAACCCGTAGTCGGGATAGTAGGAACTGACGATGGCCGCGATGAGAAAGAAGTCGACGATGAGGTGCACGATGAGCACCCAGATGAGCCCCTCCGACTTCTCGAACATGCTGCCCTGCGTCCAGGCAAAGGCATAGACGATGAGCGGGCCGATCCCGTCGAAGGCCATGTCGTAGAGAACCGATGTATAGATCACCGCCTGGACCGCATTCGCCACGAGGTAGGGGAAGAGCGAGCGGAGCACGGCGAAGACGGTGTTGACGAAGAACAATTCGTCCCAGATGCCCACCGCGTTGATGCCGATGAAGAGACGGTTGATCTCCTCCCGGTCGGGTTCGGGGGGAAGAGCCCAGTTCTGGTAGAGTTCCGGGTTGACCCACCAGTAGAATTCAAGGACGAGCCACGCCAGCGGTATGGAAATGACCGTGTAAATGATATCGGCCCATCGCCAGTTCCGCGGCAGCATGCGGTAGCGGATGACTCCGGGGTCGGTCCACCGCAGCGCGATGGCGGGCAGCAGGATGACGAGGAAGAAGGGGATGCCCAGCTGAAGAAAATTGCGGTCGCTGGTGGAGGTGTTGATGTCCGTGGCGGCGAGAATAGCCACCGTGCCGAGAATGACGGCGAGACGGCGCCGGAGCTTTCCCTCGGGATCGCGCAGCGTCAACACCAGGCAAGCCACCCAGGCGATTCCGCCCGCGATGTGCCAGTGCAGGGGAATGAGGAACACGGTGGCCACGACGAGGAGTGCAAGCATGGCCCAGCGTTGGGGAGTGAGGGGCAAATCGGCGGAGCCGGCGTGGCCCGCGTCTCCCGCCAGTGAAGTGGAGGTCATCTGGCCCAACTCCTTGGCGGTTCCCGGCCTCCTGTCAAGTCGGGGAGGTGGTTTCGCCACCTCTTCCCGGGGTGATGACCTCCATCAGGCCGGGATCGAGCAGCTCTTCCCCCCAATGTCCGGTCGCCTCACGAATCCGCTCGGCCACTTCGGGCAGCGCCGCCAGTTCGTGCACGGAGTGCTCGATCACCCGATCGACCAGGATGGCGGTCAGACACGGATGCTCCAGGATGGGTGAGAAATCGGCTTCCCCCCAGTCGACCGCGGCCACTCCAATCCCGGAAAGCGCTCGGTCCCGGGCCAGCTTGCGGACCGTGACGGCGAGGGGATCGCGCTCGTCGGCGACGCGAACAAGCCGGTCCACATCTGGCAGGTAACGCAGGGAGAGATCCGCCGACCAGATTGCTCCCGGCTCCCGTTCGCTTCGGGCAAACTCCTCCCAGGCTTTCCCTTCCTCCTCGATCGTCTCCCGGGGAATCTCCCGAAAAGCGAGAAACTGGCACAGCCTGGCGAGAACCCCGGCGGCACGGTGTGCCACCACCGGATCGAAAGCAGGCGCAAGCCCGGGTGCATCCCTCCGAAAACGCCGGTCCATCTCCACGAGAACCCTCCGGGTCTTCTCCGCGGGCTTGCCCAGGTCCCGGGATGGAAGTGCCGACTCGAAGGTCGGCTCCCCAGACTCGAGCAGGGATTCGAGAAAATCACCCACCACCATCGACCGCACCCTCTCCGGAGGATTCCTCCACCTCGTCTCGCCGAAGACGCCGCCGCGCCTCCCGCCGCACCTTTTCCCAGCGGCGCAGTCGCTTCTGCCGTTCCATCCCACCCTTGCTGATCATCACGGAGAGCCACCTCATCTCCGGGGTGTTGTCGAGCATCACCTTCACCATCATGGTCAACGGCACCGCGAGAAACATGCCGGCAGGTCCCCAGATGAATCCCCAGAAGAGAACCGACAGGATCACCACGATGGTGGAGAGATTAAAGCGGTCGCCCAACAGCATCGGCTCGAGAAAGTTCCCGATCAGCCCATTGATGGCGAGGTAGAGCACCATCACGATGACGGCCGGCCAGAACCCCTGGAGGATCAGGGCGAGCCCGATCGGCGGGATCGCCGCGACGAAGGAGCCGATCACCGGAATGAAATTGAGCAGAAAAGCGAGGATACCCCAGAGCAGCGGAAAATCGATCCCCACCGCGGCACAGACCAGCCAAGCGAGGAATCCGGTCAGAGCGCTGACCGCGGTCTTGAGCAGGAGGTAGTTCTGGATGTCGCGGGCCGAAGTGCGGAATCGCCGCAGGTTCGGTCCCCGGTCGCGGATCACGTCGCGGGCCTTCTCCTCGTAACGCTGGGCTTCGGCGAGCACGAACACCATGAGGATGAGCACGAAGAAGGATTTCGACACGACCGAGGTGAAGCGCTCCACCACCGCCGTCTGTCCGATCAACTCGACGAACCGGTTGGTGTCCCAGTAGCGGTTGAACATCTCGCGAAAGGTGGGGATGGTCTGCATCTCGGGATCGCCCTCGATGCCGATGTACTGGCCGAGATTCCCATAGCGGAGGAGAAACTGGTCGACCGACTCGGAAAAGTGCACCGCCTGCTCCCTCACCTTCTCCGCGTACTCCACCCGCTTGTCCTGGAACTCCGGAATGACGCCGGAGACGACATAGACGATGGCCCCGAGCAGGAGCAGATCGATCAGGATGGTGAGTCCGACGGCGATGATCCGCGGGATCCGGCAGCGGAGGTGGAAAAACTGGAGAATGGGGAAGGAGAGCACCCCCAGAAAGAGACCGAGTGCGATGGGAACCAGAATGTCCGAGGCGGTCTTCAGTCCCGCCACAATCACCACCACGCAGGCCAGGGAAACGAGCACCCGGATCCCGGTCTCGGCCTCGTGATTTCCGCTTCTCAAACCGGAACTCATCCCGGGTAGACCATCCTCCCGCCGCGGAGAGTGGACAAGGGAATTTTCCGCCTCGAAAGCATTGCGTTTGTCCCCGGCGCGGGCTCTCATGGGGTGGAATGATCGTCTTCGCCAATCCCCTCGGGTTTCTCGCCCTGCTCGGCCTGCCCGCGGTGTTGCTGATCCATTTTCTCCAGCGCCAGTCGCAGGTGGTCACGGTGTCCACGCTGTTTCTTCTCGAGACCCTGGACCGGGAGAGCATCCGCGGCCGGAAGTTCGATCGGCTTCGCAATTCGATTCCCCTCTGGCTCCAGTTGCTCGGGGTGCTTCTCCTCACCTGGATTCTGGTCCAGCCCGCCTGGATCCGGGAACAATCGGTGCAGAAGATCGGTATCGTGCTGGACACCTCCGCGTCGATGGACGCCTTCCGGCAGGAGGTAGCCGCCGCCCTCCGCGATCAGTTGCCCCGGCTCAACCGGGGGGCCCGGACCGTGGAGCTGATTGCTCTGGAATCCCACATCGAAGGCCGCCCGCTCTACAACGGCGCATCGGTGGACGGTCTGTTGGCCGCGCTCGACGAGTGGAACCCATCCCGGCCGGCCCACGACCCCGGTCCGGCTCTGCGGGTCGGGCGAAGCCTCGCCGGTTCCCGGGGTATCCTCCTCTACGTCACGGATCATCCCGTATCCCAGCCCGGGTACGACGCCCGCGTTCTCTCCGTCGGAGAACCGCTGGAGAACGTCGGCTTCGCCGGGGTCTCCATCGACTCGGAGGACTCCGACGGCCCCCTCTGGGAAGTCCTGGTGAAAAATTACGGCGCGACGCCCCAGTCCCGGGAGTGGTTTCTCCAGACAGGCCGGCAGCGCACGCCGGTCCGATCCCTCGATCTCGCTCCCGGGGAGGTGCGCACCCTGCGGGGACGTTTTCCCGACGAGGCGGATGCCATCACCCTGAATCTGTCGCCGGACCGCTTTGCCTCCGACGATCTCGCTCCCGTGAGGCTCCCCCGCCCCAAAACCCTGTGGGTGACGAAAAACGCGGGAGAAAAGGTCTCCGGACTCGCCGACCGCATCCTCGGCACCTTCGAGAACGTGCAGCCCGCCTCGGCGGAGGAAGCAGCCGACCTCGTCCTGACCACCTACAACCCTCTCTCCCCCACCCAGGCGGAACCGGTGTCCATCGTGTTCCTCGCCCAGTTGGCCACGGGACGCCGCTATTTTCCCGGCCCCATCGTGGCATCGAATCATCCCCTCGTCGCCGGTCTGAACTGGCAGGGGCTCATCGCCCGGTCCGGTCCCGGGATGCCGGTGGGCCCGGACGATTCCATCCTTCTCTGGCAGGGCGACCGCGCTCTGATCTTCCTCCGCACCCGGGAGGAAAACCGCCAACTGATCTTCAACTTCGACGTCCCCTCCTCCAACGTGGAGCAATTGCCGTCCTTTATCGTTCTTATCCACCGCTTCGTCGAATCGATCCGGGACGACAAAGTGGCCCCCCACGCAGCCAATGTGGAGCTGAGCCAACCCCTGTATCTAGCGCACCACCGGGACCCCGACGCTCCCGCTCTGGAGTGGCGCTTCGGGGGGGAACGCGCCATCGTACCGCTCAACCAGACGCGCTCCCTGCGCGCCCCGGATCGGCCCGGCTTCTTCGAAGTCCTTCAGGGAGAGGCCACGCTCTTCTCCGGGGCCGCCCATTTCGCCGATACGCGGGAAGCGGATTTTTCCGGAGCGGGACCTCTCGACGAACTCGACGGGCTGCGCGATGACGTGGTCGAGGAACACCTCTCCCGGGACGCCGCCTGGCAGATCTGGTTGCTCGCCTTCGTCGCGATCCTGCTCGCCAGCTGGTATTTCCTGGAAAAGAAAAGAAATCCGCGGGTGCCGGCGGGCGCCGCTGCCTGACCCATGCCTCTCGCGGAACTGGGACTGATCGCCGTCGATAGCATGCTCGTGCTGCTCGCGCTGCTCGTTCAGATCGTCATCTATCCGGCGTTTCCCTGGATAACCCCCGACCGCTTCCGGGAGTGGCACGGCTCTTATACCGCCGCCATTGGCCGGATCGTGGCTCCCCTCATGTTTCTCCAGCTCGGACTTTCCCTGTGGGCCTTCGGCGCGATGCCGCTCGCCCTCGCCGCCCCCGCTCTCGGGGGAGTCGTCCTCGCCTGGATCGTCACTTTTTTCGGAGCGGTACCCATCCATCGGGATTTCGCCCAAACCGGGCCGAAGGCAGCGCCGTTGACCCGGCTGCTTCTCTGGAATGCCTGTCGCCTCGCGGGGTGGAGTCTTTCCCTGGCCTGCCACTTCGCGGCCGTGCTGAGAGGCGGTTGAACCCCTCCGGTTCACGCTTTGTGCCATTGCCCCCTTGCCTCATCGCCTCATTGCCTCATGGTCTTGGGGACCTCATCCCTCCCCCCGCATGTCCATCACCCTCGCCGATCTCGTCCCGGATCATGAACTCCAGGAGTTTCGCATGTTTCTCTACGAACTTGCCGAAAGCGACCGCAACTACTGGCTGAACCCTGATCTCGTCCTCGCTTTCCACCGGTTCTGCGAAGCCAGGGAGATTCCAGATTCGGGTATCGAAGCATCCCGGGTCTACCGTCTCCTCCAGAAGACCACGGAACTGATCATTCTCGATGGAGAAATCGTCCTGGTCCATCGCTACAAGGTGGCTCACTACCGAAACTACCAGTTCACCCTGCACTCGAATCAGCTGGAGGAACTGAGTACGGAGGAACTGCTGAATCTGAAAGACCGCCTGATCCGCCCCGATCTCGGCGACGAGGCGGGAAGACTCCAGCTCGACTTCATGCCCTTTTACGACTACGGGCCGAAGATTCGATCGGTCAGCCAGGTCGGCTCCGGGGTCGATTTCCTCAACAAACACATGTCCAGCAGCCTCTTCCAGGAACCCGAACGCTGGAACCGTTTTCTCCTGGAGTTTCTCCAACTCCACCACCTCGACCACCAGAAACTGCTCATCGACGACAGCAGTATCTCCAGCGTGGATCGGCTGAACGAGCGCCTCGAAGCCGCCGTCGCGGAACTTGCCGGTCGCAGACCGGACACGCGCTGCGAGGAGGTGCTTCCGGAATTGAAACGCCTCGGCTTCGAGCCGGGCTGGGGTGACACGGCCGGGCGAATCCGGGAAACCCTGGAACTGCTGCTCGAGCTGATCCGCTCGCCCGACAGCCACAACCTGGAAGACTTCCTCGCCCGCATCCCCATGACCTCCCAGGTGGTCATCGTGTCTCCCCACGGATGGTTCGGCCAGGAGAACGTCCTGGGCCGCCCCGATACCGGAGGGCAGATCGTGTATATCCTCGACCAGGTGCGTGCCCTGGAGAGGATCCTCAGCGACCGGCTCCGCTCGTTTGGTCTCGATCTCACCCCCAAGATCCTCATCCTGACGCGCCTCATTCCCAACAACGAGGGCACCACCAGCAACATCCGCCTGGAGAAGGTCCACTTCACCGAAAACACCTTCATCCTGCGCGTCCCGTTCACCGACCATGCCGGCAACGTCGTCCCGGACTGGTGCTCCCGCTTCGAGGTATGGCCCTACCTGGAAAGGTACGCGACGGCCTGCTACCACGAGATCCTCAGCGAGATGGACGGTGGTCCCGATCTCGTCATCGGAAACTACTCGGACGGCAACCTGGTGGCCACCATCCTCGCCCGGCGCTTCGGGATCACCCAGTGCGCTATCGCCCACGCCCTGGAAAAAACCAAATACGACTTGTCGGACCTGCACTGGTCGGAAATGGAGGAGGAAAAACACTTCTCCCTCCAATTCATGGCGGACCTCATCTCCATGAACATGGCGGATTTCGTCATCACGAGCACCCACCAGGAGATTTACGGGTCCGGTGAGCGCCCGGGCCAGTACGAGTCTTACCTCTCCTTCACCATGCCGGGGCTCGTCCAGGTTCGCAACGGGGTGAATCTGTTCCACCCGAAGTTCAACGTGATTCCGCCCGGCGTGGACGAACAGCTCTATTTTCCCTTTTGGGAGAAAGATCGCCGAATCATCAACGAAACGGAGCACATCGAGAATCGGCTGCTCCGCGCCTCCGACCCCACCACGATCGGCTCGCTCGACGATCCCGATCGCCCCGCCATCTTCACAATGGCCCGCCTCGATCGGGTCAAGAATATCACGGGTCTCGTCGAGGCCTACGCGACCTGCCCCGAACTGCGCCAGAGGGCCAACCTCATCGTCGTCGCGGGGAAAACCGGATTGGAACGTTCCTCCGACGAGGAGGAGCGCGAGGGCATCGAGCGCATGCACTCGCTCTTCGAGGAGCACGGCCTGAACGGCCAGGTCTGTTGGCTCGAGGCTTTCGCCAGGGAAGCGGGCGCCGAGGCCTACCGAATCATCGCCGAGCGGGGCGGAGTCTTCGTCCAACCAGCCCGGTTCGAGGGCTTCGGTCTGAACGTGCTCGAGGCCATGGCCTGCGGGCTCCCCACCTTCGCTACCGAGAACGGCGGCCCCTCGGAGATCATCCGGCACGGCAAGGACGGTTTCCTCATCAATCCGGCCGCACCCGACCTGATCGCGGAATCGCTCCTCGGTTTCTTCGAGGGCCTCGACGAAGCCCCGGAACGCTGGGAGGCGATCTCCCGGGCCGCCGTCACCCGGGTCCACGCAGCTTTTACCTGGGACCTCTACGGCAATCGCCTCATCAACATGACCCAGCTCTACGGTTTCTGGCGCTATGCGGTGGCCTCCGAGGGGAAAGAGGAACTCGCCCAGTATTGCCACCTGCTCTTCCACCTCTTTTTCAGCCCCAGGGCGGAGAGCATGTTGACTTGACTCCCTGCCCGGGGCCGGCGAGAGCCTGCCGATTCGCCAGCCCTCAGCGGGAAAGGCTCTCCTGCCCCATGGCCGGACTCAGGGTGAGGAGACCATTCTCCGCCGAGATCCGGGTCGGCAGGGGCGCCTCCCTGCTCGCTGTCTTGAGGCGTTCAAGCGCGAAATAGAGCTTGTCGCCACGCACTCCACGCCGCTGGAGATAGTCGCGGTAGGCCAGCAGATCGTCGTCCTCCAACTCTCGCTGACCCAGAAACACCGGTTCCCGAGCAAGAAATTCGAGTGAGTCGAGGACGACGTGATCTCGCTCGGGGATGAGAAAGGAGATGTCCACCCACGAGGGAGGACGGGCATAAATGCGATCGAAGGTCGCGATATGGCAGGTGTCGGGACGCAGATCGAGGAGGCGAAAGACCCGATACCCCTCCTCGCCCCTCTCCGCATAGTAACCGCCCCATTGGACCTCCAGCTCCATGGGGTCAGGCGCGTGAGCCGGAGCCGCCAGACTGTCCCGGCGCAAGGCCCCGGCCTCCGAAACCACCACCAGAACCACCCTCGCCGCAAAAACGACGAAAAAACCGATCACCATAGACAGGGTGAATAGCAACAGGCTCCGGATCATGCCACGGGAAAACAAACGGGAAAATTTACTCTATGTTTATAATTTTCATAGTTTTTTCCCATAGTTCCACCTTTCGGTGGCGTATTTCTCCCGTTCCAGCTCGAGGGCCATGGCTTCGATATCGGAGATGGTGGGCTCGGCTGCCATGGGACGGGATTTGCCGAGTTGATAGACAAAAGCCCGGACCCAGGCTTCGAAACGTTCCCCGCCCTGGCGCAGGAAATCGGGGAGGAGCAGACTGCCCTGGTGAATCAGGCCCGACCGGTTGCGGCGCTGGGCACCGCCGACCCGCTTGACTCCCGCGGCATCGAGCAGATCCCAGGTGACGGGATGAGAAAAGCACGGTCCCTGCCGGAAGGTATCAGCCGCCTGGGTCGGGCGGAGCGGATACCCCTCAGCCTCCAGGGCGGACTGCAGCGCCGTGTGGACGATCCGGTAGCGCTCCTCCTGCACCAGATCCACCAGCGGCCACGATCGGGGCGCCACCAGGCAGAGGGTCACATCCTCCCCGTGATTCACGGTTCCGCCACCGGTGATGCGCCGAATCATGGGGACGCCGCTTCGCTCCGGCAAGGTCTGAAAGTACCCTACGGTCACCGCCGCCTCCCTCCAGCGATAGCAGCGCAGACGAGCCACCCCGTCCCGGGAGCTGATCTGGAGGAGCGCCTCATCCACCGCCATCTGGCCCGCGGCACTCCGCTCGACCCCGTCGATCCACACCTCGATGATTCCGCTACTCTGGAGCATCTTCTTCACTTGCCACGACACGGGAATGATTCAAGGGTGCGCGGGTCTGATGGTTTCGATCAAAACGAGGGGACTGGTCAAAAAATTCGGCGATCTGGTGGCGCTCGACCGACTCGACCTCGATGTCGAGGGGGGGGAACTCTTTTTTCTGCTCGGGCCGAGCGGTTGCGGCAAGACCACCCTGCTCCGGTCGATCGCCGGATTTCATCTGCCGGAGGAAGGCAGCATCTTTTTCGACGATGACGAGGTGACCCGCGTGCCGCCCCACCGGCGAGGAACGGCGATGATGTTCCAGAGCTACGCTTTGTGGCCCCATCTGAATGTTTTCCGCAACGTCGCCTTCGGGCTCGAGGAGCGGAAGACCCCAAAGGCCGAGATTCGCCAGCGCGTCGAGGAAGCCCTCGCCATGGTGCAGATGGGTGGATACGAGGCCCGCAAGATCAATCAGCTCTCCGGTGGCCAGCAGCAGCGCGTCGCGCTGGCCCGGGCCCTGGTGGTGCGGCCCCGCTGTCTCATGCTGGACGAACCGCTCTCCAATCTCGACGCCAAGCTCCGCATCGAAATGAGGAGCGAGATCCGCCGGATCTGCAAAGAGTTCGGACTGACCGCCATCTACGTGACCCACGACCAGAAGGAAGCCCTCTCCATCGCCGACCGCATGGCCATTCTGGACCAGGGGCACTTCGCCCAGATCGGCGCTCCCGACGAGATCTACCGGAATCCCCGCTCTGCTCTGGTCGCCAGCTTCATCGGGGAGACGAACTTTCTCCCGGCCGAGATTTCGGGCAGGAAAGGCGAACATTTCGAGGTTCGCAGCGCACTCGGCCCCTTTTCCGGTCGGCTGTCCGGATTCGACCGAGACCCGGCAAACGGGGAGAGGGTCATCGTGTCCATCCGCCCCGAATGTCTCGCCCTGAGCACGGAGCCGCAAGAAGCCAACACGATCGCGGGTCAGCTCGTGGAAACGGTCTACCTGGGCGAGATTGCCCAGTATGCGCTGAGCACGGCCCACATAGAACCCGCCACGATTCGTATCGCCGAACTGAACCCCCGCCGGGTCGTCCGCGATTCCGAGCAGCGATTTTTCGCCAGGGCCCAGCCCGACGATGTGGTGATCCTGCCCGCGGACTGATCGTCGGTCGATGCACTTTTTCTTGGAATCGGACCACCCAAGCCCTTATCTTACCCGCTGAAGACATGAGAATCTCCACCGTGCTGCTGCTGGCCCTGTCACTCGCATCGCTAGCGCTGACCAGTTGCCAGTCCATCTCCGGTCCGATCGGTGGAGTCCGCGACGACGCGGTGAACGATGCCTCTCTCTACCGCTCGCAGGATCGGACTTTCCGAGGTCCATCGTATTGAGGTCTCGCCGCCTTCTCCCCAGGCCGGCTGGGCCCGGGGGATACCCCGTCACACCCGCTCAACGTCCACCTCGACGTGGAGCGTGTGCGAACCGCTCCCGAGAAAGATTCCCTGGACCGGCTGGACGTCGAAGTAATCGCGGCCGTGACACAGCTTGATGTGCCGATCGGCCGGGCGCTGGTTGTTGGTCGGGTCGAAACCAGTCCAACCCCGCCCGGGGGCGAAGATCTCCACCCAGGCATGGGAGGCGTCGGCCCCCTGCAGTTTCGGCTTGCCCGGAGGTGGGAGGGTTTCCAGATACCCGCTGACGTAGCGCGCCGGGATGCCCAGCGTGCGGAAACAGGAGATCATGAGATGGGCGAAATCCTGGCAGACCCCACTGCGATTCTCCAGAACCGTGGCCACCGGGGTGCTGATCTCGGTGGCGCCAGGCGAAAAGGTGAACTCCGCGTGGATGCGCCCCATCACCTCATCCCCCAGATCGAGCAGATCGCGCCCGGTTCGCAGAGAGGGTTTGAGATAATCCCGCAGGGAGGAAAGTCGGGGGCAGGCGAGGGAAGGCACCCGGTAATCCTCGATGAGCACGTCGCCTTCGTCGGTCGACCCGCCGGTCGGAGGATAATTGTCCCAGGCCACTCCGGAGAGACCGCCCGGGTCGAAGGAGGTCTTCTCCAGGGTAAACGTCGATATCACATTCAGGTGTTCGTGGGGCGACTGGATGGAGAAAAAACTCTCCTGATTGCCGAAATAGTCGATCCCGCCGGACTGAAAATCCGGCCACGGATCGATCTCGATCTGGTGGGCGAGGATGGTGGTTCCCTCGGTCTCACGAGGCGTCAGGTGGGCGAGATTGTGGCAGAGGTCGACCCGACCCGAATACTGGTAGCCGGTCAGGTGCCTCACCCGGTAGCGAAGCGGATCAGCGGTCATGCGTCGCCAGCCGTATGACTGAAATAGGCCTTGGTCAATTCATCGTTCAGTTCCCGCAGGAGAAACACGATCCGATCGAGGAGACCGGCGTCGAAGGGCCCCTCGGGTTCCCCGGATTCGGGGAGAAAGGTTCGCAGCGCCTGCTGCAGGGTGTCGACCGTCTCCCACACGCGGTCGCGAGAGGGCACCGGAGACAGTTTGCGGGAATTGCGCCACAGTCGATTCACCAGGAACTGAATGGACCGGGGGTAGTCATCCTCCGCGAAGAGAAGCCGCACGGCGAGGCCCGTTCGGGGCACCGAGACGTAGCGGCTCTGATAGGTGCGCAGGCTGTCCGTGGCGAAGAGGACCGACTCGCACAGCAGGGTCTCCCCCGCTCCATCGATCTCCGATCGGAGCAGCAGCCCGACCAGCCCGGCGAGCATCTCGCAGCGCTCGATGGCCCGGCCCGAGTCGAGTAGGGCCCACCCCTCGTCGCGCGTCATGCTGTCCAGGTTCAACCCGACAAAAGCGGCAAGATTCAGCCCAAGTCGCTCCAGCTTGGGCCGGTAGGAGTAGGGGGTGATGAGGCGATCGAGCCCCGATTCCCACTCCTCCACGATCTTCTGGATGGCGAGCAGGCTCCGGGGAGACCACTTCTCCCGGGCCCCGAGACAAGCCTGTTCGAACCGCTGCAGGTTGGTTCCAATGGTCAACGGACAGTCCCCCTCCGCCTTGAGCAGGAGTTGGATCTGATGCTCCGAATCCACCAAGGGATCGAGAAAGCTTCCCATCTGGAATACATCGAACAGGGCGCGAATCAGGATCGTTTCGTGCTGGCTTTCCAGCTCCCGACCATAGGTGAACCCCAGCACCGCGGATTCGATGAGGCGCGAGGCGAGGCGGGCGATGGCATCGGTGCGTTCGGCATAGCGCCCGGCCCAGTAGAGATTCTCCGCCGATCGACTCGTGACCACGTCACCTCCGCGAATGGGCGAATTCTCCACTGCCGTGGATATGAGGATGGGGGTATCCGGTTTGGTCGACCGCACCCAAATATCCTTCGACTGTCCGCCCGCGCGGGTTGAGACGAATTCTCCGTCGGCATTCCCCACCCGTCCCATGCCCCCGGGCATGATGCGGGGAGCGCCGCCAGCGTCGAGGAAGGCGAAGGCTCGCATCACGATGCGTCGCGCGCTCAGGGAATCCCGATCCGAGGTGGGCGCCGTGGAGATATCCAGCTCCTCCTGAGCGACGAAGCGACCCGGTTCTTCCCGGATCCGCTGCCGCAGCCGGTTGAGTTCCTTTCGGCTGCAGAGCCTCCCGTACTGCGTCTCGAACTCCGGATCCCACTCCACTTTCTTGACGACGAGATGAGAGAGGTTGTCCAGGATGAAAGAGAGGGACGCCGCATCGCCTGCCCACCAGGAGCGAACCGTCGGTAGCACGGGCTCTTCACCGAGCAACTCCCGGTAGAGACGAGGCAGAAAAGGGTGGATGCCCGGACTGTGGAGAACACCGGATCCCGGCTGACTGAGAAGGGCGACATTGCCCGCCAGCATCGAGTGAAAACAACCGGGAATACCACCCGGAAAAGTTCCGGGCACGCCGAGCGGATCGATCCGGCAGCCCTCCCCCCCGTTTCGCCAGATGGCATGGACCGGTTCCAGACCGCTCAGGCATTTCAGCCAGACCCGATTGTCTCTGACGGTGAGATCGGATGGCACCACCCGGGGCACCCCGCAGTAATTGGCGAGAAAGCGCGATTCCGAACTGCCTTCGTTATGGGAATCGAGAATAACCACCCGGGGTTCTTCGCCCCCCGTGTTGACGCATTCGCCGAGATAGTGGAACCAATCGTGGAAGAAGTGTCCGATAAGCCTCACCTGGTTCCGCCGGAACAGGTCAGGCAGCACTTGGTTGATCACGGTGCGGTTTTCCAGGGCGAGGCCCAGTCCGAAGGTCGAATCGAAGCGGTCATTGAGAAAGACCCAGTCTCCCCCGCCGGTCCTGACGAGGTCGAACCCGGAAATCCCGAGCCCCCAGTTCACCGGCAATTGGAAGGAACCACGCAACGAGCGGATCATGCCCCGGTGCTGCAGGACGACCTCGGCGGGGAGCCAGCCCTGTTTCAAGCAGATCTGCGGGCCATAGAGATCGCGGAAGAGCAGATCGTATAGCCGCATGCGCTGGGCGACCCCGGCCTCGACCGATCCCCAGTCGCTCTCGCCGATGATCCAGGGAATCGGATCGAGTTGCCAACCGACGCCGACCCGCTCGGAATCGTAGGCGAGGCCTCGCTCCCGCGAAATTCGGGCGGTTTCTCGCTGCCACTGGCGCAGGATGCCGACCCCTTCCGCCTCGCAGGTGCGAAAAAATTCCCCCCACTCCGGCCGCACTTCTCCCTCGGAGATGGCTTCATCCCGGGTCCCCTTTTCCGGTGTGTAGGGAGGGAAGGTCCTGTCTTTCGCCCCTTCCGGGCTCCCCGTCTTCTTCGAGATCAGCATCACGATAAGATATGGGGGCAAATCATCATCGTCTCAAAGGCTTCTTTTCCCAACCGGTGAAAGGGAAAACACAAAACGGACTGCGCCGTCACCGGAGTCAGGTGGATGCGACGGCAGGGGCGCTCCTCGAAGATGCCCGGGGATTCTCCCCTAACCCGCCCGTAGGTCCAGGGTATAGGGAAAGACGCGCTCCGGATCTTCCGGCGGAACGCCCACCACCTGGTCTTCCACCTCCATGCGATGGAATTCCGCCCGAGACAGCAACATCGCCCCTGGAGCGGTCTCGATGACTCCCGGCTGGTGCCCCTGATCGGCGAAACGCGAAACCCGGCGCGACTCCGCCTCTCGGGCATTGACCGGAAACGTGTCGTAGAAGCGACCACCCGGATGGCTCACGTGGTAGGAGCAGCCGCCCAGCGATTTCTTGTTCGGCACATCCACCAGGCTGATCCGTAGAGGGGAATGGGGGCCT
>CAZLUZ010000107.1:0-17586 GCA_964562825.1 uncultured Akkermansia sp.
GATGATCCAGGATTTGCTCGATGAGGGTGTGCCGGCAAAGGCGATTCTCCGCGTTCAATTCGACGAGTTGGAGTCGATCAAAAACGTTTCGGAACCGATCATCGCGATTTCGGAATGGTTCGAGCGAAGAATCACGGGGTCTCGGTTCAACAAAATGGCTTCCGAAAAGGCCAAGGCTTATCTGTTCTTCGACGAAGTCCAGAATCTGTCTGGATGGGACGCGCAATTGAAATCGTTGGTCGATAACGCATCGGTCAAGGTGATCGTCACGGGGTCGTCCGCACTCCAAATCGAGATGGGGCGAGATAGTCTGGCAGGCCGTGTCAATACCATCGAAGCCGGCGTTCTTTCACTAACCGAGATTGGCGCTCTGCGTGAACTGCCTTCGCCTGCTCCCTATTTGGGGGAAAATGGGCTCGGTCCGCTCCTTCAAAAGAAATTCTGGATCGGACTTCGCGAATATGGCGCGGAATACTCCGACTTCCGGCGGGAAGCCTTTCGGGCATTTTCGGACCGCGGGGGATACCCTATGGTCCATCAGCGCAGGGACATCGAGTGGTCCTTGATTGCGGATCAACTCAACGAGACGGTGATCAAACGGGTAATCCAACATGACCTCCGGGTCGGAGATCGGGGCCGAAAGCGAGACCCGCAACTGCTCGAAGAGCTATTCCGTCTGTGCTGCCGTTATGCGGGCCAAGCCCCGGCCGTATCCACCCTCGCGGACGAAATCCGGCGGACCCTCGGCGGAAACGTAGGAGTGCAGCGCGTCACCCAATACCTGAAGTTTCTCGGAGACACCCTCCTCTTGCGTTTGATTCCTCCTCTGGAGATCCGATTGAAACGGCAAAGGGGTAGCCAGAAACTTTGCCTGGTCGACCACGGGTTGCGTTCCAGTTGGTTGCAGGAACACATTCCTCTAGACCCCGACGAACTCGCTCTGAGTCCCGAATTGACCACGCTGGCGGGCCACCTCGCGGAGAGTATCTTCGGGTCCGTGGCCTCGACAATTCACGGGCTTGATCTGGCGCATTTTCCCGAGAGAGGTTCGGATCGCGAGGTCGATTGCATCCTGACTTTAGGAGCACAACGAATTCCGGTGGAGATCAAATACCAGCGACGAATCGATCCCCTCCGAGACACCCTGGGTCTGCGCTCGTTCATCGAGAAGTCGGTCAATAATGCTCCTTTCGGAGTTCTGATCACCCAGGATAATCGGGGTTCTGTCGATGATCCGCGGATTGTTTCGCTACCCTTGTCGACATTTATGCTGCTACGTTGAGCGGCCCAATCGGCGCGGAGCCGTCCCAATTCTCTGGGCAACCTGATCGGCAGATTTTGCTTCGCCACGCGCCTGCGCCAGGGACCTATTCGAGCGCGAAGCCATACCCGAATCATCCCGCTCTTGCTTCACCATACGGGGCGTTTCTTCCCCAACCCCTCTTGCGGTTCCGTTTGCCCACACATCTCAGGAGGTCGGTTGAGTTTTCCGTAGCCCTACGACGGCAGATTGGCCTCTTCATTGGCGAGGTCAATCGTTCCGATCTCGTTTTCCTCGTCGTCCTCGATCGAGTAGATTCCCTTCTCCGGGCCGGGACTGATCGATTGGATTTCGGACTTCGGAACGTGGTAGAGCCACTTTCCCGACTCGATGTCCAGGCAGACGAGGCCGTCCCGACGGGCGTGAAACCGGTCGGCGATATGAAACCAGATCCCGATGCCATGCCTCCCCAGGAAGGTGGCATTGTCCCCCACCACTTTCCGCCACAAAAGTCGCTCCGAACCGACGGGATAGGCGGAGACCCGCAGCGCTTCCGATCGTCCATGAACCCCGAATTGCACGATCGCTTTCTCAACCACGGTTTCCATCTTCTGGCCATCACCCGAAGTCCATTTCAGGGCGACGATTCGCTTGGCGGCAGGGGCCCAGTAGGCATGCCGGGGACCTGACCAGTAGATATAGAAACCGATTACCCCGACGATGCCGATGAGAATCACGTAGGCCGATAGGTTCAACTTCACCGTGATGACAATGATCAGGAGAATGGCCAATAAGATGGCCGCGATATGAATCAGCGTTCTCGCAAAGTGCTTGAGGAAACCCATGGTGTCACGATAAGCCAAAGCGGTGCCAAGTGATTCAAAAAGTTCGATCCGCGGCCTCGTTGCGCTTGTTCGGCTGACGGTGGGCACCCCGCGCAGCAAGGGAACGAGAATCGTGAGGTCTGAGTGCAAAGAGCGCCAACTGCCGCTCATTCGGGCAAACAATCCCGTCGCAGCCTTCAGGGCGTCAACTGGCGCAGCTTCCAGAAATCGCCCGTGCCAGAGGCTGCCCGAAAACGTCATCCGAGAAACCGCTGCGCCCACCCGGGAACATCCCCCTCCCCGCGCTGCACACATTCACCATGGCGGAACTCTCCAAGCAAGCGGAAGGGCGAAGCGAATGAACTGTTGTCGTAGACAAGGACTCGCGGCAGCCGCACGATCGCCCACTCCAGGTTGTCGAGAGAGCGCAGGTAACGATTTGCCAGTTTCTCCTCTGGCACATCGTGACCACCGGCCAAGACGCGGGCCCGCACCCGCTCTGCGGAAAGCTCGCTGCTCTTCAGACCGATGTAGATCAGGGTCACGTCGTATCCCGACACGGCGGCACGCCAGAGCACCTCTACCTTTTCCCTCACCGGATCGGAAAGGACGGTCTCGGTGATGAAACTCTCCCTCCGTGCGATGCATCCGTCCCGGATCCTGGCGATGGTCTGAGCCGCTTCGTAGGCATCGATGCCTGTCTCGCGGGCGAGTGTGTCGGCATCGAGAAAGGGCAATCCGAGATCGCGCAAAAAAACCTCGTGAAAGGTCGACTTCCCCGCTCCATTCGGTCCCCCGAGCATGACGAGCAGAGGCGCCGCCATCTCAGCCTATCCGTCCGAGGAAACCATCTCCCCGGAGGTGCGGCGGATGACCTCTTGGGCGCGCTCCTTGCCCTGGCTTGTTCCGACCCGATGGAGCACCGCGTCGAGTTCCTTGCGACCCACCTTTTTGACCGCCGCATTCACCTCGTAGGACAGCGCCGACTCCATGACCCGCCCGATCTGCGCCCAATGTTCGATCTGCTGGGGCGGCGAACGATGCGACACCGCCGCCGCCGTCTCGGCGTGTTCGGCCAGTTCGTCGCTGACACGGATGGATTTGCTCATGGAAACAAGGTTGTGGTAATTTGCCACAAAGTCAAGGCGCTGGGCGACTCGGCGCGGGGGATCGCGCTTGCCTCCGGAGCAGAGCAGCACAGAAAACCGGGCAGCACGAGGACGAGCAGAAAGGAGAGAACCGCCTCCCTCATCAAAGGCGAAGGGTCGTCGTCGCGGCAGAACGTGACAGATTCATGGCGGGGTAAGGCGGAGGATCCGGTAATGGGTATAAGGTGGGACCTGGATCTCGAGGCCCTCATCGCTGCGGGATAAGGCCTCGGGTGCAAGAGGCGCCCGGGCGAGCCGATTCGGGGCCGATGGGTCGTAGGACAGGGATTCGATTCGCCAATCTACGTCGGGCAGATCCAGGGTGATCGTGAAATCACCGGCGGTGACCGGCGTGAGCTTGTCCGAGTCGAGGTCGTAGTCATGGTTGACGAGGTCCACCGTGATTTCGCCGGGTCGATCGCGATGGCGGCTCAGGTAGAGGGCCACCTGTTCGGGAGCGCTGGCTGCGGTGAGGACGGGGCGATGCATCGAGGCCCGCTGGCGAAGAGTCCGGAGAGGCTCAGCCTTCGAGGGATCGAGATGAAAAGCGACACCGGGCTTGCCTTCCACCACCACGACCTGGTCCGGGAACTCGACCGCGAGCGCATCGACCACGGACTGGGCCTGGGGAAGAAGCCGATCCCGGGGACCGCCGAAGGTTCCGGTCTCGCCCGTGACGAGAAGTCGCCCGCCCTGTGCGAGGTAGCCTTTCAACACGGACCGCTGATCGGCGGTGACGACAAGAACGCTGGGCAGGATGACGAGCCGGAACCGCTCCAGGTCGGTGCCGGTGACGTGGTCGAAGGGCACCAGGTCCCACTGGGGGAAGTCGCGTGCCGTCATGAGATGCTGCGCCCAGCCCACGAACTCGGCGAGGTGACGTTTCGAGACCTCGTGATTCCAACCACCGAAAGGCGTCTGGGCGGCGAGCTGGCTCCACGAGCTGACGGCGAGTCCGATGTCGGCGATGAACTCGCGCCGCGACAACACGGGCGACGCCTCGTTGATGAATTGGTGAATCCGAGAGGCGGAATGCACCGAGCCGGGCGAGAAACCGCCGTCGTAGGTCAGGGCGAAGGCAGGGATACCCCGATTGGCGAGCAGATCAAAGGCGATTACCTCGTGCAGTGTCTCGCCGTGTCGCCGGGTGAATCCGGCGCCGTCCCAGCCGCTGTGCTGCACCTCGACGTAAGGATCGACCATGGCGTGACCCGTCGTGCCGATTTTGGCCGCCATGCGCGGGCCGAGTCCGAGCCGGGCATCCGGGTAGTGGCCGAAGGGGCGGGGCAAGGCTCCATACGTCTTGAAGTTCGGCCATTCGAAGTTCGCCATGTCGACGCAGTCGCGCTGGAGAAAGGCCGCGCTGAGCGTGGGGATGATGTTCGCCACCATGGGCACGTCGCGGCCCATCTCCCGGGCCGTCGCCCGATTTGTCCGGTAGATTTCCCGCATGGCGGCGAGCCGGTCCTCGACACAGGCGATCTGAAAGGTGCGCCAGACCTCGTCGGCGAGCCAGCGCGGGTCGGTCGCGGCCATCCAGGCGGGGCCGTCCGGAGTCGATCCCCGTCCGTCGTATTCGCCACGCCAAGGCGGGTTGAGCAGGTAGTGAAAGACGTCGAACTCGTCGATACCCGCTTTATCCACGCCGAAAAGTCGGCGGCTTTGTTCGTCGTCAAAGTGCTCCCTGACAAAGCGTCGAAACGCGGCGAGGTGGATGTCGGCCCTGGCGTTCAGAAGCGTCGGCGAGCGCAGGTCCCAGTCGTCGTAGTGCACCATGTCCGGGGCGAGCGTTTCCACGACCCGACGGAAATTGGCGGTCTGGTAGCGGGCGAACGCACCGTCGTAGAGCATCGCCTCGCCGGATCGCACGAGCCATCTCTCCTGCTCGTCGCGCTGGGTGAGCCCGGCGAGTTCGAGCCGACTGGCGAGCTCGTCAGGGATTGCGCGATAGCTCCGCAGCCCGTGGTGCGTGGGACCGAGCAGCGGCCGGGCCGAGCGGGTGCGCCAGAACTCGGCCTCGTCCGTGATCACCGCGCCGGTCAGCGGATGGGTGAACGGTGGCAATCCCAGATCGGCGGCCGTCGGCAACGGCTGGCCGAGAGCGGTGCGGAACTCGCGCCCCTGGAGGAATTGCCAGGTTCCCAGCCAGACGGTGCGCCCCCCGGGCCGGATCCGCTGGTCCACATACTGAAGCCGTTGCGGATCGTCGAGCCCACTCAACACGCCCTCGGTGAAGAGCACCCGGCCATCCGCGGCAACACGGGCCAGCACCTTTGTCTCACCCGCGCCCTCGATGTAGACGAGCCGCTTGATCTCCGGATGGTTGGCGAAGGCCTTTTCGTTGCCCCGCATCCACGGCATGTCGCGATTCAGGTCCGCATCCCAGATCCCGTAAAAACCGACCGCCCCCACGCTGGCGACCCGGGCGTTCAGGGTATCGAGATGCGGCGCGACAAAGTTCCCATGCCCGTCGAAGGCGAGCGAAAACATCTCGTGCCACCACGACAGGCCGTTCGCCGCGTTTTTGTCGATCGCGGACGTATCCTTTCTCGTCGCGTCGATGCTGGTTTGCCCCGGTGCGCTTTCCCTTTCCGCAAAGGCCGCCGAGTTCCACAAGAGGAGGCCTGCCATACCGAGTAGGATGTTTTTGCTCATGATGAAAAAGCGAGTGAGGGGGAAGAAAGCCGGACGTCAGTTCGATCTGCCGCCGCGAAACGCGACGGGGGACATAAACCCAAAAAAACATAGCGACGAAACGATCTTCAATGGATTCTCCCAAAACACGCCACCCTGCATCGGAAACCTTGACTTTCAGCCATTCTGTGGGTTAGTAGAGATTTGATTTCCACCGCCCGCCACCCCTCCCGCCATAAAAGCCGCACTCCCTCTCCTTCTCTCCGTTGGAATTCTCATCTTCGGTTCCTTGTTGCTTCTCCGGGAGAGGGGAGGTGAACCCGCAGCTTCGGCAGCGCCTCAGGGACGGATGGCCCGCGGGGCCGGGCAACCGGCAACTGATCCCCTCGCCTCACCGGCGGCTCCGTACACTCTGGTGACGGCCACCGAGTCCCCGGAGAGGAAATTGACCGATCGCATGGGGAACTCCGCCGGGAAAGGCGGGCACCTCTCCCTGACACCGGTGGAGGGACAGAAATTGACCTCGCAGATCCGGGAGGGCGAACCGGGCGATTTCATCTTACTTCCCCGGCAGGATTTCCCCGATCACGCCTCCATCGAAATCATCTCCAATACCCAGGGAAGAAACGGCAACACGGTGATGCTCAAGAACGAAGGGTTCATCGGCACCATCGATTTCACCGAACGAGACGGGGAAACCCGCATTGAGGGCTTCCTTCAGAATCGCCAGCAGATCAACCGGTCATTTCTCTTCCGCGGCACCACGGCAGCCCCCATCATCCGAAAGGCAACGGGGCACGAGATCCTGTGTATGGGAATCCCTCTGGCCGACGATTGGGACAAATCAACTTTCCAGGAGAAAGCATCGGCCATCGCCAATGCCCCGGCTCCATTCAACAGCAAACCCGGCGCGCCTACCGTGATCTACCTCGACTTCGACGGGCAGGTCGTAAATCCCGGAAACAACAATGCCACCCCATGGAATGGGGGAAATGAGATCAATGCGGTTTCACCCAATTTCAGCGATGCGAAGATCGCCGACATCTGCCGATGGGTAGCGGAGGACTTTTCTCCCTGGAATGTCACCGTGACCAACCAGGAATCGGTGTTCGATGCGGTAGCGCCCCGGGAGCGACTCCGCGTCATCTTCACCTCCACGAACACGGCCGCGCCAGGGTCCGGGGGAGTGGCCTACCTGTTTTCCTTCGACAACAACGCGGACAACCCTTGCTGGGTCTTCAATCTGGGAAACAAGAGTGCACCCGAAACCGCCTCCCACGAGATCGGCCATACCCTGGGCTTGCGTCACGACGGTCGGACGTCCCCGAGCGAGGAATACTATGGCGGCCACGGAAGCGGCACGACGGGTTGGGGCCCCATCATGGGTGCGGTTTTTTCCAAGACGATCGCCCACTGGAGCAAGGGGGAATACCTGAACGCCAGCAACACCGAGGACGATCTCGCCATCATCGCCTCGCATCTCCGGGGAGCCAACGCTGCTTCCGGATATCGCGACGACCAGGCGGGCGACAACATCGGGACCGCCTCCCCGATGAATATCACCGCGGGGACAAACGCTTCCGGTTCGGGGATCATCGAGCGAACGGCAGACATCGATATCTATGTGTTCACCACCGGTGCGGGGACGATCTCCTTCAACATCGAACCCGATCCGGATGAGCCGAATCTGGATATTCGGGCCGATCTCCTGGACAGCGCAGGGAATGTGGTCGCCACTTCCAATCCCGTCGATGCGCTGAATGCCTCCCTCAGCTACCCGGCCACGGCGGGCGCCTACTATCTCTCCATCCAGGGCGTGGGCAAAGGTGACCCCCTGGGAACCGGGTACACGGATTACTCCAGTATCGGTCAATACTCTTTCACCGGCACCATCATCGATTCAGGAGGGCTGACGCCACCCCCGACCGCCGTCCTTTCCTCTATCGATGACACCACCCTGGGAACATCGATCCACACCTTCGCCATCACGTACCAGGTCTCTACAGCGTCGCCGGCGACGCGTATTCTCCGGGCTTCGCTCGGCGACAGCGATGTCGAGGTCGGCACCCCCTCCGGAGGGACTATCCCCGCCATTTTGCTCTCGACGACGCCATTATCTGGCGATGCCTCCCCCATCACCGCCACCTACCAGATCTCTGCTCCCGGGGGCACCTGGGACTCGGCCGACGGTGGAATCTATTCCGTCCGCCTGAGGGAATCCGAGGTAGAGGACGACAACAATATCTTCGTGAGTGCCGGCATCCTGGGGACCTTCGAGAGCGATGGTGAGGCCCCCAGCGCCACCCTGACCGGTTTGCAGAATCCGCTCGTCGGAGATGCGGATTTCCGATTCGAGGTCTCCTACACCGATGCCAACGCCGTCGACGTCTCGACGCTGGGCACCAACGACATCCGCGTGACCGGGCCCAACGGGTATCAGCAGATCGCCACCTTCGTCGGCGTCGATGTCAACTCCGACGGCTCGCCCCGCGTGGCGACCTATCGGATCGTTCCACCATCCACCACCTGGACTCTGGCCGACTCGGGGACCTACACCATCACCCTGCAGAGCGGACAGGTCGCTGACACCGGTGGCAACCAGAGTCCTTCGGGCGAACTGGGCACCTTCAAACTCCTGGTTCCCCTCTGGACGCAGACCAACGACACGGACCCCGGTTGGTCCTTCGAGACGGGCTGGGCGTGGGGACAACCCCAGGGGACGGGTGGCGATCCCTCCGGCGGATACACCGGCGACAACGTCATCGGATACAACCTGGCGGGACAGTACACCAACAACATCAATGACCGCCGTCACGCGACCAGCCCCGATATTTCCACACTCGGTTACGCCGACCTCACCTTCACCTTCCGGCGCTGGCTGGGTATCGAGAACAACCAATGGGATTTCGCGGGGATCGAGTATTCCACCGATGGCGGCGGCCAGTGGACTTCGCTCTGGTCGAATCCTTCCACCACGATCAACGAAAGCAGCTGGTCGGAGCAGACCTATGCCCTCCCCGCCTCCGCCGACAATATCCAAAACCTGCGCCTCCGGTTCTATCTGGGAACGACCGACGGTTCCGTGACCTACTCGGGGTGGAACATTGACGACCTCTCCCTCCTCGGCGCCCCGCTCCCCAATCAACCTCCCATCCTGACCCTGGACAGCCCGACCTCCGACGACATCCGCGTGCCCGGAGAAGTGGGCTTGATCCTGGAAACCTCGGCACTCGATGACCGCACCGCTCCCGCCTCCCTGGATTATGCGTGGAGCCGCCTTTCCGGCCCCGGAGTGGCTTCCTTCGAGGACGCCACCGCCCCCGACACGGCAGTCACGTTTGACCAGGATGGAACCTATGTTCTGGAACTCGCGGTCTCGGATCCGGAGGCAACGAGTCGCTTGACCCTGACCGTGGAAGTCGGCGCCACGGATTCCAGTCCTGGAGTTCCGCCCACCTCTTCCGGGGTGGTCCATCTCAAGTTCGATGAGACGGGTGGTTCCATCGCGGCAGATTCTTTCCCCGGCATCGAGATCAACAACGGCACCCTGACAGGCAGCCCCACCTGGGCGGTCGCCGGGGTCAGGGGAACCGCCCTCGGGTTCGACGGCACCAACGATCGGGTCAGCCTGGCTGACTCGAACTCCATCAATCTCGGCTCCCACCAGAAGCGCACGGTCGCACTCTGGTTCAAACCCGATACCCTATCCGGTCGGCAGTTGCTCTACGAGGAGGGCGGCACGACCCGGGGAATGAACATCTACCTGGAAGGGTCCACGCTCTATGTCGGGGGCTGGAACAACAACGAGAACAACTGGAATCAGACCTGGCTTCAGCAAGACGTGAGTTCAACTGCGTGGCAACATGTCGCTTTCGTGCTGGACGCCCCCTCTTCCGGCGCCTCGACCACCGCCTTCAAAATGTACCACAACGGTGCCTGGGTCGCCTCTGGAGACGGGGCGACAATCAATCAACACACCGATAACATCGCCATCGGCGCCCGGGACGGGTCCACCAAAATGCACGATGGAAACGCGACTAGCGATCATCACTTCTCGGGAGCTGTCGATGACTTCCTGCTCTACAGCCGGGCGCTTACGGAAGCGGAGATATCGAATCTCGCCGGACAGAACATCGGCCCGGTGGTGACCGTCCAGCCGACCATCACTACGACCGAATCGCCGTTTACCCTGACCCCGGCCGTCACCGACGATGGTGTTCCGGGTCCCGTGACCACCCGCTGGGAGGATTTGGGGGGCGACGGTCTCGGGATCACGGGAAACACCATCACCTTCCCGGCATTTGGTGACTACAAGCTCCGACTCATCGCCGGCGACGGGGCGATCCAGACGTTCAACGACCAGGCGATCACCTACCAGGACACGCCAGCCAACTTCTATAGCAACTGGATCGAAAGTTATACTTCCTACTCCGATCCTGAGGCGGATAGCGACGGCGATGGCGTTCCCAACCTGATCGAGTATGCGACGGGTGGCAGCCCCACCGGCGGCACGACGAATCCGGCGGTGCAGACCATCACCGAAGAGGCTTCACAGAAGTATCTCAACCTGGTAGTCACTCAGCGCAAGGACGCCGCAGCGCGCGGCCTGACGTATGTTGTTGAGAAAAGCACGGACCTGGGAGGTTGGTCGACCGAAGACATCTCGTCATCCCCTCCCGTTTCGATCGATGCCGAGTTCGAATCGGTCACCTACCGATTGACTCTACCGATCGACGAGACCAACTCGAAGTGTTTCCTGCGCTGCCGGATTCAACTGGGCAACTGATAGGTCCGTTCCCGGCCTTTCCGCTCCGGCCCGATTGGCCTGAACCAGCCTCCGAGGATGGGCGCTCAAGGCTGTTCGACCTCGAAGACGCCCAGACGGGTTTCGGGGCGGTCTTCGCCCCAGCGGATTTCGTATTCGCCCGGCGCAAAAACCGGCGGAGCGAAGTTCCGGCCGCGGATTCGCCGAGCGTAGACCAATTCTCCGGTAGCGGCGTGATACACTCCGACGACCGGGTCGTCCACGTCGAAGGTCTGTTCCGGCAGATGCGCCGTCGGCTCGCGTCCGTCGTTGTCTTCGATGGAAAACGCGAGGGGCCATCCTCGATATTCGCCATTCTCAAGGCGATCGGCGGCGACCGGAAACGGCAGGGGGTAGCAGTGCGTCGTCATGGTGCGCTCCAACGGATCGAACTCGACGATGGCGTAGCCCGAGGCCTTCTCCATGGCCAGACCGATCGGGTCCTCGGTCGGGGAAGGCCAGGTTTCGGGCTTGGTCGGATTGGCCACGGCATCCACCGTGATGGGATGCCCGAAGTCGTCGCGGAAGCGCCCGATCCAGGCGCTGCCGTCGGGGCCTCCGGGAGCGGGGTCTCGATCCGGCCACCAGGCGCGGGGAAACCCGGCCACCGTGGCCGGCCCCATGAAAGCGACGCCGGCGTCTTCCCAACCGGCGATGCCGTGCCGGAGTTGCAGGGGCAGGTGCTGGTCACCGTGAAGACTGAAAGCCGAAGCCTTGCGGATCGCTGCAACCGCCCGATTGCGGCCTTGCTCGGGCCAGGCGTTGCTGTCCCTCGTCTGCTTCGAGCGCCTCAGTTCGCTTCCGGCATGGGTCACCGGCTGGGCGAAGATGGTCTGCGAGAGCACGCACTTCAGCCGGGCTCCCCCGCTCCAGTCCTGCGCCCACGCTTCGAGGAAATCGATCTGCCGCTCGCCGAGCAGGATCGGGTCGTCTTCTTTGCTCTCCCGGCTGGCCGCGCCCGTCTTGAATTTGCGATCCTCGAGGACCGCGAAGCTCACGCCGCCGAAGGTGAACCCGGTGTAATAGACGCCGATACCCTGCTCCACCGGCGAGGGATCGTAGGGATCGGGCAGGTGTCCTGTCTGGGAGCGCTCCGCCAGATGCACCCAGTCGGGCTCCATGGCATAGCCGCCCAGGGCGAATTTGACCCGGATCGGGCGGGGCTTTTTCATCTCGGGAAGCTCGCGGCCGCCTTGACCCCAGAGATTGCCCTGGAAGACGTCGTGATCGTCGGGAATGATCACAGAAGGCCGGTCCTTGAGCAGGTGCCGGTTCGTCCACCCGAAAAGATACCATTTCCGCAGGTAGTCGAGACGGGCGATCTCGATCGGATCCCGGGTGAAGACGAACCCTCCGAAACCCTCGTAAAATTGGTCGCCCGCGAAAAAGAGCATGTCGGGATCGCGCTCGCGCACTTCGTCGATGAGTTCGGCGAGCGGAAACAGGGTGCCGTTGTCGCAGGAGAACAGACCCAGCTTCCACGGCTGGTCGGAAGAGGGTTCCCGGCGGATTTCACCATGCCAGAAATGGCTCTTTTCCTGCCATTGGTAGCGGATGCGATAGGGCACGGTCTCCGCGGAATCCCAATCGGCTACCTCGAGGAGAGCCGTGGAGGAAACGGGCTCGATCTGTCCGGTGGCAACTTGTCGCCAGGTGCCTCCGGGTTCGCGGATCTCGAGTCCGACCACCTGGGAATCCTCGGGCTCCACCGGCGGCAACTGCGCCTGGACCCGAAGAAGACCGTTCGCATAGGTGTATTGCGACCAGAGAATCGGACCGAAACGATTCTCCGGGTGAGCAACCAAGCCGGGGCCGTCGGCGAAAAAATCGCGGAACAGCGCGAAGCGCTCCGGATCGAGATCGTCGAGATCGCGCCTCCGGGTGCTCGAGACGAAAACACTGAATGCGCCCACCAGAGCCTCCGGTTCCAGGCTATCCACCAGCTGGGCCAGAGCCGTCCCCTCCGCATTCGCCGCCTGCAGGACGAGGCGCACGCTTCCCCCGTCGGGCCGCGCGGTCACGGTGAGGCGTACCGGTTCTCCTGTGGGCAGCTTCTCGCGCGAGATTTTCTCTCCCAGAATCAGCCTGCCGCCATGAGTGATCCCGGCCGGAAGAAAACGATCCGGATACACCGCCGCGTGGAGGAGATGGTCGGGCCTTCCCCGGGTGGCCAGCGCGATTCCGGCGGCCGGGACCCTGGGCTTCGCCTCGGTCCGATCGAGGAAGAGCTCAACCCCGATCTCGAACCCGGCCTCCGGCTCGCCGATTCCAGCAGAAACACAGTGCACAAAACGACGCTCCGACCCGCGAGGGGTGGCGGCGAGGCCGTCGGCAGTGACCCGCCAGTCCTGCAGCGGACCCGCATACCAGTCGGGCCCGATCCAGAGGCGGTCACCTCGCCACGAGTCCTCGAGCCGGACGGCCTTGTCCCGAAGGGATGCGTCAGTGTTCGAGCGTTGCCCCGCTGGCTCGGACCAGGCGGGTTGGATCAGCGTCAGGATGGCGAGCGCCAGAGCTTGGCGGAGAGGAAAATGACGAGTCATGCGACAGGATATCACGCCGCGCAATGGCGTCGACCAATATGCCACAAACCCGCCGCGGCAGGACGAGCATGACGGATCAGTCCGACGCGGCATCCGGCGGTGCCTCTGCTCCTTCTTTCGCCCCGGCGCGTGCGCCCGCGAAGCCCAGCCCCGTCGCCGCTGCCGCCGCCATGGCATACCAGAGCAGATGGTAAAACGCTCCGCCGATCAGGTAGCGGTCGACCGCTGAGGCGCCGGAACTGAAAGCCCGGGAGAGGAGAGCCGGAAGGTTTGCCCCCACCACCACCGCGATCAGCACCGCCGCCGCAACGCGGACGGTGCGGAGCCCTTTCGGGGGGCGGATCGACTCCACGACGAAAGCGATCCCACTGATCCAGGCGATAAAGATGAGATCGCCGTGCACGCCCCGCTCCGTCAGATCGAAGTGTCGCATCGCCCAGGGAAACAGCCAGCAGAACGCCCCCGCCAGGCAGGAGATGCGGGCGATTCCGTGGGCGGATCGGACGGTCATAGCCCAACCATAGAGGCCCGCCGGGGCCGAGGTCAACCGGACTCGCCGAATCCCAGGTCGATTCCACCGCCTCCCCTTTTCCACCCGACTCTCGACGACATCCCCGTGCAATTGCGCGATTAACGCCTTACCCTGCCCAAACGTCTCTGATTGCGGGAATGAGAAACGAAGAAAAGACGATCGTCATCGTGGTCGATATCGCCGATGCCGATCGGCTGAAAAAATCGCTGAGCGAGGGAACCCAGCAGTCCGACGCCTACTTTCAACGCATCGTGCGGCCCGTGGCCAGCCGGCTGCAGAAATTCTGCAACGACAACCGCGCCATTCTCTCCAACAAGGTCAGCCCCTTTGTCGTGGAAACCGGGGACCCCCAGACGGTGGTCAACATCGCCCACGCCATCCTCAATCCCGGGGAGGGCGGTATCCGCGTCACGGTGCCCGATACCAACGATCCGGTGCGCTTCTACGTGGGCATCTCCTGCCGGTCGCAGCTCGACGACCAGTCCGAGTTCCGCGGCGTCTCCCATGCCCGGGCTCTCGCGGGCGGCGCAGGCCCCAACGAGATCAAGATCGAGGACGAGGTCGCGGTGAGCCTGACTGACCTGGATCTCTCCGATCTGGAGATTCTTTTTCTGGGCCGACATCGCCTCCTCGACGAGGAGAAATCAACCCGGATTTTTCAGTTGCGCGCGGCCAAGGAGCCCGAATTCGAGGGGGACGGCGAAGGGGAGATCGTGCGCCTCACCCTCGCGGTGGTCGATATCGTCCACTCGACCGCACTGAAACCGCTGATGGGGTCCTCGCAGCAGGACCGGCTGGAGAATTATGACCGCAGGATCCTGAAACCCTTTCGGGAGAAAGTTGCCACCCTGGCCCGGCAGTTCGGGGGCGCCATCGTCGACCAGACCGGCGACTCCAGTTTTCTCTCCTTCAACGATCCCGATCCGGCGCGGCGATTCGCCCTCGCCGTGCTCGACGAGGGCGACCGCATTCCCGCCCCCGACGGCTACGGTTGGCCGGTGGTGAAATACCACATCTCCATCGACAGCGGACGGGTCATGCGCAACGCCGAGGGACTCCTCCAGGGTCACTTCGTGGATCGCGTCCACCGGCTCAACGATCTGTCTCAGGACGACCAGATTCTGCTCGCCCCCTCGGTGGCAACCACCCTCCAGGAGGAGCTGGTCGACGAGGGGGCGGACGGCCACGTGCACCGGCACAAGTCGGTGAATCTCCAGGGCATCGTGGAAGACGTCGAGGTCTGGGAGTATTGCCCTCCTGGCCGGGAACCGCGCCCGCCCCGGAAAGGCAAGGGACAGACCCAGCTGAAACCGGCGGCGCTCGCCGCGGTGAGCGGTCTGGATACGCTGAACGCCTACGAGCAGGAGATCGAACGGGTGGCCAAGCGGCTTCGCGGCCAGGAAACCCGCATCGACCCGGAACAGGCGGAACGAACTCGAGTGTTCGCTTTCGATCGGGTCCAGGACAGCGTGCGCTTTCTCATCGAGGTCCGCAAACTGAGCGGCGAACAGTGCCGGGGCGCCGCCCACTACGGTCTCGTCATCGAAAAAAGCGACGGTCTGCTCGAGGGCACTTCCACCGCCGAGACGATCGACCTGGTGCCCGCCACGGACCATCCCGGCACCGTGCGCATGTCGGGTTCGGCCGCCCGACACGTGGCCGACCGGAAAAACCGCCACTTCCGGGTGCGGCTCATCGAGGGGGCCACGGTGCGGCTCCAGGATCATGTAGAGACGGTCTATGAGGTGATTCCCCGAATCTCCCCGGTCCTCCAGTATCTGCGCCTGGCGACGATAGCCGTCCTCGCGGCGGCGGCGGGGATCTACCTTTTCCACGATCAGGTCCGCAGTCCACGACAAGCGTCGCAGGCTCTCTTCATCAGCCTGGCACCGGCGCTCGACGGGCAGTCGTGGTGGTTCGATATCTCGCCCTGGTTCACCCCCGAGATGCGTCTCCGGTTCTACCGCGAGCGAGGTCGAGGCACGCCCCTGGGCGAATTGAAGACCCACATGCTCCGATCCGACGGCGCCTCGAATTTCTACCTCACCCTGAAGGACTGGCTGGCGCGGGAAGATGACAGCATCGCCTGGCGTCTCGCCCACGAACTGGCCCGCCGCGATCTGGATCAGGAGACGGTGTATGGACTGATCTCCGAGATCCTGGAACGGGAGTCCCTCGCGGCGACGGACTGGCACCTCGTGGCCAATCTGCTGACCAGCCTGAGTCCCTCCCGCGATGCGCCGTGGGACACCCTGGATTTTCAGAACCTCCACCGGTCGTGGCTCCCGCTTTTCCGCAACTCGCGCAACGACTACCAGCGCGCCCTGTTCGCCTTCGGCCGAGCCAGGGAACTCTATCAGGATGCCCCGGGGCGGGAGGGCGGCGATCGCGAGATTCTTTCCGGCCTGCTGGCTCTCTGCCACGCGGATCAGGCCTGGCTCCACTACAGCCGCCGCGAGGTGGAGGACTGCATCGAGCCGCTCATCTACGCGGAGGCGTCGCTGAACAACGTGGAGGATACCCTGCTCGACGTCTTCATCTTCGCTCTGCGCGGCGAGAGCAAGGTGCGGCTCTACGCGGAAAACTGGGACGCCAACTCCAAGCGGGATCCCGATCTCGATTTCGACAAGGCGGTGCGCAAGCTGGAGAGATGCTTCGCCAGGCTGAGAAACCGGGAGATCGATCCCGGCGACCACCTCTTCGCCGCCGCCATTCACCAGATGAAGGCCTTCTACTATCTCGAAACCTGGAAGCTCGACCGGAGCGAGGATCGAGCCAAGGAAGCGGGACGCATCCGCCAGGAGATGGAGGCGGTGCAACGGCTGATCCAATTGCCCGATCCCGAACTGACCGGTTCCCTGCCGCCGCGATTGATCCTCTCCGAGCGAAGCGGGGTCTACAACGACACCTGCCTCCAGTACATCCGGTGCCGTTTTCTCGAGGCCCTCGCCGCGCATTTCTCGGGCAATGCGCACAACGCGGAGAGAGCCCTCCGCGAGGCGATCTACATCTCGAGGCGTGCCGGCGAGTGGCAGTATCTCGGGGAGGACTCCCTGTGGAAGGAATTTCAATCCAATTTCCACCAGCGTTTCGCCGAATACCATATCTTCATTTCCGGTGATCTCGAGGAGGCCCGCCTCAACCTCGATCAGGCCCTGCAAAAGGCGCTGGAGCAGCAATGGGATCGCCGCGATCACCGCTACCACAGCCGCTACATCGAACAGCGCAGCCGCCAGGCCTGGATGGACGCCATCCTGGGGAAAAAAGCGGAGGCGCGCGCCGATCTGGAAGAACTCGAGCGTCAAACCAATCTCGTGGACCTTCCCGACGACATGAAGCCTCTCTACTTCAAGGTGGCCCTTGCTTTCACCGAGGAAGAGCCGGATCTCCCGCTGCAGAAACTCGTCTTCGAGAAACTTGGCGACGACACGATCTCGCGCGACGACCGGCAGCTTTTGCTGATGATCTGCGACTACCTGCGAGGAGTGCCGGGCCTCCAGACGGAGGAGATCACCACCGCTTATCGCCAGTTTTCCATACCGTGGTCCGTCGAGGGTGCGATCGGCAGCAGCGCCTACCTGCACGCGGTGAGAAATCGGGCGCACGCCCTGCGCTGCCTGCACCACGGCACCATGCCGGAAGCGGTCTCCCGGCTCGAGGCCGCCTCGCTGGCCCCGGCCCCCGCATCCCAACCCTGATCTCCGATCCGTGCCCCAGTTTCTCCACGAACCGCCCAGGCCAGAAGCCGATCCGGGGCAGACGTTGGCTCCCCTGAGGTGGTGGGCCGGTGCTGCGGCCTTCGCTTGCGCCGCGCTCTGGGCGGGCCAGTCGGTGGCGGTG
>CAZLUZ010000108.1:0-17440 GCA_964562825.1 uncultured Akkermansia sp.
GTGTGGCGGAATTGGTAGACGCGCGGGATTCAAAATCCCGTTCCCTCGGGTGTATGGGTTCGATTCCCATCGCCGGTAGGCTCGTCCGGGACTCTCTTCGCCGCGCCGAGTCGGAGAAAGTTTCCCGTGCCTCTTGCCCGCCCCTTCGCGTAGGTTAGGGTCCCAGCCCCAGAATGTCATGAGCAGCGCCACCCAGGTTCCGGTAGAACACGACGATCCCGTCAATTCCCGCATCCTCGAGATTTCGGAGGATCTCGTCGATGGATTTCAGCGGTTTCCCTTTCAGTTCATCGCGGAGAAATCCGGGGTCGAACTCCCCGTAGTGCTGGACCGAACGCGCGCCATGCTCGAGGCCGGGGTGATTCGTCGGGTGCGACAGACGCTTCTCGCCACGAAACTGGCGCATGGCGCCCTCTGCGCCTGGAAGGTGAATCCCGATCACCTCGATGAGATTTTCGATTTCATGTTTCGCCAGGACCCGTTCTCCGGGCATGTGGTGACGCGATCGACCGACCGGGAGATCTCGGGGGCCGATTTCAAACTCTGGACCACCCTGAAGGTGCCCCAGGGGGAATCGCTCGAAGAACACGCCGGGGTTCTGCAGCGACTCTGCGGAGCCGAGGAGTTCGTCCTCATGCCGGCGAAGGGTATCTTCGCCCTCGGGGTCGGTCACGTGAGGAGGAAATCCATGGAGCCCGGGGCCCGGTCGGATAAGCCGGCGGAGATGAAGACCACCCGCACGGTGGAACTGACCCCGCTGGAGTGGGAAGTGCTCCTCGCGATGAAGGAGGAACTCACGCCGGAGGAAATCTGCGAAAATCCGTGGGAAGGACGGGCCCGGATCGCCGGTGTGGACCTCGATACCTTCTTCGAAGTGGCGAGCCAGCTCGACGAGAAGGAGGTCATCGGCCGATTTTCCACCTTTCTGGAACACGTCAAGCCGAGCCAGTCCGGGAACAAACGGGTCACCCGATTCAACGCCCTCTTCCACTGGAAGGTCCCGGAGGGCCGGCAGGAGGAGGCCGGGGGCGAGGTCGGGAGGCATCACATCATGACGCATGCCTATTGGCGCGAGGGCGGTCCCCGCTTTGGGAACGTCAACATCATGGGCGTTGTGCACGGCACGGAAAAGGAACGGGTGCTCGAGCACAAGGCGGCCATCGATCGGCATCTCGCCGACTGCGGTATCCCCGTGGATTACACCAACGTGTTTTGGGGCGGAAAAAGCGAGATCAAACCCTCCGAGATTTCCCCCGCCATCTATCGGGAATTTCACGAAAAGTGGAAAGATTCGGGACAGGTCGTGGGAAGGTAGCCCGCCAGGAGGAGAACCATGGAAATCAAGAAGATTGCCCATCTGGCCAGGATCGATCTGAGCGAGGCCGAGGCCGCCGAATACGGCGCTCAACTCGATCAGATTCTCGAATTCGTGGAGAAGCTCGACGGCGCGGATATCGAGGGGATCGAACCGACGGCGCATGCGGCTCCCGTTTACGATATCTACCGCGAAGACGAGGAGGACCCCTCGCGGGTGCTGGACCGGTCGGAGGTGCTGGGCAACGCTCCGGCGACGGCCCACGACCAGATCCGGATGCCAAAAGTCATCGAGTGATCCCTTGCGCAATGCCCGGCCCGGTCCATTACTTGTTCCCGTGAATCCCGGAAAACTCAGCATTTCGCAGCTACGCAGGGCCTACCTCGACAGGGAACTGACCCCGGTGGAAGCCGTGGAGTCCCTCGCGGCGGCCATCGAGGAGAAAGACGCAGAGATCGGCGCCTATCTCGGGTTCGACTTGGAGCTGGCGCGGGAGGAGGCGAAGCGGGCCGACCTCGACCTGCCTCTGGGCGGGATTCCTCTCGGCATCAAGGACCTCATCAATGTCGCCGGCCAGCCCTGCTCCTGTGCTTCGAAGATGTTGGAGGGCACCTACCGGGCTCCCTACGACGCCACCGTGATCCGTCGGCTCCGGGAGGCGGGGGCGATTCCCTTTGGCCGGATGAACATGGACGAGTTCGCCATGGGATCGTCGAACGAGAATTCCGGGATCCGGCCCTGCCGGAATCCCCACGATCTCGACCGCATCCCGGGCGGTTCTTCCGGTGGCTCGGCGGCGGCGGTGGCGGCGGGAACAGCGGTGGCCACGCTGGGGTCGGACACCGGGGGCTCGATCCGGCAGCCGGCCTCTCACTGCGGAGTGGTCGGCCTCAAACCCACCTACGGCCGGGTTTCCCGCTACGGTCTGGTCGCCTTCGCCTCTTCGCTCGATCAGATCGGGCCCGTCACCAAGACCGTGGCGGATGCCGCGCTGCTCCTGAATTTTCTTGCCGGGGCCGATGAGCGGGACTCCACCGCGCTTCGGGAACCGGTGCCCGACTTCACCGAGGCCATCGGCCGGGATATCGCCGGGATGAAGATCGGGCTGCCCCGGGAGTACTTCGGCGGGGGCATCGACGCGGCCGTGGAGAAGAAGGTTCGCGAGGCCATCGCCGTCCTCGAGTCCCTCGGCGCCGAGTGCGTCGAGGTATCGCTGCCGCACAGCGAGTATGCGGTGGCCACCTACTACATCATCGCCACCGCCGAGGCCTCCGCCAACCTGTCGCGGTTCGACGGCGTCCGCTACGGACATCGGGCCGAAGCTGAGGAAGGTGATGGGGACGAGGGCACCCTGATCCGACACTACAAAAAATCTCGCGCCGAGGGCCTCGGGCCCGAGGTGAAACGACGCATCCTGCTCGGCACCTACGTTCTCAGTTCGGGCTATTACGACGCCCATTACCTCAGGGCCCAGAAAGTGCGCACCCTGATTCGCCAGGATTTCACCCGCGCCTTCGAGAAGGTCGATCTGCTGGCTTCGCCCGTGGCGCCGGAGCCGGCCTTCCGGATCGGAGAGAAATGCAGCGATCCGCTCTCCATGTATCTGGCCGACATCCTGACGATCTCGGCCAACCTCGCCGGGATCTGCGGGATCAGCGTTCCCTGCGGTCGGGTCAAAAAGGGGAAAAAAGCCCTGCCGGTGGGTCTGCAGCTCCAGGGAAAGTCCCTGGCCGAGGCCGATCTCCTTCGCGTCGCTCACGCTTACGAAACGGCCGTGGCGTGAAACGGCCCGTCGGGCACCCTCGATCCCGGCTGGCAATCCCGAATTTTCTGTGTTTATCTTACCCGCTGGACCGTCCCCGGGTCTCAGGCAGATCGCGGCATGAAAGACTCCGATTCTCTCGACATCCCCCCAGTGCTTCAGAGGAAGCTCGAGGAGTTTCGGAGCCGCCTCTGGTCGGTGAAGATCGGGGAGGGCGCTCTGGCCGGGATCGCCGGTCTCGCCTTCTCCTTTTTGCTCGTCTTTCTCATCGACCGGTTCGCGGATACCCCGGTGTGGCTCCGGGGATCGATTCTCCTGCTCGGTGCCGCGGTGCCGGCGGTCCTCATCCCCCTGCGCTACCACCGCTGGGTCTGGGAGAAACGGTCCCTCGAGCAGATCGCCCGGGTGCTGCGCCGACGGTATCCCAAGTTGGGCGATGAGTTGCTGGGCATCGTGGAACTCGCCCGCGACGAAAAGGGCCGCTCCGTGCTCGTCACCGCGGCCATGCGACAGGTGGCGGAACGGGTCAGCGATCACGACTTTTCCGACGCGGTTCCGGAAAATCACTACCGGAAGTGGTTTGCCCTCACCTCGGCAGCGGTCGGGTTCTCCGTCATCGCCTCGCTGGTGGTGGCGAATGCGGCCCAGAGTTCGCTGGCCCGCTGGCTCACCCCCTGGCGGCTCGTGGAGCGCTACACCTTCGCCCAACTGGAGCCGGTCGCCCGCGAGATCATCGTGCCCTACGCCGAGCGTTTTGATCTGTCGGCGCAGCTGCGTGAAACCACCGAATGGGAACCTGAAGTCGCCACGGTCCGGCTTCCCGGAAGCACCTCCCTGCGTTCGGAGAAGGACGAAGAAAATCGGTCCTACTCCTTCGATCTGCCCCCGCAGAAAGACGATGCGGCTCTCGTCCTGAGGGTGGGCGACGCCCGGGAGAAGGTGCGGGTCCAGCCCGTGATCCGTCCGGAGTTGACCGAACTGAAAGCCGTGGTGCGGCTGCCCGATTACCTGTTGTATCGCAACGATCCCGTCATTCCGATCCGGGGAGCCAGTATCGACCTCGTCGAGGGAGCCAGGGTCAGCTTCGTCGGCACGACTTCGCGCCGCCTCTCGCGGGCCACCATGGACGGAGCCGCCATCGAGACCTCGGGAACCTCTTTCCGCACCGCGCCCGAGCCGATCGAGGCATCGGCGAACCGGGTCTTCGCCTGGGAGGATTCCCTGGGCCTCTCGGCCAAGGCGCCCCGGGAACTCCGCATCAATGCGGTGGAGGACACCCCTCCTGAATTGTTCGCCAAGCGGGTCTCGGCCGAGGAGGTTGTCCTGGTCGACGAGGTGGTGCGCTTTGAGATTGGCGCTCGGGACGATTTCGGACTCCGCGAGGTGGGGCTGGAGTGGGTGGGCGCGCGGGACCCTTCCCGCGAGTCCGAGGCGAGCACGGGGAGCAAGATGGTCGCCTCCGGCGGAGCCGAGGCCCGCGAGGTCCTGACACAGGGAACGTTTTCGGCGGCGCGGAACGGGGTGGCGCCCCAGACCCTCCAGATCCGGGCCTATGCCGAGGATTTCTTTCCGGACCGGGGACGGGTCTACTCACCGGTGTTCGTGGTCCGGATACTCGATCCCTCGGATCACGCCAACTGGCTCACCGAGGAATTCGGCCGTTGGTTTCGACGGGCGCGAGAAGTTTACGAGCGTGAGCAGCAGTTGCACGAAATGAACCGCCAGTTGCAGGGGCTCACCCCCGAGGAGATGGACCGCCCTGAGAATCGGCGCAGGGTGGAACGCCAGGCGGCCGCGGAGTCGAGCAATGCGAGGCGGTTGGGCGCTCTCACCGGAGCGGGACGGGAGCTGATCCGGCAGGCCGCGAAGAATGAGGAATTCGACGCCGATCGCCTTGAGACCTGGGCCCAGATGATGCGCGCTCTGGACGAGATCGCCGGGGAGAAGATGCCTTCGGTTGCGGAACTGCTGGAGCGATCGGCTCGCGCCGCTGGTGCTTCTGCGGGAGAGAGACAGCCGGAGGCGGAAGAGGCGACGGACCCCGGGGAAGGGGGCTCTGCGCCCTCGGTGAGGAACATCGCGGGCGAGGAGGCCATCCGGGAGGCCGCGGGCGAGAAGGAAGGCGGGGAGACTCCGCCGTCATCCGCTTCCCCATCGATCTCGGACCACGAATCGAGTTTTGCCGAAGCCGGGCCGGAGGAAGCCGAGGGAAGCGAGGCCGCGGGATCGGGGCAGGGGCGACTGGGTCTGCCCACGACGATTCTCCGCGGCGGAATGGAGGAGGGAGAACAGCCGCGGGCAGAGTCACCCGCCCAGGAGAAATTGTTCCAGGCAGTGGTCGAGCAGAAGGAACTGCTCGAACGTTTTGCCGAGGTGACCGACGAGTTGCAGCAAATCCTGTCCAGCCTGGAGGCGAGCACCTTCGTGAAGCGGCTCAAAGCGGCATCCCGGCGCCAACTGGAGATCGCCAAACAACTCAACGCCACCCTGGAAAATGGGTTTGGCCTTTCCCGGGAGCGAACCTCGGCGCTGCTCCAGGATTTGGCCGTGGAGACGGCCCGGGCGGAGCGGGAGGAAAGCGAGCGCGTCCGCACCATCAAGAACGATCTCGACGCCTACTACCAGCGCAAGCAGGAGCCCGTCTACCGGAATGTCCTGGACCAGATGCGGAGCACCGAGGTCGTCACCGAGTTGCAGCGACTGGGTGACGAGGCGGCGATCAACCTGAATGGTCGCTCCCTGTCGGCGGCGGAGTTCTGGTCCGACACGCTGGACCGATGGGCCGAGGAACTGGTGTCGGCATCACAGGGCGAGCAACAGGGCGAGGGCGAAGCGGAAGATCGCCCGGGTCTGCCGCCCGAGATCGTGCTCGAAGTGATGCGGATTGCCCGGGGCGAGATGGACCTGCGGGAAGAGACCAGGGAACTGCAGGGCATCCGACCGGCCCTGTCTCCCGGAGAATTTGCCGAGCGCGCCAAGCCGCTCGAAATCGAGCAGGGCGACTTGCGCCAACGTGTCGACGAGGTGGTTCTGGATGTGCTCGATCTGCCGGAAGCCGAGCAGAACCACGGCAACGAGATACGACTGCTCAATTTTGTCTCGGACGTGATGCGGCAGGCGCGGGGTATTCTGGCCCGGCCCGAGACGGGACCCGAGGTGATTGCGGCGCAGACCGAAGTCATCGAACTTCTGCTCCAGGCGCGTCGCCAGAACCCGAATTCGGGCGGCGGAGGCGGAGGCGGAGGCTCCCCCGGCATGGGGGCATCGAGCGGGACCGGAAGCGCCCTCTCGGACATCGGGGTGGGTCCGGGTGGGACGTCCGAACCGGGTGGAGGCACCCGTCGGTCCGTCGATCAGACCACCGGCAAAACCGGCCGCAAACTACCGGAAGAATTCCGCACTGGATTGGATACGTATTTTAATCAACTGGAAAAGATTCGATGAGGCGAAAAGAGGCTTTCACCATACCCGGGTTTTCCCCGGCACTGTTCCTCCTCATTCTCTCGGCCATGGTGCCCCAAGCTTCGGGGCAGGTCCTGGATGAGGGCGGTGAACCCGGGCAGAATGCGGCCGAAGCCGCTCCGATCGGAGAGCAGATTTCCCGGCACATCATGAAACTCGCCGAGGAGGAGCGAAAGAATCGCCTGGATTTCATGCACATCGTCATCGACGACATCACCCGGCTCTGCGAACTGGAAAAGGAACAGCGGGATCGTCTTATCCTGGCGGCCAAGGGAGCTGCGGAGCGTTCCATGCGGCGATGGAACGAGCAGGCGGAGCGGTATTTTCGTTCGCGAGTGAATGGGGCCGATCCGGACACAGCCAAGGAGATCCTCTCGAACATCGGCAACGTGAATTTTGGCGGGCGCGGATCGGACCGCGAGGGCGAAGCCGAGTCCCTCTGGACGGAGTCTCTGGAAAACATTCTCTCCGACGAACAGGTGGAAACCTACGAGATGGTGGTGGCTCAGCGGAAACAGGCCCGCATCGACGCCTTTTCCTTCATGGCCATCGCCTCCCTGGACAACTACCTCCGCCTGACCCCGGCACAACGCGAGGAGCTTTTCCCCATCGTGAAGCAATCGGCGACGGATCACCTCGAGGAGATTCAGCGGTACTGGGGCGATTACCTGGAACAGAACATGCTGATGTCGCTGGCTAACGCTGCCGAGGAGAAGCAGCTCAAGGATATTCTTTCGGAGAAACAGTTTCTCCGCCTTCGCTCCGCGACGACGAATTTCGAGCATTTCTGGGAGCAACGCCGCCGGTTGCGCAAGGCGGAAGCATTGAAGGAGGCGCGCCAGGAGGAGCAGAAAGAGGCGCGGGCTCTCCCGCTCAGGGAAGGGTTGGCTCCGGCGGACCGCCAGGCCGCGATCCGCTGGGGTGCGATTTTCCGGCGTGCGGTTCCCTTGGACCGTGCAGTGGGGGGCGATTGAAAGGAGAGGATTCCTCAGGTGTGTTCGATGAGAGAGTGGTGGGAAAAGAGGTTTGGCCTTTGCGGCGTCTGGGGATCGGCGGTGATCGCGCTGGGGGTGGGATTGGCGCCCGGCGCGGTGGAGGCGCAAAGCCTGCGCATGGGCAGTGAGATTCCGCCCGAGGTGGACGCGATCTACGAGCGGGGGCTGGCTTTCCTGGCCCGGACCCAGGATTCCACCGGTTCCTGGCGGGGCAGGCGGGAGAACGGGGTTACCGGGCTGTGTCTCATGGCGTTTCTCGCCAGTGGTGAGGATCCCAACTTCGGCCGGTATCGGCGCAACGTTCGGCTCGCGGTCCGCTCCCTGATTCTGGGACAGGACAAGTCCAACGGTTATTTTCCCAACAGCATGTATCATCACGGGTTTTCCCTGCTGGCGCTGGCCGAGGTCTACGGAGCGATCGACGAGGTATCGCTCTGGGACGGGAACGAGGGCCCGTCCGAACGCCGTTCCATCGCCGAGGCGATCGAGCAGGGGATCGATCTCGTGGTTCAGGCGCAGCAGGCGAATCGCTGGGGCGGCTGGCGCTATTCGCCCACTTCGACGGATGCCGACACCTCGGTGACGGGAGCAATTCTCATGGGACTGCTCGCCTGTCAGAATGCGGGTTTCGCCGTTCCCGAGAAGACGCTGGAGGATGGTCTGACCTACATGCGGCGCAACACCTCGACGACCAACGGATTCGTCGCCTACAGCGGCGGACTGGGCAGCGGCGGGGAATCGATGAACCGTTCGGCGGTGGCCACGTTGGTCTATGCGGTATCCCAGAAGCGGGAGTGGGAGGAATACGGGGCCACCCTGGACCACATCCGGGACCAGCTCGACCACGAGGAATCGGGCCACCGGCACTACTTCCTCTACTACATGGCCCAGGCCCTGTTCCAGGCCGACTATGAATCCTGGATGTTATGGAACCGCCAGACAGCGCGAAAACTGGCCGCGGAACAGTCCGATGAGGGCAGCTACACGGGCAGCTACGGAGAGGCCTACGGCACCGCGATGTCTCTCCTGGCACTCGCGCTGAACTACCGTTTCCTCCCCATTTACGAACGATTCTGAAAGCCTTCCTTTCACCCCACCACGACCCGCGCCCGCAACGGGGTGCCTTACCGAGATGCCGAAACCGAAGAATGTGATCCCGCTGGTCTCCGGCCTGATTTTCGCCCTCTGTGCCATCGCGGAAACCGCCGCAGACGAATCGATCGAGCAGCCCCGCCTGGTGTGGCGGAACGGGGATGAACTGGCCGGAGGACTCCTGCCCGCTTCGGGCGAACGGATCGGGTGGCGATCGGACGCCTTCACCATCCCCTTCCGTATCGACCGGGCACAACTGGAGAGGGTCCGCTTTCCCCAGGGCTACGGCGGCACGGCGCAAGAAGGCACCGGCGAATTCCGCATCACTTTCGCCAACGGCGATCGTCTGTTGGGCGACGTGGTCGAGATCGGACCCGAGCAGGTCGCCTTCCGCTGTCCCGTCCTGGGAGAGACCATCGGAGTCGCCCGCGAGCATCTTCAGCGCATCGAGCGGGTCAGCGGCAGTCATCTCCGCTACTCGGGTCCGGCGGAACTGGAACGGTGGAAGGTGCTGGGGCGCAGCGCGACGGAGGAGGACTGGTTCGTCAGGTCGACGGGCGAGTTCACCACCCACCGCTGGGGCGGAGAGTTGTTTCGCGAGATCGCCCTGCCGCAAAAGGCGGAGATCGCCTTCACCGTGCTCTGTCCGAACGAGCGTCCCAGTTTCGAGATCGGACTCACCGAGGATCCCGACAGCGGGCCGCGCATCGAGACCTGGGACGACACCCTCGTGCTCACCGAGGGCAACCGGTTTCGCCGGGTGCTGACAATGGCGGACTCCAATCGCCGGTTGGACCTGAGGATTTTCTGGGACCAGTCCCGCAACCAGGTCCGCGTGTGCAATCCGGACGGCGAGACGCTGGCCCGCCTGGACGACCTGGTCTACCGGGCGCCCGGTTTACCGGAGACCGCCAGCGCTCAGCGTCGACGGACGTCGTCAAATTCGCGAGATGGAGACCGGGTCGGGTTTCGCATCCTCAACTGGAATACCGAGTTGGCTCTGGCGCGGTTGACGGTTCGGGAGTGGGACGGGGAGTCGATTCCCCGATTCGATGCCACGAAGCCGAGGATGGAAATGAGCGGTGGAGAGATTCTCTTCGAGATCGATCGACTCGAGTATGTTGGAGGTCAGTTGCGGATCGGGGATCGTGGTCTGTCCCTGAACTCGCTCGATCAACTGGTTTTCCGCACCGAGCGTCTGGGTGGGCGAAGCGAGGAGGCGGCCCACGCCAACTGGTACGATGGGGCCTCCCTGAGTGGTGCGCTGATCGCGCTGGGGCCGGACACCGTGCGCATCCGACCACCGTGGCACGATGGGCCGCTGGAGGCCCGGCTGCGGGGAGTCAAGGAACTGACCTTTCCCAAATCGCGGGAGCCGCTGGTTCTCGGCGGAGATCGGCTGAAGTCCGGCGACATCGACCTCGGCGGGGTGCTGACCTCCAGCGCGGACGTTGCCGCGGAGATGCTGCTCGCGTGGCGTCCGGCGGGCTCGGCAAACGCCAGCCCCTTTGCCGAATCCAGAGAAGTCGAAGTCACCCGGGAGGCGTATCCCGGCGCTACCGAGCTCGTTGGCGAGGCGCGAGTCTATCTGACCAACGACGAGGTGGTCGCGGGCAGTCTGGTGCGCATCGACGCGGAGAAGGTGGAGTTCGTCAGCGATCTCACCGGGCGGGTCTCCATCCCGAATCGTGATGTCCGCGCCGTCGATATCGAGGGCGCGGGCCTGGCCCCGAACGGCTTTGTGGATAAGGGATGGCAGATTATCGGCGAAGGGTCCGATTTCGGCGACGAAAATCTGCCGAACGACGATGCGGATCAGACCGAGGGCTCCGACCCGCCAGGGGTCGTCATGGAGAACGACCGCGTCGTTCTTCGCGATGGAGGGTTCGGGCACCCGAACCTGCTCGTGGGCGATCGGATCCGATTTCGCACCCGTTGGGAGCAGAGCTACGGGGCGATCACGCTGCGGCTCTTTTGCTCTGACTTTGAGGCCGGGTCGACCTCGATGGATCTCATCATCGCCGCACAGGGCAACCGGATCCTGGTAGGCCAGTTGAAACGAGGTGGGGGATTCTCCTTCTCCGGCGAGCAGATTTCGATCAAGGATCAGGAGGCGGAGATCGAGGTTCTGGCCCGGCACGATGTGGTCGAAGTTTCGGTGAATGGAAAACGCTCCCTGACCCTCGAAGTGAAGCCGGAGCAGGTTTCCGGAAACGGCCTGGCCATCGAGATGGGTGGGGGCTGGCAGGGCTGGAACTCGAACGCCAACAAGATCGAGTTCACCGACTTCTCCATCGATCGCAGCCCGGGCTATCTGCCCAAACGGATCATCGACCCCACGGCGAAGGAAAACATCCTGTCGATACCGCGATTCCATCGCAAAGATCCGCCCACCCACGTGCTCGTGGCTCCGAATGGGGACCTCCTCCGGGGTCAGCTCGTGGCGGCCGAGGGAGATCGCATCCGATTCTCCTCGCGGGGAGAGGAGATCGAGCTGCCGCGATCGCGGGTTTCGGCGGTGATCTGGCTGCGGGAGGAGGAAGACGAAGAATTGGAGGAGGAACCGCGTCCCTCGGGCGCGGGGGCGCCGGGAAGCACCGGGTTCCCCGTCACTCACCAATTCGTCCTCCACGATGGCACCCGGCTCCATCTGGCCCGGGAGGGAATCGAGGAGGAGGTGTTCGTGGGACGTTCCTCTGTCCTGGGCCTTTGCCGGGTCCCCATCCAATCGATGCGGACCATGAAGCAGGGACCGGCTCATCCCCTGGGGCGCGCCTCGGATCAGATGGCCTATACGGATTGGAGGATGGCGTGGACTCCGGAACCCGCGATTCCGAGCGGGGACGGTTCCGACGGCTCCCCTCTGATCGGCACGGCGGCTCCCGACTTCACGCTGCCCCTCCTCGGGGGCGGCGAATTCTCCCTTGCGGACCATCGGGGACGGGTGGTCGTGCTCGATTTCTGGGCGACCTGGTGTGGCCCCTGCATCCGGGCGATGCCGGAAGTCTTCCGTGCAGTGAGCCTTTTCCGCCACCAGCCCGTGGTGTTCTGCGCGGTGAACCAGTCGGAAACCCCGCCCATTATCAGCGATTTCCTCGAAACGCGGGGATGGAACGGGACCACCGTTGGCCTCGACTTTGAGCTGGAGGTCAGTCGCGGCTATGAGGTGAACAGCATTCCCCAGACCGTGGTGATCGGTAAGGATGGCAAAATCGCGTGGCTTCACACCGGGTATTCGCCGGATTTGGGCCAGAAACTCGCCGAAGCCATTGCAAAAGCGCTCGGGAAGTAGTAAAGAAAGGTTAATGAAACGACTGGAATGCTACTCGCTCGGGCTTCTCATCACCGGGCTGACGATCCCTGCGCCGGGACAGGAGCGCGAGGAACCAGCCCCTTCGGTCTTTCACCGCGAAGCTTGTCTGGTGGTGCCGACGCATCGTCATCACGAGGACCCTAGACGTTACAACGCGGCGCCTTGCTACGATCGCTTCGATACCCTCGTCTATCGCGGGCGAACGGGCTCGGGCCTGTCGTACACCGAGACGACCACTCCGGTGCCCGTGTACCTCGTTTCCAGCCGGGAGGTGAGCCGGATTCGCCGAGAGACCACCCGCTACGACGAAAAGGGCAGAAGAACGAGCCAGCAGGTTTTCGTGGTCACCTACAAGGACAAATATTCTGACGGCTCCTGCCGCATTTGGCAGGAGACCGTGTATTGATCGCGTCCCCGTCGTCCTAGCGCATGGGCACCGCGAGGATGGAGCGGCGTCCGTCCTTGTAAATCTGGAGCAGCAGCACCTGACCGTCGAAACGCTCCGTGATCTGGAGTGCCTCGTTGACCGAAGAGACGTTCTGCTGATCGACCATGGTAATGATCTGACCGGCTTCGAGACCGCTCTCCGCTGCGTCCGTGCCCTCGTCCACGCTGTCGACGAAGACGCCGTCCACGTTGTTGTCCAAGTCGAGCGCCATCCGCAGATTCGGGTCGAGGTCGCGAATAGTCGCCCCGTCGAGGAATTCCGTTCCCCGGGGAGCCGGGCTCCGTCCCGGCGGGGTCGAGCCGTCGACACGGGCAAGAAGTTCGTCGCGGTCGCCCAGCACGACGGAGACGATGCGTTCCTCGCCTTTGCGCACGATCTTGAAGTCGACCTCGGTGCCAGGGTCACGGTTGCTGATGTCCAGGCGGAGTTTAGCGGGATCGTCCACCACCGCACCATCGAATTCGACGATCAGATCGCCCGCCTTGAGTCCCGCGATCGAGGCCGGAGTGCCATCCTCCACCGTGCGCACGATGGCGCCGCGCAGGTCGGTCCGGCCCAGAGCCGAGGCAAACTTCTCGTCGACCTCGCGAAGCGTCACGCCGAGGAACCCGCGGCGAACCACCCCGCCGCCGTCGAGAAGGCGCTGCACGATATTCAGGGCCATGTTTGATGGGATGGAAAAGCCGATGCCGACGTTTCCGCTCGACATGCCGCCGGTCCGAATCGCCGTGTTCACCCCGACGAGACGTCCCTGCACGTCGATCAGCGCCCCACCGGAGTTGCCTTTGTTGATCGAGGCATCGGTCTGGATGAAATTTTCATACCCGGTGTTCCCGGTGATTCCCAGCGTGCGCCGGCCCAGAGCACTCACGATACCGTGGGTGACCGTCTGCTCGAGCCCGAAGGGGTTGCCCACGGCGAGAACGACGTCGCCGACACGGAGATTGTTGCTGTCGCCGATCACGATGGGGGTGAGGTTATTCGCGTCGATCTTGATCAGAGCCACATCCGTGTCCGGATCGGCGCCGACGAGGCGGGCCGGGTATTCACGGCGGGTCTCGGGCATGGTGACGAGAATCTCATCGGCCTCTCCCACCACGTGATTGTTGGTCAGGATGTAGCCGTCCGGCGTGATGATGACACCGGAGCCCAGACCCTCCTGGCGTCCACCCGGCATATCGGGGATGGGCAGTCCGGGAAACATGCGCCGCAGCATTTCCTCGGCGGGATCGGTCGATCGTCCCGAGCCAAGGGTCTTGCTCGACGAAATCCGCACGACCGCGGGAGTGGCGATCTCCAGGGCGGGGGCGTAGCTCGCCACCAGTCCATTGGCCGGCGCGACGGGAGTGCGGTCGATATTCAGGTTCTTGCTCAGCTCTCGATAGCGGACGTCCTGACCCGCCAAGTGGGCGGTAGAAAAACAGACGAGGGTGACCAGAGCGAGGAGAGAGGAGGCCAGTCGGTGGGCCCTTGCAGACAGGGGTGGTTGCATTGTTTTCGTGGTTGTTGTTAAAGCGTTCTTCTTGTTCTGAGGATTAAAGCGTCGCCAGGGGACTTGCCTGTCTGCCGGGAGCGAAATTTTTTTCCGTCGCGGCGGGTCCGGAGCCGGGCCCGGGGGCAGGACGACTTTGACCGACGGCTCACAGGGGGTAAGCTTCGGCCAGATTCGTTCGATGGATTCCATTCTCGAAGATTCGCGCTGGCAAAAAGAAGAACTTGGCCCCGCCGAACTGGCGCGCTATGCCCGGCACATCACCATACCCGACGTCGGATCGTCGGGGCAGAAGAAACTGCGGGCCGCCCGGGTGCTTTGCATCGGAGCGGGCGGTCTCGGATCCCCAGTGGCGCTCTACCTCGCCGCGGCAGGCGTCGGCAAGATCGGGATTGTCGACGAGGATGAAGTGGAGCTTTCCAATCTTCAGAGACAGATCATTCATGGCACGGGGGATGTGGGGCGAAAAAAGGTGGATTCAGCGGAGGACCGGCTGCGGAAGGTGAACCCCTGCATCGAAGTTGAGACGTTTCAGAGCCGGTTCCGTTCCGAAAACGCGAAAAAAATCGCGGAAAACTACGACCTCATCATCGATGGGACCGACAATTTTCCGACCCGCTACCTCAGCAACGATACGGCTGTGCTTCTGCAAAAGCCGAATGTTTACGGGTCGATCTATCGCTTCGAGGGGCAGGTAGCGGTCTTTGCTCCGCATCTCGGCGGTCCCTGCTACCGCTGCCTCTTTCCCCGTCCACCGACGCCCGGCCAGGTTCCGAGTTGTGCCGAGGGGGGCGTGCTCGGGGTGCTGCCGGGCATCGTCGGTTGTCTCCAGGCGAACGAGGCGATCAAGCTGATCCTCGGCATCGGGGAACCGCTCGTCGGCAGGCTGGTTCATTTCGACGCCCTCGCCTTCCGCTTCCGGGAAATCCGACTCCGGCCCAACCCGGACTGCGAGATCTGCGGCGCGGAGCCGTCCATCACCGAACTGCGCCCGATCTCCTTCGCCTGCGCCGCGGACTCCGGTTCGGCCGAAGTCTTTCGAGGGGCCGGTCGCGAGATCGACGTGCGCGACCTCCGGGAACGGATGGAGCGGAACGACGCCTTCCTTCTCCTCGACGTTCGGGAACCCGAGGAGGCGGAGATCTGCCGACTGCCCGGCAGCAGACTGATCCCCCTGGGGCAGCTTGCCCACGCTGTCGACGATCTGGATCCGACGCAGGAGATCATCGTCCACTGCAAGTCCGGAGGGCGCAGCCTGCGGGCCTTGACGATCCTGGCGGAGGAGGGCTTCGAAAACATCTGCCACGTGCGCGGCGGCATCAACGCCTGGTCCAGGGAGATCGATCCGAAGGTGCCGCTGTATTGAACCTGCCTCTTTTCTTTGCTGTTGCCGAATTCCGGAATGGCGCGGCGGCATCATTTGAAGATCGCATCGATCCCCATGGCGCTCCGCTGGGCAAACTGGGGAATCATTTTGGGACGGGCCCGCTTCAGCAACAAATAGGTATAGGAGAGGAGTCGCAGACCGAGAATCTTGTCGATGAACCGGTAGTCCGGGCGATCGCGCAGGATATATTTGGCGAACCAGGCGAGGTGACGCGGCTTCACGAAGAATGGATCGAGATCGATCTTCAGGGCATAGCGGTAGCGGGACCCGCGCGGGTATTTCGCCTTGTATTCCGCTTTCGCCCGCATGAGCATCTCCTCCAGTTCCGGGGTGTGGGGACGGAAAAAATACTCCCGCGCCAGTGCCAGAATGGAGAAGGTATCCTCCATGAACGCGATGTCTTTCTCGGGCAGTCCACCCCGGCGGGCCAGCTCGCGCATTCGGCGAATCTTCTCCAGCGCGGCATGGCCCTGCCGGATGCAGGCCTCCCCGTCCTCGACGAAGTGGGTGAGCATCCTCTTGATGGCGTGAGCCACGAAGATGTTGTGCCAGAAAACCCCCATGATCGGAGGGATGCGGACCCGCCGGAAATACATGGTCTGTTTGGCGTAGTCGGGAACGTAGAGCAACTCCTTGATCACCTCCTCGGAGAGTCGGAGCAACTCGATCCAGGTGGTGGGATCGTTGCAGCCCGGGAATTGCTCCACGGCCTCCTCCCAGCAGTCGCCGTATTTGAAGAGGCGCAGGGTGACGAAGTTGTTGATTTCCGTCCAGATGGCATCTTCCTCCAGGTAGACCAGCCGACGAAATGGAGTCCAGCCGCCTGTCTGGCTCCACAGGTTCACTCCGATGCAGTTGGGCGCCTCCCTCAGTTCCAGGGCGAACTGGCCATAATCCCCCCCGATGAAACTGGGGAACTCACCGCATCCCTCGTATTCGCGCCGCGTCTGCAACTCGACGATCGTGGGGATATCGGTGACGAAAAAGTTCCGGTTCAGCGAAAGATAGCGGAAAAAATCCGACTCCCCGTACTTCATGGAGAGGACCAGGGCGGGGCTGCGAATGCCTCGAATCGTCTTCGTCAGGGTCGAGTCGTGCCAGATGAGGTCGCCCACCCGATGCACGCCCACCGTCCAGGTGCGGAAGACGCAGGTGCGGCGGTGCTTCTCGAAGACCGGTAGGATGGTGCGGAGAAAGCGGTTGACCATTCCCGGATTCTTCATCACCAGTTGGCTGTGGAAGCGCTCCCGGACATCCTGACCGTCCGCTTCGCCGATGCGCAGGATCACGCCGTCGACTTCGGGGAAATCCCCGAAGAAGCGATCGAGCAACTCGGTGAGAAAGGAGGAGATGCGACCCTCCCGGGTGCCCACTCGCTCCAGCAGAGCGGGGGTGTAGACCATCACGTCCATGGTGAGAAAAACCCTCAGGCCCTGTTGGCGCACCACCTGGAAACAGGGGCGAAAGTCGGCCCGGTCCAGGGCCATTTGGGCCCGCACGTCGTCCTCGTAGAATTCGTGGTCCGCGAGGTGGGGCAGGTCATCCAGAGAGATCGCGTTGCAGCCGATCTCTCGCGCCTTTTCGCAGAAGATCTCCAGGTCCCGACGGACCCCGGCGAAGAAGCGATCCCTCCGTTCTCCCCGGAGCCGTTGGATGCGTTCCCAGGGAATCTTCGACCAGTTGATGCGGAATTTCTTGTAACCGCGAAAGAACGGGCCGATTCCGTCGATGAGATAGAGATTCTCCGGGCGAGGGGGGGCTTGCGCGAGTCGTCTGCGACCGGGGAAACTGCGAGTGAATCCGATCATGATGCGGAGGGATCGGAGCGGCGCACCGGAGATTGTCCCGCCGGTCGGCGGGCACCGCGACGGATATGGCCCCTGGATGGACCCCGGTCAACTGGAGAGTGGTCGATCACGATCAGGCGGCGTTGGTGCTCAGTCCGGTTTCACCTTCCGGGTCTCTCAGTTCCGCTCCGTATTCCTCCGCGACTGCTCTCGTCTCTGACCGGTTCATGAACTCGCTGTGTTGAACCAGCTCGAACTCGCCGGGTTCCGGCTCGATGATGGCGGTCAGGGACTCGACCCAATCGCCGGAATTGAGGTAGTGGATGCCATCTTCGAGGCGTTTGTCGGCCGGGGTGTGGTTGTGCCCGCAGATGATGCCGGCAGATT
>CAZLUZ010000109.1:0-17155 GCA_964562825.1 uncultured Akkermansia sp.
GGCCACCGTCGGCAGCGACCTGACGGTGAACAACGGAAATGGCACCATCGCTGCGGTGACCGGGTTGGGCGCGGGGGATGGCGCGTTCACCGTGGGCGCGGGGGATTATTTCACGATGAACCCGGGAATCGCCGCCAACGGCGGCGGGTCTTTCCTCAACGAATACACCCTGGTTTACGATGTCTACCTGCCGACCTCCTCGGGAGGCAGTTGGCGCTGCCTTCTCCAGACGAACTCCTCATCCACAGGGAATGATGGGGACTATTTCATCTCCACCAGCGGCGCCGTGGGGGTTGCCGCCATCGGGTATACCAGCCAGACGCTGGCCGCGGGCAACTGGTACCGCATCGTGTTCAGTGCCGATATCGGCGCAAGCCCCTCGTTCATCACCACGGTCACCGATGCGAACGGAGTCTCCTGGACCCACAACCACGGTTTCCAATCCGTGGATGGCCGCCACGCGCTCTACCCGAACGTGGTTCACCTCTTCGCCGACAACAATGGCGAGGACGCCCTCCTCCATGTCAGCCAGGTAGGCTTCTACGACGGCAGTCTTTCGGCGGCGGAAGTGCTCGCCCTCGGGGTTCCCGGCGAGGATCTGGAAGGGGCAAACGAGGCCCCGGTCATCGCCGAAGGCACGGGCGCCAGCCTTGCGGCTACGTTGAACGGATCCGCGGTGACGCTGAACCTGAACGCCTCCGATGGCGACGGCGATTCCCTGACGTGGAGCATTCCCACGGGAGCGGTGCCCGGCACCTCGGCGATCGATTCTCAGTCCTCCAACCTATGCGTGGTCAGCTACACCCCGGCTCCCGGTTTCATCGGCAGCGATTCCTTCGTGGTCCGCGTCACCGATGGCGAACTCACCGACGAGATCACGGTGAGCGTCACCGTGACCAGTTCCGCGGCCGAGGGTGGCACGTTCTACGCCGAGGATTTCGATGACGCCGCCCTGGTTCCGGAGGTGACCACCGGTGGTCAGCGCCGCATGCCCGATGGCGACAATACTCCCGTCTGGAACACCCCTGGCAATGCGGGACTGAACCTTTCGAGCGGTCCCGATTCTTTCCTCAATGACCCGAGCGACCGCGTCGTCGAGTTCACCGGGTTCAACCTGATGCGCACCGATTTCTGGCGAAACGGCGACGACCAGAACCGAAGCACCGCCTTCGCCCCCGGAACCAACGTCATCGCCGTGGCCGACAGCGATGAGTTCTCGGATGGCGGAGGAACCGGCGGAGGGGGAGTAGACGACGAGTTCAATGTCTTCCTGCGAACACCCGTCTTCAGCGTCCCCGCCGGGGCCTCAGTTAGCGAAATGGTGCTGCGTTTCCTGTCCAGCTTCCGCGCCGAAGAGAACGAGACCTCCCGGGTGAATGTCTACCACAACGGGTCGGGAACTCCGGCGGCGACCCTGACCGTTCCCGACAACGGGGCGCTCGCCGCCTCCGAGCTGGTCTTCACCTGGAGCGATCTCGGGTCTCCCGCTGCGGGCAGCACCCTGCGGCTCGAGTTCGCTCACGAGGACGCGGACAACAACTGGTGGTGGGCCATCGACGAAATCTTTGTCGGCATCCCCAACGAGGCACCCGCCATCGCCGAGGGAGATTCGCTGGCCTACCAGACCGGGACGCGTATGCCGGTGACCGCTTCCATCACAGTGAGCGACCGCGAAAACGATTCCATCAACTGGTCCTTCAGCGTGCCTCCCGCCACGGGCAACGTGGTCTTCGATTCCACCAGCGACAGCGGGGCCACCTTCACTTTTACCCCTCAGCCCGGCTTTATCGGCTCCGACACCTTCACTATCCGTGCGGCCGATGCGGAACTCTTCGACGAGATCGTCATCACGGTGAATTCGCAGAACACGGCTCCCGTGATCGGCGAGGGAGAGAGCTACACCTTGAACGTGCCCGTGGACACACCGCAGAGCCTGGCCCTCACGGTGAGCGATTCGGACCTCGATCCCTTGACCTGGAACATCAGCACGAATCCTTCGTTCGGCGGAGCTGCCATCGATACCCAGAGCGACACCGCCGCCTCGCTGACCTACACGCCGAACAACGGCTTTACCGGGATCGACAGCTTCGAAGTCAGGGTGAGTGACGGCACCGCCGCGGACGTCATCACGGTCAACGTCACCGTCTCGGACCCCGATGCGGACCCCACCCTGACCATCGTAGCGGCGCACGGCACGGCCACGCCCCCGGTGGGGAGTTATTCCCATCCCGGCGGCACGGACCTGACCAACAGCGTGGTCGGCGAGACCGTGGGCAACACCCGCTACATCCCGGTGGGCTGGACCATGGTCGGCAACGGCCCGAACAGCGGCACCTCCTCCAGCATGTCCATGACCCTGACCCGGGATTCCGTGCTCACCTGGCTCTTCCGCACGGAATACAACATCGACACCGAGGTCAGTGGAAGCGGCAGCGTCGACGTGGCCGACGGATGGTATTCCTCGGAGAAACCCCTGGCCATCACCGCCACTCCCGAACCCGGGAACTACTTCGCCGGGTGGACCGGCGATACCGCGGGAGCGCTCATCGGGGGCCGTACCCTGGTGCTGCCCATGGATCAGGAGGTCGGCACCATCACCGCCAACTTTGCGGTGGAAGAACCTTTCACCGTGGTCGGTCTGCCCGATACCCAGAACTACTCGAGCCAGAGTTCGCCCACCGATGTGTTCGACCGCCAGACCCAGTGGATTGTCGACAATGTCGTCACGGAGAACATCAAGTTCGTCACTCACGTCGGGGACATCGTGAACAACCCGTGGAGCGGCAGCCAGTGGAATCGCGCGACCCGGGCCATGGATCTGCTCCACGACCAACTGCCCCACGGCACCGCGCCGGGGAATCACGACATCGCTTCCGGGAACACGGAGTACCTCCGCTGGTTCGGGATCGACGGGGTGCAAAACGACGGCACCACCCGCCGGTGGATCGATCCCTCGACCGGTGAACTCTACACCTGGTATCGCGGCGTATCCCCCACCGGCTACAGCGATTTTCAGATCATCAATGTGGACGGGCGGGACTGGATGTTCCTGCACATGGACATCGACGCTCGGGACCAGGACATCCTCTGGGCGCAGGGCGTGCTCGACGCCCATCCCACCACTCTGACCGTGCTCACCACGCACAACTACCTGGCGGAGACCGGTGGCGGCGGTACGGCGGGTTCCGGCACGGGACAGCCCGGACGGGTGCCCATCCAGTGGATCTCCGGAGCTGATCGCAACGCTCCGGAGCAGGTTTTCCAGAAGCTGATCTATCCGAACAACCAGATTTTCCTCGTCATCTGCGGCCACGGCTTCGCCATCTACAACATCGAGGATCCCAACGTGCGGGGAAATCCGGTGCATCAGATGATGATCGATTACCAGACGCTCCCCAACGGTGGCAACGGATTCCTCCGTCTCATGGAATTCCGACCTTCTGAGGGTCAGATCGTCAACACGACCTACTCGCCTTTCCTTGGTCGTTTCTGGGATCCGAACAACAATTCCGACAGCCAGGGCATGTTCGATCTCCACGACCGGGAGAATGGAAGCGACTTCACCATCAACATCGATTTCGATGGCCGCTTCGACAGCGTTCTCACCGTGGTCTCGGCCCAGGGGGCGGTTTCTCCGGCTGCGGGCACGCACGATTTTGCCGACGGCACCCCGATCGTCATCAGCGCGGACCCGGTGGTAAACGGGTCCAGTCGTGAGATTCCCGTCGGCTGGACGCTCACCGGGGATGCCCCGGCATCGGGCAGTGGCGGGGTGGCCATCGTGACCATGGACGGGGACGCCACCCTGAACTGGGATTGGGACACGCAGCACTTCCTGGAGACGAACGCCACGGGCGACGGAATCGTCAGCGTGCCGAGCGGCTGGCAGAATGACGGGGAAACGATCGAGATCATCGCCCAGCCGGATGCCGGGGCCAGCTTCGTCCAGTGGAGCGGCGATACCACCGGGGCCGCCATCGATGGCGATCGCATCAGCTTCACCATGGATCGTCCCCGGGGACCGGTGACGGCCGAGTTCACCGGTGGCGCCACCGTCTACACGGTGCAGGTGGTTTCCGCCCAGGCCTCCGCTACCCCCGCCGCGGGCAGCTATCCCTACGAAGACGGCACGGAGGTGACCTTTTCCGCCGCGGACCTCACCATGGGCGACACCCGCTATGTGTGCACCGGTTACACTTTGAGCGGAGGGCTGACCGGCTCCGGCCCGGAAAAGTCGGTCACTCTCGCGGTGACTGACGACTTCACCCTCACGTGGAACTGGCAGACCCAGCATCGTCTCCGGACCGCGGTCAGCGGGCCGGGAAGCCTGAGCGGGGACGATCCCTGGATCGACGAGGGCGCCGGCTACACCCTGATCGCCACGCCGGACACGGAGGCCACCTTCCAGCAGTGGAGCGGCACCACCACGGGTGGGACGTTGAACGGCAATCAATTTGAGATCGCCGCCATGACCGGGCCGCTGGGCCCCATCACCGCGGAGTTCCTGCGCAATCAATACCGGCTCACGGTAAGCTCGCCCTACGGCACCTCCAACTACGCTCCGGGCGACTATGATCTCGACTGGGGCAGCGAACTGACCGTGACCATGGAGGATGAATCCATCGGGAAATCGCGAAAGATCGCCACGGGTTGGACCCTGACGGGCGCGGGAGCTTCCTCAGGCTCGGGCAAAGAAGCCACCTTTACCCTGACCGGGGACGCCACCCTGGCCTGGACCTTTGCGACCTGGCACCTGCTCGAGGTCACCCCCGGGCAGGAAGGCACGGTGAAGCCCTTCGACGCCGCCCGCTACTACGCGGAAGGCGCCAGTGTCAGTCTGACGGCGGCGCCGGAGCCCCACTTCGAGTTTGTGGGCTGGCTGGGCGATACCCAGGGAGATGCTTCGGCCGCGACCTTGAACCTGACCATGGATCAGCCCCGCTCGGTGGCTCCCGACTTCCGTGCCGTGACCACGGCCAACGGTACTCCCGTGTGGTGGTTGGAGGATCAGGGTCATGTGGTCGGGGGAGATTATGCCGTGGCGGAGTTGCTCGATGCGGATGGCGATGGGCTCAATGCGCGCGAGGAGTTCCTCGCCGGGATGGACGACAACGATCCGGGGCGCAGCTTCGCGGTCCGGATCGCCCCCGATGGTGACGGCGGATTCGATTTGGAGTGGCAGGGCGCCTTCAATCGCACCTACTCGGTTCTCGGCTCTCCGGACCTGGACACGCCGCCATCGTCTCTGGGCGATCTGGCCGGAAGTTTCCCCCTCACCACGGCCACCTCTGGGGGAGGGGGTGCTCGGTACTTTTTCTGGATTCAGGCAGCGCTGGACGAGGCGGCGGCCGGTTCCGTGGACCTGGACCTTCCCGCCCTCAGTCACCTGCCCTCGACCGGTGCCCTGGAGCGCGAGATGGTTCTCATCCCCGCGGGCACCTACACCCGGGGGGAGGACAACTCCGGGATCCCCGATACCCAGCCGGCTCATCCCGTCACCGTTCCCGCGTTCTACATGGACAAATTCGAGGTCACGCGGGCGGACTGGGAGGCGGTGGTCACCTGGGCCCAGAACAACGGCTACGACATTCCCCTCGCGGTCAAGGTGATCGACGCCGACTACGTGCCGAACCCGTTGCATCCGATCGGTCCCGTGCTCTGGCACGACGCCATCAAGTGGTGCAACGCCCGCAGTGAGATGGAGGGCTTGATGCCGGTCTATTACGCCGACACTGCCGGCGGCACGGTCTACCGCACCGGCGTGGTCGACCTGACCAGTGCGCACGTGAACTGGGCCGGAAACGGGTATCGTCTGCCCACGGAAGGGGAGTGGGAGTATGCCGCACGCGGCGGGTTGGAGGGAGGGGACTTCTATCCCTGGGGGCCGGAGGAAACCATCTCTCGCGCCGTGACCTGGGATCACCTCGTGTCGCTCGGCATCGAGGATGGCGCCTATCCCATCTTTTTCCCGGTTGGTTCCATGAATGGCACCCAGCAGGTTCGGCCCGGCGACACCGCGGAAGATCAGATCAACGGTTTTGGCCTCTACGATATGGCGGGCAATGCGTTTGAGTGGGTCTGGGATCGGATGGGCGACTACGACGGGCTGGCTGAATTCCATCCCAAGGGCCCGGACACCGGCGATCTCCGCATCCTGAAAGGCGGCAGTTGGTACAATTTTCAGGCCGACGCCCGTTGTTCCCGCCGGTTCGGCTTTCCCACGGATGGAGACGACAATTTCGGCATCAACGGTTTTCGTTGCGTTCGCTCGGCTCATCCTGCCGAGTAGTGAGGTTTCATGATCTCTCTGCGGAATCTGCCTTCCCTTTTTCGCGAACCCCTCATCCAGTTTCTCCTCCTCGGCGGGGCAATCGTCCTCGGCAAGGGTCTCCTGCCGGGGGGGCGTGAGCCGGACATCGTGGTCACGGCGGAGATCGTCGGGGCGATGGTGGAAGAATGGAGAAACGATCCCGAGCGCGCCGGGAGGAAGATCGAGCCCGTAGCCCTCGCCCGGGCCTACCTGGAGGATGAACTTCTCATCAGGGAAGCGCGGTCCAGGGGTCTGCTGGAAAGTCCCTCCGTCCGCACCGCCCTGGTTCAGGAGATGCGGGCCCTGCTCGAGCCCGTCCTGCGCGCTCCCACGGTAGAGGAACTGCAGGCCTACCGAGCCGAGAATGCGGAAACCTACCAGTTCCCGCCCGAAATTTCGTTCTCCCACGTCTCCTACCCGCCCGGAATCGATCCCCCCCGGGATGTCCTGTCGCGGTTGCGGCGCGGAGAAAGGCCACCTCCGCCTCCGCGTCCGGTTCGCCTGCCCGATCCCCTGCCGCCGACCTACCGGACGCAGCTCGACCGGATTCTGGGTGCCCGGGCGAGCGCGGCCGTTTTTGACGCGGAGAAGGAGACTTGGACCGGTCCCATCGTGTCCACCCGGGGCACCCATTTTGTCTTTGTTCAGGAACGCACCACCGAGCGCGACATTCCCTTCGAGCAAATCCGGCCCACCCTGGAGGCCAACTGGCGGGAGGCCCGGAAACGGGATGCCCTGGAGGAGGCCCTGCGCAAGATGGCCGAGGATTACCGCATCCAGCTTCCCCCCGAATTTGAATCCGCCCGGCCATGAGGCTTCGCATCCTCCCCGGACTCCTCTTCCTGCTGATCCTGGTGGCATCCTCGCCTGCGGCCCTGGCCCACAAACCCCAGGTCATCCAGGTGAACATCGAGCAGCTCGACGAGAGGACCTTCGTCCTCCGTTATCAGATTCCCCTGGGGGGGCGAGCGCTCTACCCCATCCCTTTCCTTCCCGAATCCTGCGATTGGGTCGAGCCTCCGAAACTGCGCGAGGGCCCGGTGCGCTTGTTCTTTCGAGCGGTGGATCGCCCCCTCAGCGCGGAGGACGTTCTGTTCCTCGATTGGCCGCGCAAGGGCGTGCTCGTTTCCATGGTCTGGCAGAGTGGAGTCACTTCCCGGGAATACTTTCCCCGGCGCAATCAGGAGATTGCGGTGGACTTCGCCTCTCTTCAGGCGGGGTCCGGCACCTTTCGCGGAACGATGCGGCGCTATTTTCCGCTGGGATTCGGGCATCTCCTGCGGGGCGCGGAACATCTGGCTTTTCTGGCGGGGCTTCTCCTGCTGGTCGAGGGATGGCGGCGTCTTTTCTTCACTCTCCTCGCTTTTGCCCTCGCCCATTGTCTGACCTTGGTTCTTTCTCTGGTGGAGGTTTTTCGGTTCCGGGAGGAGATGGTGGACCCTCTCCTCGGGCTCAGTGTGGTCATTCTCGCGGTGGAACTGGCGGATCGGCAGCGGGGGAGAATGACCTGGTCGTCACGGCGTCCCTGGCTGCTCAGCTTTGGCTTCGGCCTCCTCCATGGTCTGGCCATGGCCACGGCCCTCGACCGGCTGGGTCTGACCAACGAGTCCATCCTCCAGGTGCTGGTCGGTTTCCATCTCGGGGTGGAAACGGGTCAGATTCTCGTGGTCGCGGTCTGGCTGGTGGTTCGACAGTTCCTTCGAGGCGTTTTCCCGAATGTTCCCGCCTGGATTGCAGCGGTGCCGGTCTGGCTGTTGGGAACCGCCGGGGCGGTGTGGTTCTTCGAGGGAATGTGAGAAGAGAGGCCACAAGAGGAGCGAGATTTGACTGGCAGATGGACCAGACCGATCCGCGTTCATCGCTTCGGCAGATCCGATTGGCTGCGAAGCCGCGATGACATCCCGGCGTCATCTTGGTCTTGTCACGCGGACGGTTTTTCGCTCTATTTTTTCCATGAGACACCCATCAGACATCCTGTCGGGAAACCGGTTTTCTTCCTTTGTCACCAGGTTGGCCGTGGCGGCGTCCATGGTCCTCTGGCAGGTTCCTTATTTCTCAACCGCGGCGCCTGCCTCCGGCTCGTTTGACGGTCACTGGACTCTGACCCTGCCCAATGGGGGAGCCGGTTGGCTCGGGGTGGAGCCGGGCGAAGACGGCCGGCTCTCGGTGCGCCTGCTCTGGGGCGGGGGCAGCGTCCTCCCCATCGAGGATGTGTCGATGGAAGGGGACACCCTCGTGCTGAAACGCACCCGGAAACCCCAGGGCAACCAGGGCGGGCCGCCGCCGAAGCCCATCGTCGAGACGATCACCCTGGAGCGGGATGGCGAGACGCTGAACGGAGTTTTCGAGGTTTCTCCGGAGGGAGGCCGGCCCAGGCGGAGCGAATTCAAGGGCCAGTGGTGCCCACCACCCCCGGCCCGGCCGGATCCCGATGCGGTGGTTTACGGCGACCCGGTGGTGCTCTTCGACGGCTCGAGCCTCGAGAACTGGGTGCTCAGCGATCCCGGGCGGCCCGATGGGTGGTCCATCCGAGACGGGGAACTGGTGAACGATCCGAGACAACCCGAGGACGGGAGACCGCTCCACTACGGAAACTTGCGCACGGTGCAGGAGTTCGAAGATTTCAACCTGAAGCTCGAGGTGAACGTGCCCGAGAAAGGCAACAGCGGGGTCTATCTCCGCGGCATTTACGAGGTTCAGATCAACGATGCTCACGGACGGGAGCCCGACTCCCATGGCATGGGCGGAGTCTACAGCCGGATCGCCCCCCGAGTGAATGCGGCTAAGCCGGCCGGGGAATGGCAGAACCTCGATCTGACCCTGCTCGACCGGCACATCTCCGTGGTGCTCAACGGGGAGAAGGTGATCGATAACGAGCCTCTGCTCGGGTGCACGGGGGGAGCGCTCTGGTCGGACCCGTTCCGGCCCGGACCCGTCTACCTCCAGGGCGATCATTCGGCTATTCGCTATCGCCATATCGTGCTGACTCCCATCGAGAAACCCTGAATTCGATCTCATGAAAGACAAACTGACCCGGCGCGGGTGGCTGCGTGGGGGCATTGCTTCGGGGCTGTCGTTCCCCTTCATCACGACCAGCATCACCCGGGCGAAGGCCGCCAGGAGCTGTGAACTGCGGGTCGGCGGCATCGGTGTCGGCGGCAAAGGCTGGGGCGACATCAACGATACCACCAAGGAAAACGCGCGGGTGGTCGCGATCTGCGACATCGATGCGGAGCGCCTGGATCGGGCGGCGAAACGGTTCCCCGAGGCGCGGACCTTCACCGACTGGCGCGAGTTGCTGCAGATGGAAGAACTCGATGCCGTCACTGTATCTACCCCCGATCACACCCACGCTCCCGCGACGATGACCGCCATCCGCCGGGGGTTGCATGTCTACTGCCAGAAACCGCTCACCCATTCGGTCTGGGAGGCCCGGCAGATCGCCCTCGCCGCAGCCCGCCACGGCGTGGTCACCCAGATGGGAACCCAGGGGCGATCGTCGGCGAGCAGCATGCTGGAGGTGGAACACCTGCGAAGTGGAGTCCTCGGCCGCATCCGGCAGATTCACCTGTGGACCAACCGGCCTGTCTGGCCCCAGGGGATAGAACGTCCCCCGGCGAAACCCTCGCCGGAAGGCGTGGCCTGGGACGAATGGATCGGTCCCGCGCCGTATCGCAATTTTCACGAGAGTCTGCACCCCTTCAAGTGGAGAGGCTGGCTGGACTTCGGCACCGGAGCCCTCGGCGACATGGGTTGCCACGGGCTCCTCCCCATCTGGGATGGACTTGAGCTGCCGGCTCCGACCGAAGTCTGGGCCGAGGGCGAACCTCCCAGGGACGGGACCTACCCCAAGTCCGGGATCGTTCACTACCAGTTCCCGGCCGGAGGCCGCACCGGTGGCGAGTTCGAGTTGATCTGGTACGACGGCGGGAACCTGCCCGCCCGCGGCCTGTTCCCCTCCCTGCCGGACGACTGGGAGATGCCGGAGAGCGGCAGCCTCATCATCGGCGAAGAGGGCAGCATGATAGGATACCGGCTCTATCCGGAGGACAAATTTCCCACGAGCGAATACCCCGAGGTGCGGGGAGACGACCACTACCTGCAGTGGACGAACGCCTGCCTCGATCCGGAGCGGGGGTCGCTCTGTCCCTTTGACAAGCTATCCGGTCCGGTGACCGAAGCGATTCTGCTGGGTAACATCGCCGCGAGATTCCCCGGCAGAAAATTGCGTTGGGACACCGATACCCTATCCTTCCCCGACTTCGCGGAGGCCGACCGGTTTCTCCGGAGGGATTACCGGGAGGGATGGAGGATCGAGGGCCTGGGCTGAGGCGCGGAGACGGAGACCTTCGGGACGCCGGAATCCGGTGCCCGGCAAAGGGGAGGATCCCAGAGCCATTCAGGGGGCCTCGCCGGTAGCGGGCACATCGAACAGCTCGATGTTTTCCGGGCCGATCAGGTAGACCGGCGACCGCAGCGGTGTCGGCACGGTGATGCGTCCCTGCTCGGTGTCGGCCTTCAGGTCGAGCCGGTTGCCGAACAACCCGCGGGCCTCGACAAATTCGCCCTCGAAGCGGATTCCCTGGGGCCGCGTCTTGGCCCAACGGCCGTAGACGTCGTAGATGGCGTGTACCGTTACTCCGTCGGGTCGGACCCAGCCGGGATAGTAGCAGAGGTTCTTGTGGTAGGGACGATCCAGCGGCTCGGAGCCAGCCGGCCGGAGCCGGATCAGGGTGGCGAGGGCATTGAAGGCCGGTTTGGCCGACAGATCCCGGTGGAGGATGCCGAAGTGGTCCTCGTTGTGATCCGATTTCCGCTCGGTCGCCTGCAATTCGTACCAGAAACCACGTTCCAGTCCCGCGGCGAAGGCCATCAGGTGCGCCCGCACGATGAATTCGGCCTGTTCCCGCTCGGTGACGCCACGGCGTCCCTCGTGGGTGGGCCAACCCCATTCGGTGAACCAGACGGGGCGGTTCCCCGATCCGTGCCGCGACATGAGCGAGCGGAGTTCGGCCAGCGTTCCGGGAATGTAGACCTCCGGCACGCGGGGATTGTCGTAGCCGTAGGGGTGCACCGCCATGACGTCGAAGGAATCCGGAGCCAGCTGGAGGACCCGCTCGATGAAGGGCCAGTCAGCCTGGGAGGTGGCGCCGAAAACGACGGTGGCCCCGGGCACTTCCTCCTCGATGACACGGTGCGTCTCGCGGAGGAGGGCCGCGTAGTGGTCGGGGTCGGGATCCTTCCAGAATTTCTCGATATTCGGTTCATTCCAGATCTGCCAGGCGGAGACCCCGTCCCGATACCGTGCCACCGTGCTGCGCACGAAGCGCAGCCAGGGTTCGTGGTGGAGGTGGATCGGTTCGGCCCATTCCGGCGCACCGTGCAAGAGTCCCAGGATCCGGATGCCGGCGGCTTCCGCTTTCTCGACGACGGAGTCGTGTTTGGTGTAGTCGAACGATCCGTCCGGGGCCATGATGGCCCTCCAGACGAAGCCCGTGCGAAGCCACTCGATCTTCGCCTCCTGCATGAGGCGGAACTCTTCATCGGTGAACTCGTACTCGTCGGCCCGGGTGACGTGCGAGTGAACCCCGTAGGGCGATGGCGGCTGCGCCAGCAAGCGGGGACAGAAAGGGCAGAGAAGGAGGAGAAGAAGAAGGAACGACCGCATAGCCACACCCTGTCGCCGCCGGTAGACGAAGTCAATTCCCCCCGACGCTCCCCAAGCTCCCTGCATGGAGCGCATTCTTGAGAGCCGGGAGAAGCCCTGTATGTTTCTGGACAAAAAAGATGGAAGACATCGGTGCGAACGAAATCATCGCGTTCTGCCAGATCTCGATCGGAGCGATCGCGCTTCTCCTCAGTCTCGTCTTCTACCTCAAGGCTGAAGCGGCCCTGAGGCAGGTGGTGCTCTCCAGCGGACTCGCCACCCGGGAGGCGCAGATCACCGCGGAGCGATTTGGCGCATCGCTCTCCAAGACCCGGGCCGAGGCGCAGGAGATGAGGAGGCGGCTGCATCGATTCCGGGAGAACGAATGGCGCAGTGTGGCCGGGCAGATCGAAAATGCCTGCGGGGGAGCCGAGGAGGCCCACCGGGGTCTGGCCGCGGCGGCCCGAACCCTGCTCGATGCTTCCAATTTTCTCAACGGGCTGCCCGACTTCGGCGCGACCAACAGCGCGAGGGACAACCTGCGCGTCGTCGGCGGTTCGGTGGGCGAGATCGCGGGAGTCCTCGAGTCGGAGCTGCCCGTGCTGCGGGAGAATATCCGCGGCGCCGTGGAATTGGCCGACAGCACCATGGCGAGCACGGCGAAGCTCCTGGACACCATCGACGACGATTCGATTCCGGCGGCGGTCACGGCATTGAAAAAGACCGAGGAGGCCCTGGCGCAAATCACGGTTCAGTTGCCCGGGCTGACGCGGATCATGACTCGCTGGCTCCTCATCCTGGCCATCGCTCTGTCCGCCTCGCTCATTCTCAGCGGCGCGCTGATCCTCGCCTTCGGGTGAAGAAAAACAGGCGATCACGCCGGAGTCCGAGCGATCGCGGTGCGGTTATTCCCCCCAGGGGTTCGCGGAGGGACCGCGGCGGGTCAGGCTTTGGTCAGTTTCAGGATGTGGGAGCTCTCGTCGCCGGCGGCAGGGAAACGCTCCAACTCGATCTCGGTGGCATTTCTCTCGGCGTCGGACGTCTGGTCCCCGAATCGAACCGCGAACGTGGCGTTCTCCAGGGAAAGGGTGTAGCGCTCGACTTTCGTGAAACTGGAGGGAACCATCTCCCTCGTCAGGTCCCACGAGGAGGTGCCGGAATCCGTGATTCCGCGTCGCGTGTAGTTGTAGGTGACTCGGTCTCCGGAAAAGGTGAAGGTTCCCAACGCGCCGGTCTCGTTGGGTGGGCCGTTTCCAACGGGCCCGGAGGCATCCCCTTCCGCGGAAAAAATCTCGGTGACCTTCCAGGTTCCCTCCAGAGATTTTTCCGCCTCGGTCAGGTCTCTTCGTCCGCAGGAGACGCCGAGGGCGAGAAGAGTCAGCAGGGCGAACAATCTGAGCATAGTCATGGCGAAGTTTCGATTCCGGGGCAGGACACGGCAGAACCTGCTTGCCCCAGACCCGAAAAGCAAGCCTCACCGGGAGCGTTCGGCCGGAAATCCGACGTGCGATTCCTTCCTCGATGACATCTGGTGCGATCGCGTCGGAATTTTGCTTCCCCGGCGTCCGGTCGCCCTCTAGATTCGCGCCCATGAAAAGGAGAACCTTCATTCAGTCATCGATCGGTGCTGGTGTCACGGCCAGTCTGGCCGGTCTGCAGGCTACGGAGTCCGGGGTGTCGCGGCCCAACATCATCATTATCCACTGCGACGAACACAATTTCCGCACCCTGGGCTGCTACCGGGACACGCTCTCCGACGAGCAGGCTTTCATGTGGGGCAGGGAGTCCGTGTGCGAAACCCCGCACATCGACAGCCTGGCCCGGGAGGGCATGTTGTGGACGAAATGCTACCCGGCGACGCCGGTGTGTTCGCCTTCCCGCTCCAGTTTCCTGTCGGGCATGTTTCCCCAGAACACCCCGGTGACGAACAACAACATTCATCTATCCGACGACGTGGTGACCTTCGCCCAGTGCCTGAGCGAGGCGGGTTATCACACCGGTTATGCCGGCAAGTGGCACCTCGACGGTTACGGAAAGCCGCAGTGGGAACCCGAGCGCAAGTTCGGCTTTCAGGACAACCGGTTCATGTTCAACCGCGGTCACTGGAAGCAGTTCGAGGACACCCCGGACGGACCCAGGGTCAAGGCCCGGGATCGCAAAGGGGAACCGAGCTACAGCGTCGCCGGAGCCGACGAAACCTCATTTGCCACCGATTGGCTCATGACCAAGGCGATTGAATACGTCGACGAGCACGCGGGCGCGCCCTTCTGCTACATGCTGTCCATTCCCGACCCCCACGGACCGGACACGGTGCGTGCGCCCTACGACACCATGTATGACGACTCCGTGGTGGTGAAGCCGCGGACCTATGACAAGGCTGCCCATCAGATTCCCGCGTGGGGCAAACCCCAGCGGAAATGCCCCTACCGCATGGCGAGCTACCACGGTATGGTCAAGTGTATCGACGATAACGTGGGGCGGCTCATCCGTCATCTCCGGGAAAAGGGTCTGTATGACCGGACGATGGTCATTTTCACGGCGGACCACGGAGACTTGAGGGGTGAGCACGGGCGCCAGAACAAGGGCGTCCCCTTCGAGGGCTCGGCCAAGGTGCCCTTCATCATTCGATTTCCCGGGGTGATTCCCGGAGTAACGATCGTCGATCACGCGTTCAACACCGCCGACTTCTCTCCCACGCTCCTCTCCCTCGCGGGAGTGAAGAATAGCGGCAAAGAGGAAGGACGCGACCTGTCATCGGTGATGCAGGGAGGGGGACTGCGCGCCGGGGAACCGGACGTCACCTTTTTCCGCAGCACCTCCAGCGAGAAGGGTTCGGGCAGCTGGGTGGGCGCGGTGACGCCTCGGTTCAAGCTCGTGCTTTCTCCCATCGAGGAGACCTGGCTCTTCGATCTGAAGGAGGAACCCGACGAGTTGGTCAACCATCTGGCCAATCCCGAGCACCGCGATGCCGTGGTGGAGATGGCGAGGCAGTTGCGGGCCTATGCCGAGGCCACCGGGGACCGCTTTCTCCTGGAGAATGAGAAGGTGAAAGCGAGCCTCCGCGAGCTGGCCGGCTAGGGATGGCCGGTGGAAGGGGTGCGTGGTTTGCGCGACCCCAACCCACCGGGGAGGATCAGTGATCCAGGGTGAATCCGATACGGACGGTTACCTGCCAGTGATCCGGGACGTCGCCCTGGATGTCACCCCGTATCTCGGCGACTTCAAACCAGCGCAGATACTTAACGGTCTGCGAGGCCCGTGCGATGGCGTTGCGGATAGCGTCGTCGACTCCTGTCTCTGATGTGCCCACGATTTCGATTTTTTTGTAGATATGGTCTGCCATAGGATTTGGTAGTCCGGATGGGCGCATCAGTCGTGCCAGAGCAGCGGGGGGGATGCTTATTCCGCTATCTGTCTGGCAGGGGCTTCCGCAGGGGGCCGGCGCCGATCCTAAGGTCGCCTGCATTCGGGTCGAAGCGTGCAAGGCGCCACCTGAATCGTGCGTAATGCCCGGAACCGGGTTTGGCTGGGTTTGTGTATTCCCGGGTCGACCCCACCGGGATCCTGATCGATGGTCGTAGCGCTTTGCCGAAGTCCAGCCAATATGATGCCATCGTCATCGGTTCCGGCCCGAACGGTCTCGCCGCGGCCGTCACCCTGGCCGAAGAGGGTTGCCGCGTCCTGGTGGTGGAGGCGCACCAGTGCCCTGGTGGCGGCGCGCGGTCATCTGAGTTGACCCTGCCCGGATTTGTTCACGACGTCTGCTCGGCGGTGCACCCCATGGCGGTGTGTTCCGAGTTTTTCCGGAGGTTTCCCCTGGAGGAATGCGGTCTGACCTGGATTTACCCTCCGGCGTCGCTGGCTCATCCTCTCGACGGTGCGGAGCCGGCCCTGCTTTATCCTTCGATCGAAGCGACGGCGCGGGGGCTGGGGAAAGACGGGCAGCGCTATCGCTCCCTGGTGGAGCCCCTGATTCGCGATGGGGGAGAGCTGTTTCGCAGACTGGTGGGTCCGCCGGCGGTCCCACCGCCATCCCTCTGGCCTCGGATGGTTCGTCTGGGGATGCGGGTGCTGCCGTCCGTCCTCTTTCTGGCGCGGCGATGGTTTCGGGAGGAGCCGGCGCGAGCGTTATTGGGTGGCAACGCCGCCCATGCCATTCTTCCTCTGGACCGGATCGTCTCGACCGGAGCCATCGGGCTGATGCTCATGCTGGCCAACCACCTCAGGGGCTGGCCGATTCCGCGAGGTGGTTCAGGAGAGATCACTCGGGCCATGGTGCATCGTTTCGAGCGGTGTGGCGGAGAAATCGTCTGTGGGCAACGAGTCGAGTCGCTTCGGGAATTGCCGGGAACCCGCGCCCTGTTCTTCGACACCACCCCCGCGGCGATGGCGGAACTGGCGGCCGATCGGCTGCCCGGGGGCTACCGAAGACGGCTGCAACGTTTTCGGCATGGTCCTGGAATATTCAAGGTGGACTACGCTCTCAGCGAGCCTGTGCCGTGGCTGGCACCGGTGTGCCGCGATGCGGGCACGGTGCATGTGGGCGGTCGCCTCGAAGAAATCGCCCGGGCGGGAGGCGAGGTCTGGAGGGGAAAGCATCCCGAATCCCCTTTTGTGCTGGCCGCTCAGCCGAGTCTGTTTGACGAGACGCGGGCGCCCTCGGGCAGCCACACCTTCTGGGCGTACACCCATGTGCCGGCGGGGTCGACGGTGGACCGCACCGATGCGATCGAGCGACAATTGGAGCGCTTTGCCCCCGGGTTTCGGGACTGTGTGCTGGCTCGGCACACGATGAACTGCGCCGATCTGGAGGCGTACAATCCCAACCTGGTGGGGGGCGATATCGCGGGCGGGGTAACCGATTGGCGACAACTCCTGACCCGACCGGTGGTGAGTTTGAAACCTCACGCCACGCCCGATCCCGACATTTTTCTGTGCTCCGCCTCGACGCCTCCGGGTGCGGGGGTGCACGGGATGGGAGGCTACGCCGCGGCGAGGGAATGGTTGCGGCGGGTAGAGAGACGCCGCTGACGCGCTTGTGGGAGCGTGGTGCGGCGGGCAACGCCCACCTTCTGGCGAAGGCGGCTACATTTCGCTCACGCGCTCGCCAGAGCGTGGCCCCTCCCGCAACGCCCACCTTCTTACGAAGGCGGCTACAGGCATTATGTAGCCGCGCTCGCCAGAGCGTGGCCCCTCCC
>CAZLUZ010000110.1:0-17035 GCA_964562825.1 uncultured Akkermansia sp.
GGTATGCACACCCCCCCCCCCCCCCAAAAAAAATGGGGGTTTGGGTTCACCCTAACCCCCGCCGCTAAATCAGGCTCACCAAGAGGCTTTCTGGTGGGCTACTTCACCTCGATCGTCTTCGGCTTGGACTCCTCGGGTTTGGGGAGCCGCAGCGTGAGAATGCCATTCTCGACATGGGCCGAAATCGCATCCTCCTTGATGTCGACGTTGAGGTTGAGCGCGAGACGATAGTCGTCCCAATCGATCTCCTTGCTCACGCCACGCCAATCCTTGCTCGGGGTGTAGAGATGCTTGCCCTCGATGTCGAGGCGTCGACCGTCAAGGCAGACCTTCACGCCCTCACGGTTCACCCCCGGCATCACCACCCGGATCTGGTATTCTTCCTCGTTGGGAATGACCCGGTAGGCCGGGCGGCGGAAATAGGTCTTCTCCGCGCTTTCCTTGTTTTGGTTCTCCTGGGTTTTCAATGCAGTTTCCATCGTTGCTCCTAGGGTTGCAGTTTCACGTTTCTAGTTCACCGAGATCGTTCTCACCTTGTTCGAATCATCCTTCGGCATCTTGACGAGGAGCAGGCCGTCCCGGAGTTCGGCCTCGATCCGGGCGTTGTCCACCGAGTCGGGGATGCTGATCGAGCGCGAGAATTCCTCGTGCCCCTCGCCTCCCTCGCGGAAGGTCTGCCGTTTGCCACCGACGGTGAGAACGGAGTTTTCGACCTCGACCTTGAGGTCTCCCTTACTCACACCGGGCATTTCCATGACCGCGTGGTAGTTCTCGGCATCCTCGTAGATATCCGTCCGAACACCGGAGAGAAAAACTCCAGGCCCCTCGGTCCGAAGCGACCAGGGAAAGGAACTCCGGAGGAACGAATCGTCGTTGAAGAAGTCCTGCAGCCAGTCGTAGCTGCCGGCTCGACTTGTTTCAGGGCGAATCAGTTTCATCTGCTTTTGTGGGTTAGGGTTGATCTTCGCTTGGCTTTCTCTAGCCACCCTTTCTAGACGCAGGCGGCACGCCAACCCGCCAACAAAACACTCAACCCACGCAAAACCAACGAGTTACAACTAATTCACTTCTCCCTGCACCCACCCGTTTGGGAAAGTTTGGCGCGACGGGGTGCGACGACTTCGACGCCACTGCGGGTCAACCTGTCCGCCCTCTCGACAGGTCTTCAGTCCGGCGCTTGACCGAGGAACCGACGTCCGGCGCACCGGCATTGTGCCATGATCTCCGCCGTCGCCCGGTCGATCACCTCCCGGGCAAGCGACCGGTCCGAATCGGAGAGCGCATCGGTGGATTCGAGGTGCCGGGAGAGAACGGCGAAGTCGTTCCTTTTTCCCAGCAGCGACCCCAATTCCTGCGCCAACCGGGCCTCGTCGGACCCGGAGCCCGCTTCTCCTCCGGCCACAAATGCGGTCTGGTAGCGAAACTGTTTTATCGACTTTCGCCACTCGTGCCACACCTCCGGATCGTCGCCGGGCAGGGCGCGGCGAGTCAGCTCGAACGCCGCCGCGCGGCTGTGTTCGAGGTTTCGCGTCAGCGTCGCCATCGGCTCCGCCGCCACGTCCCAGCGCAGGGCGCGCCAGGCGGCCCGCTCCGCTTCGAGCCGGCAGACAACTTCAAAAGGTCTGACCGGAAACCGTTCCCCTTGACGGGGGATGGTCTCCCCCAAACGCTTCATCGCCGCGGCGGACGGCTCCGCCTCACGCGCCGCCAGCGTCGCACACAGTTCCCGGAGGACGTCTCCGTCCCGCGGACCAGACAGCAGGCCGGAGAGATGCCGCAGGTCCGCCCGACGAGCGCGCAGTCGCTTTTCCCTGGCAATCCCCTTGACCAGTTTCCAGGCCGCCCGGAGCCGCTTGGTCAGCACCCGGAGATCGTGTATCACCCTCGGCTCCTGAAGGGTCCCGGCCTGGTGCAAATCCTCGATGACCGATTCCACAAGCGCCACGCACAAATCGGGGATGACGGGCTCGGCTGCCGGAGGCAGGTCGCGGTGAACGGTCGCAGTGGACATGACGGGGTAACATCTTATGGGTGGAGTCGTGCCACGCAACATTTTTGACACTTTTCCCCGCCCCATCGCGGACTCCGCAAACGCGTCCACCTCCGAACCGTTTGTCCACCACCATCCACCCCTCTTAGTCTGTCCCCATGGATTGCCCCGTCGATATCGAATCGGTAGAGGAAATCTTTCGCCGGCTGGAACAATCCCACCCGGATCTGTCCGATACGCCCGACGTCGCCTTTCTCGACCGCATCTCCGGCGCGGTGGTGCGACCGGCAACGGACGCGGATCTGGAGCGCTACCGTCTGGAGGATCGTTTTCTCTCTTTTCCTCGAGAGGAGAGTGGTCTGGATCGCTACGAGGCGGTGCTCGACTTCATCGATTCCCGTGAGGATGGCGGGGTGCGCATCCTCCTCGGGAGGACCACCCGGGGACGGGGTGCCCTGAGGCGTTTCCGCGATTTGCTGAACCGAGACGAGCGTCTCTGGCGGGAGTGGCAGGAATTCGCGACGAAGCGCAGACGGGAAAGGATGGCCGACTGGCTGGAGTCTGCCGGGTTCGAGGTCGATCGCGGCATCCTCTGCCCGGATTGATCCTCCTGCTCTCCTTCCAGGGGTGACGAGTCACGCTCCGGCAGTGGCGATCGATTTCTCCGTCACGACCTCCTGGTCGAGAAAGAAATCGATCAGGGCCTGCCTCGTGTCGATGGGGTGATACACCGTGCGGGCCTCGGGTCGTTGCAGCAGTTCGCGGAGACGCAGCATGCGCCGGCCGCCGGATTGGGCGTCATAGGAATTGAAGGCGATGCGAAAGGTGTCGCCCGGCGCGACCGGTTGCCCCCCGGGCCCCCGCATATCCGAGACCTCGCGGAGGCGTTTGTCCCGATTCCACGTCGCCTCGAGAGTGAACCCGACCAGTCTCCGCCGCCCGAACGATTCGGTGAAAGCCTCCTCGGCCACCGCGTCCAGTTCTTCTCCGGTAAGGGTTGCGGTGACGATGCGGTTTTCGTAGGGGATGATCTCCCACATGTCGGCCAGGGTTTTGATCCCCGGTTCGAGTGGGTCGCGGGAAAAAGAACCGTGCAGCACTCCGTCGACCTGTTCGCCTTTTTTCTTCAGCGCGTGGCGCATGCCCGCCGCGATCAGAGACTGGATATCGGTGCCCTCGCGGTCAAAAGAGCCATTTTCCAGACCGATGGCGAGCCGTCCCACCGGCGAGCCCATTTCCTCTTTCGACCGCTCCAGGGCTGGACCCGCGATCTGCCAGACCACAGGATCGATCTCGATCTCCCGATCCATGAGAAGCGTCTCGGCATCGCGGCGGATCAGCTTGCCTCCCTCGCGGAGGAAGGTGAGATCGAGCCGCCCCGCCCAGATGCCAAAATAGCCGGCCTGGGTGAAAAGGGTGTCGCCGATCACGGTGGAGGGACGATCGCGGTGGGTGTGACCCGCCACGTAGACATCGATCTCGGGACATCCCCGGACGATCCGGTTCACCTGGTTGGCGTAGTCGTCTCCGTCGCCCCCTTTCAGCCCCATGTGTCCGGCCGCGACAATGGCGTGAACTCCTTGCTCCTGCAATTCGAGAATCGCCCGCCGGACCTCGGCCAGCGGATCGAGCGCCTGAACCGTCCCCAACTGGCTCGGATTCAGCCAGAAAGGCAGGCCCGGGGTCGTGATTCCAATGATGCCGATCCGGATCCCCTCAATTTCCCGAACCATTGTCCCGCGCAAGCCGGCGTGCGGTCCCCCGGCGTGCCGGGTGGAGCCCGCGGGGTGTCCCCCCGCCACGAGATTGGCGCTGAGCACCTGTCCGTCGAAACGTTCGACCGCGGTTTGAAAAACCCTTTCTCCCCAGTCGAAGTCGTGATTGCCCGCGATCCAGGCGTCGAAATTCGCGGAGTTGAGCAGGCGAATCATGAGTTCCCCCTCCGTCTCGTAGGACACGTGGGTGCCCTGATAGAGATCGCCGATATCGATGGTGAGGTGGTGATCCGCCGATCGCTGCCATTTGCGTATCTGGGTGAGACAACGGCCCAGGCCGCCAACATCCTCGACGCCCTCATAGGTCGTGGTAGGCAGGATGTGGCCGTGCAGGTCGGTGGTGTGGAAAAGGGAGATGCGGACGACCTCCTCCTCCGGGGGATCGAATACGGATTGCCCTCTGAGGGGATTGACGATCCAGCCGGCGGATACCGAGGCGAGGGCAGTGGAGAAGAAATGGCGTCTTTTCATCGGAGAAACTTCAGCATACCCGCCGGGGGACGCTTTCGTCCATCCCGCCCAAGTGACGGGTTTGTCGCAGGTTAGGGCGGGTTTCCCGGGATGTCGACTCCCCGGGGGGGGAATCGCGAAAAGCCGTGTCGATTCCTGGTTGCCATCGCCGACGGCCCGACGATTTGTCGACATGGACGTGACCGAGTTCAACCGGAATGCCTGGAATCTCCAGTCTCTCGAGGGCTGCCGGTGGAGCACGCCCCACCCTCCCGAGATCATCGAGCGCGCCCGGCGGGGGGAGTGGGATGTGATCCTGACGCCCAACCGCCCGGTGCCCCGGCCCTGGTTTCCCGGCCACCCCGACCTCGGCGGAATGTCCATCCTCGGTCTGGCCTCCGGCGGGGGGCAGCAGATTCCCATCTTCGCCGCGGCCGGAGCTTCGGTGACTTCCTACGATGCGTCGGATGTCCAACTGCAGAAAGATGAAGAAACCTGCCGCCGGCACGGTCTCGATGTGACCATCGTCCAGGGAGACATGGCCGATCTCTCGGCGTTCGATTCCGGCACGTTCGACCTGATCTTTCATCCGGTGTCGAATGTGTTCGCCCCTTCGCTCGATACGGTGTGGCGGGAATGCCACCGCGTCCTGCGCCCCGGAGGCCGCCTGCTATCAGGATTCATGAACCCGTGCTTCTTTCTCTTCGACCACTACGAGGCGGAGCGCACGGGGGAGTGGACCATCCGGTTCCGGCTTCCCTACTCCGACCTGGACGGCCTCTCCGAGAAGGCTCTCGCGGACCACCTCGGGGCACAGGTGAGCCTGGAATTCAGCCACAGCTGGGAGGAGCAGATCGGCGGACAGTGCGCAGCCGGCCTCTCCATTCGCGGATTCTACGAGGACGGTTGGGACGACGAATCTTCCGGACTGAACCGATGGATGCCACTCTTTGCCGCCACTCTCGCGGTAAAAGACGGAGAAACTCGGGGAGTTCTTCAGGCCCCGAATCGCCGGGAAAAGACCGGCAAAAGTTCGGGTTAAACGTTTGCTCAGGGTGGGAGATTTTGGTATGGATCGCTCATGATCAAGCTTTTCTTCGGCTCGCTCCTCGGCGGACTTCTGGCCTTCGCGCTGCTTTTCGCCTCCTGGACGCTCATGCCGCACCACAAGCAGAACCTCCACCAGTTCGCCGACGAGACGGCCGTCGTCTCCCTGCTGCGCCAGCAGATTGGCGAAGACGGCATCTACGTCATCCCGGCCACCATGAAAGCCGAAGCGGTTCAGGAGGGGCCCTTCGTCTTCGCCGCTGTCCGAACTGGACCCAAGCCCGGCTACGACTTCCTCACCCTCCTCTGGAGAATGCTTTCCGTGATCATCGTGTCGGGGTTTATCCTCGGCATCATGCTTCACTTTGCCGCACCGCGTCTCAACTACCTGGGCCGGGTAATGTTTGTCACCCTCGGGGGGGTGCTCATTGCCCTGATGGGCATTTACCCCTTCAACGTGTGGTGGGAGTTGCCCGTCTCCTTCATTCTCATGAACATGATCGACTCGGTGGCCAGCTGGTTCGCCGGAGGTCTCGCCATGGCCTGCATCATCAACGGGGCGAGGCGGCCGATTGACGTCATCGCCGAGGAAGCGGCCGGTTGATCAACCGGAGAAGACCGTCAGCCGATCGGGCTGCCAGCACTCCGCGTTCTCCCCGCACTCCCCGGCGAGGGTGGAAAATCCCCGAATCTCCGCCTCGGTGAAAAGCAGCCCCCCTGCGGTCTCGGACAGCTTCGCGTTGTTGGCCTCGATCGTGCCGGGCAGGAGGCAGGATTCGTTGCCGTGGCCCAGCACGTCGCGGAGCACGGCGGCGATGTTCTCCGCCTGGCTGCGGCCTCCGGAGAAGCCTCTCCCCGAAAGCGCCTCGGGGTGGATCACCTGAAAGAAAAACACCGAACTCGTCTTTTCGCCGGTTCCCTCGGCCTGCTCCCGCCGGCCCCGCAGGGTGGGCAGCGATCCACCCACGGCGGCACCGAACAGTTCGTTGAGCAGTCCCAATCCATATCCCTTGTGCCGTCCGAAGGGCAGCAGCGCCTTTACCGCAAAAGGATCGTCCGTAGGCTGCCCCCGCTCGTCGACGCCGAAGGGCGCCTCCAGTTTCCGGTTTTCCCGCTTGTATTGCTCCACCTTGCCCATCGCGATCTCGGAGGTGGCCCAATCGATCACCACGGGATATCCGATCGCTTCGGTGGTGGGAAACCCCCAGCTGTGGGGATTGGTTCCCAGGGTGGGAAATTTCCCTCCGAAGGGAACCACCTCGGCCAGGGTCGAGGTGCAGTTGGTGTAGGCGATATATCCCCGCCTCGCCGCATCCATGACATAGCCGCCGCCCCAGAGATAGTGGAAGGCGTTATCCACCGCCACGGTCCCGGAGCCGAACCGGTCCGCCATCTCGAGGCACGCCTCCATCGCGGCACAGGCCACCGCCTGGCCCAGCTTGCGATGGGCGTTCCACACCCGAACCGCGGAGAAGCGACTCTCCACCTCCTCGATCTCCGCTCCCGGAACGCAGCCGCCGCCTCTGCTCCCGAACAGCTCGTCGAGGTGGAGTGCCTTGAGGGCGTTGTGGGTGCGGATGCCGTGCCAGGAGGCCTCGGAACACATCCGCGCCGCCGTGCCGGCCTCCGCCTCCCCATACCCGCGATGCCGGTAGGCCGCCGAGACCAGCGCTTCATGTTGATCCCGCGAAACGACGAAATAGGTGTTTTCAGCCATATCCCTTCTCCTAGGCGAAGGACCGATGCTTTGCAAGCTACGCTCCCGTTACCCCACCTTTGCGCCGATTACCCCCTTGCATCGCCATGGCTGCGAGGGATATTTTCCGGATGATGAATCGACGTCGTTTCCTTTCCCTGAGCTCCGCCTCGCTCGCCGCTGCCGCGTTTTCCGGCCGCTCCTTCGCCGCAGAATCCAGCACCCGTTTTCCCATCTCCCTGGCTCAATGGTCCCAGCACCGCGCCCTCAAGGGGGGAACCCTGAAGAACCTGGACTGGCCGGCCTACGTCAAAAACGAATTCGACATTCACGCCGTGGAGTGGGTCAACCAGTTTTTCGCCAGACAGGACGACCGGCTCGGGGCCCAGCCGGAGAGTGCCGAAACCATCGCCGAGATGAAGAAGCGCTGCGACGATGAGGGCGTGCAGACTCTCCTCATCATGTGCGACCGGGTGGGTCAGTTGGGCGATCCCAACGAGGAGAAACGAACCCTGGCCGTGGAGGGCCACTACGCCTGGCTCGATGCCGTGTCCACCCTGGGAGGCCACAGCATCCGCGTGAACGCGGCATCCAACCCCTCGCTCCCCGACGACGAACAGGCCAAACTCTGTGTCGACGGACTGCGCCGGCTCTCGGAAAAGGCGGCCGAACAACAGCTCAACGTTCTCGTGGAGAACCACGGAGGACTCTCCTCAAACGGCGCCTGGCTCGCCGGGGTGATGAAGATGGTCGACCTGCCCAACTGCGGCACCCTGCCGGATTACGGCAACTTCTACGTCGCGAAGAAGCGCCAGAATATGAAGAAATGGGAGCAGGACCTCGCGCTCTACGACGACCCGATCTACACCGTCGACGACACGGGAATCGCCTACGATCGCTACCGCGGGGTCGAGGAATTGATGCCCTTCGCCAAGGGAGTCAGCGCCAAGAGCCACGATTTCGACGAAGAGGGCAACGAGGTCCATACCGACTTCCTCCGCATGATGAAGCTGGTGAAAGACTCCGGATACACCGGCCACATCGGGGTGGAATACGAGGGCCAGGGCCTTTCCGAGGACGAGGGCATTCGGGCCACCAAGCGTCTCCTCGAAAGGGTCATCGCCGAGGTCTGATCGCCTCCGCCGTGAAGGCCCCCGGTCGCGCGCGAGCGAAGAGGGGGCCGGGCTCGGTCGAAGGGGGGCGGGCTCAGCCAATCTCGATCAGACGCGATTCCCCGCAGCCTGCTCCAGGGCGCGGATGGCGTCGTCCGGCCCGATCACCTCCGGCAGCATGATCAGCGGCGCATCCGGATCGGCGGGGACGACAATGTTCACCGGGATATTGGAGCGCCCAAATCGCTTGAGGTCGGCGTCGATCTCGGGATTCGCATTGGTTTTGTCGGCCTTGATCAATTCGACGTTCAACTCTTCCAGTTTGCGGAGAACCTTCGGGTCCGAGAAGACACGCTTCTCGTTCAATTTGCAGGTCAGTCACCACTCCGCCGTATAGTCGATCCAGGCGATCCGTTTCTTCGAACGGCTCAATTCCATGACTCCGGGGAACCAGGGCTTCCATTCCTCCGACGCAGCCAGAGCAGGAGCCTCCTTGCCCGCGGCCACGCGAGTCATCTGAAGTCCGAGCAGGGCCACGCCGAGGGCCACCCCATAACCCACCACCAGACGCTTCCGCTTGGGCTGCAGCGGAGTGCCCCAGGTTCCGTAAATCCAGGCGCTGAGGCCGATCACCACCAGGGCGAAAAGCAGCCACGAGGCACCCTCGGTTCCCGTCTGCCTGGTGAACGTGCCCAGGAAAAAGACGGCGGTGCCGAAGAGGGCGAAGGACATGCCTTTCTTGAAAAGCTCCATCCACTGTCCCGGTCTTGGCAACCGGTTGATCGCATCGGGGAAAAAGGAAAGCACCACGTAGGGCGAAGCGATGCCCATGGCGAAGAAGGTGAACACGAGAAAGGCGATCGGCGCCGCTTGCGAGAGGGCGAAGCCCATGACCGATCCGAGAAAGGGACCGGAACACGGCGTCGCGATCAGGGTGGTCAAAACTCCGGAAAAGAAGGACCCGGAATACCCTTCCTTGGCCTGCAGTTCCCCTCCCACACTCACCATCGACGTGCCGAACTCGAAGACACCGGCCATGTTCAGGCCCATGAGGAAGAGCAGAATCACGATGCCCGCGACAAAGGGGGGATTCTGCAGCTGGGCGCCCCAGTCCAGCCCGAGCGCGATGATGATACCGGACAGAATCCACATCGAGACGACGACGCCAAAACCGAAAACCATGCCGTGGCGCTTCACCTTCTCGGGCCGGGCTCCAGCCTGGGAGACGAAACCCATCACCTTGAGTCCCAGAACGGGGAAGACACAGGGCATCAGATTGAGCAACAGGCCGCCGATGAAGACCAGGCCGAGAGCCGGAAGGAGCGTGAGCGCCTGCTCCTCCTCCCCGCTGAGCAGGACGAAATCGGGCCGGGCGTCGACATCGTAGAGGGCGCCCGCACCCGCCTTCTCACCCGGAGAGACGGTCTCGGGAGTCTCGGCGAATGGATTGGCCATAACCGGTGGTTCGGTCCCGCCGCTCGAGACCGGAGCGCTTCGGGTCGGGATCACGGCAAGAGCCGGGGCTTTTTCTCCGTCGCTAAGCCAACCATTTTCCGCATGCACAAAACCCTCCACGAGCGCGGAATCGACCTCCTCGCTCTTGGGCATCCGGAGAACCCAGACGTCTTCCTCGCGAAAGACCTCGGGCATGACATACTCGAGCGCGGGCGAGGGAGAGGATTCAAAGAAATAGAGGCTGCCCGGTTTCGCATTGGCTCCCTCCCCCGGGGTGAGCCGCAGCTCGAACACGGTGGGCGAACCGCCGGTCTCCACCGTCCAGGCGTCGAGGCGCCGCGCCTGCTGGCCCTGAACCGCCGCCACCTTGCCGGCCAGGTCGTCGCCCGGTGTCGCCGAATCTCCGACCCCGAGATCGACGGAGTAGGTGCCGCCAGCCTGTCGGCAACCATTGGCGTTGCACTCCATCCACGAGACCTCCAACCCGATGTTCACCGCGCCGGTGCCGGCCGTTTCCGGAACTTCGAGAGGAGTGATGACCTGAACCGTGCCCTCGTAGATATGGCTTGTGCCGAACTCCCCGGCATCCTTTACCTGGGGAATCGGCCAGAGCGTCGTCCCGGTGCGAAACCCGGCGGGAAGTTTCCAGTCGAAGGTGGTGGGCAGACCTGTCCCCGGATTGATCCAGTAGGTGTTCCAGCCCGGCGGGTGAACCAGCTCGACGACGAGGTAAACGGTCTCGCCGGGCGCCGCGGAAGAGCGGTCGACCTGCAGGGAAACCTCGATCGGGGAGCCCGGCGGATCACCGCCGAACTGGCCGGCACCATACTGACCGACGACCGGTCCGGCAAAAAGGAGGAGGAAAAAGAGGGGAACAAACAACCTGTTCATGATGGGGCTGGAGAAACTCCTAAGCGATAGCATCGGACGCGATTTCTTTCAAAAACCTTACGTCGCCAGATCGACCGCCTCCGATAAGACGCACGGGCAGCAGTTCTCGTCCAATTCGCCTCGAAAAATCGGCGACATCCCCGGCGGCGGAGCCTAAGAACCTCCATGCACCGTCTCCTCGATGTTTTCCTCGAATTCTTTCGCCTGGGACTCACTTCGTTCGGAGGCCCCAGCGCCCATATCGCCTACTTCCGCGATCGCTTCGTCTCCACGAAGAAGTGGCTGACGGAGTCCGAGTTCGCCGCCATGCTCGCCCTCACCCAATTTCTTCCCGGACCGGGGAGCAGCCAGTTGGGCATGAGTATCGGTTGGAAGATGGGAGGCGTGGCGGGGTCGGTGGCTGCTTTTCTCGGCTTCACTCTGCCATCCGCCGTGGCCATGATCCTTTTTGCCATCGGGGTGATGCAATTCGGAGATCTCGATGCTGGCCGGGTTGGCTGGATCCGGGGACTCCAGATTGCCGTGGTTGCCGTGATCGCCAACGCGGTCTGGAGCATGGCGAAATCCCTCTGCCAGGGGCGGACCCTGTCGCTCATCGGCGTCATTTCGGCCGCCGCCGCCGTGGGCATCGTTTCCCCCTGGACTCAGATCGGCGTGATCGTCGCCGGAGCCCTGGCGGGCTGGTTCTTTCTCCGTTTGCCGGGGGGAAGAACGAAGGAAAAATCCACCGATCCTTCGGAGACCGAGGGGGTTACCTCAGCCCGCAGGGGTTCGCCCGTCCCGTCCGCGATCTGCCTGCTGCTTTTCTTCCTCCTCCTCGGTGCCCTGCCATGGCTGACGCGCTCGGAGCATCCCCTGATCGATGCCTTCGCCGCGATGTACCAGAGCGGGGCCCTCGTCTTCGGCGGTGGGCACGTCGTCCTGCCCCTGCTCAGCCGCGAGGTGGTCGATCCCGGTCTCATTGGCGCGGCCCAGTTCTCCGCCGGCTACGGTGCGGCACAGGCGGTTCCCGGGCCGCTGTTCACCATATCCTCCTACCTGGGCGCCCTGCTGGAGGCTCCGGGCGGTCCCTGGCTTCCCGCCCTGGTCTGCACCCTGGGCATTTTCCTCCCGGGTTGGCTCCTCGTTCTGGGCACCCTCCCCTTCTGGGAACGGCTCAAGGACATCACCGACCTGCGCAACGCCCTCGCCGGAACCAATGCCGCCGTGGTCGGTCTGCTCGGAGCGGCGCTCTACGACCCGGTCTGGACCAAGGCGGTGCGGGGCCCTCTCGATGTGGTGTTCCTCCTCGGGGTCGCCGCCCTGTTGCTCATCCTCAAGCTCCCCCCCTGGCTCGTCGTCATCATCTCCGGGGTCAGCGCGGCTTTCGTCTTCTGAGAGCGGCCCCAGGGGAAACGTCAGGGCATCGTAACCTCGCCGATCTCGCGCCAGTTCCCCCGGAGGAGGTAGACGGGCTGCAGACCGAGCAATTCGCGAAGCCTCTTGGCGATCTCTCGGCTTTTTTCGCAACGAGTCCCGTCGCAGTAGACCACCACGGGATTTCCCATGGCCGCCTGCAGCCTCTCCTGCTCGGCAATGACCCGCTCCGCCCACTGATCCGCGTCGAGGGAAATGGCGCCGGGGAAATGCGATTTCTCGAACTGCCGGGCGGGCCGGGCGTCCACCCAGAGCGCTCGACCGCTCTCGAACAACTCCCGACCGCGCTCCAGATCGATCGACCACCGCACCACATCCGCCTCCTCGACGAGATACCATGCGGGCCGTTTCGGATGAAAAAACGCACTCAATCCCGCCGCGATCAGGGAAAGCCCCAGCACCAGACCCGCCTCGAACAAAAGCCTCCTCATCACTGCACGGTCACGAAGAGGAGCGGCCGACTGTGTCCCGGAATCCCGCAGTCGGTCTCGAGACGCACCATCCCGAGCAGCTTCTCATCGGTGGAGGACGGAGTGAGGTGGATCTCGTAGTACCGCCCCTTTTCCACCTCGACCAGCTCTACTCCCATTCCGGGCTTCATCGATGTCGCTTCGAGAAGGTGGATCGGCTCCTCCCGGGCCACCTCGAACTTCACTACGCGGGTGTCCGCCGGTCGCCCCTTCTCCCAGGTGGTCAAGGCGGGGTCGATGCGGTAGACCGGTTCCATCTCCAGCTTCACCTGCAGGATCGCCGGTCGAGCGCCGGCTTCGTCCGTCTCCACCACCATCACCTTTTCCGCCAGACCGCTGACCTTCTCCGTCAGGTAGGTCGCCCGGATCTCGGCTTCGCCCCCCGGAGGAATTCGTGCCGGTTCCACGCTCTCCTCGATGCAGGCACAGCCGGTATCGACCCTGACGATTTCCACCGGAACGCTCCCGGAATTGTAGGCCTTGAAGAGGAACTCCACTTGCGGCGTGCCCACCCGCGCCGTCTTCCGCTGCTCCGCCGGGAAAAATTCCAGGCTACCGCTCCGAACCACCTCGGCCGGCCGGTCCCTCGCCTCGGCGGCCGCCTCCTCCGCGGCGGGTGGGCCGTCCGATCCCTCCCTGGAGCAGGCGCAAAGAAATACGACAGGCCATCCCACCCGCAACAGATGCGTCATCATCCCGGTCGCGCGCCCGGGTTTGCTCAGGCCGGAGGAGGAAACCATGGATACACCATGAAATAGACGATCACCCCCGTGACGGAGCAGTTCGTTCATCGGGAAACGCCGGGATTGTCCTGGGGAAAGATGATGGGAGGGTAATCGGTGAGCTTTTTCGAGGGATTCAGGACCATGTCCAGATCGCGGTGCAGCAGTTGGATGGCAGTTTCCCCGCCCTCGGGATCCATGACGCCGTAATAGCCCCGGATGTTGGCCTCGCCGTCCACGATGACGAGACGCTGATCGTGGGACCACGGACCGTTGGCGGCGATCATCGCGGGATCGGTGTTCTCCGTGGACGCGTAGAACTTGAATTGCCGGAGCATGTATCGCTCGATCCGCTCGGGATCCCCGGTGAGAAACCACCACTTCTCCGAGTCGACCCCCCGCTCTCGAACCCAGGCATCCATTTTCTCGGGAGTATCCGTCTCGGGATCGACGCTTATGGAGACGAGGTGAAACCGCGGGTTATCCCGGTATTTCTCGTGGAGTTCCTTCATCACCGCCGCCATCCCGAGGCATCCGCCCGGGCAGTCGGTATATTGATACCCGGCCACGAAGACCTTTCCCTTCAACTCGCTGAGCCAGACCTCGCGCCCGTCGCGGTTCACCGCTCTCAAGTCCTCCTCGAGGCGGGCCAGTTTGCCCGGTCTCCAATTCTCCAGGTTATCCTGATACTGCGCGCGGTAGGAGCGGGTGATGAAGAAGGACCCCGCGGCGATGAGCAGGCACAATCCGAAGATTGTGGAGTACCAGGCCACCAGGTTGATCTGGCGCGGTTGATTCGAGATGATTCGCTCTTCAGTCTTCGTGTTCATGAATTCATTTCCAGCCGAGATAGCCGAACACCATCACAGCCGGCAGGTAGAGGAGAGAATAGAAGAAAAGCCCGCGCGCGTCCTCGCGGCGCGAGCTTCGCAGAAACTTCCAAGAGAGGAGACACATCACCGCCCCGAGGACAGAGACAGCGATGGATCCCATGGCGTTCAAGACGCCGCCCAGGCCCGCCGCCACTCCGAGCAGGACGAGGCCCAGGGAAACCACGAGGGCAATCGTGGCGGTGGTGCTTCCACTCTCGTCGTCGTTCGACCACATGACGAAACCTCCCTTGCGGTAGTCCTCGCGGTAGATCCAGTTGATCGCGGCGAAGTGAGGCATTTGCCAGAGGAAGAGGAGAGCGAACAGAAAGATAGCTCCGGCGCTCCAGAGGGCGCCATCGCCCGCGGCCCAGCCGATGAGAGGGGGAAAAGCTCCCGAGATTGCGCCGACGATGGTGTTGAAGCTGGATCGCCGCTTCATCGGCGTGTAGATGAAGAGGTAGACGAAGAGCGTGATCGCAGCGAAAGCCCCCGCCGAAAAGTTGAGCGTCATGGCGAGGTGGACGACCCCGAATCCGCTCAGCAGCCAGCCCAGCACGAAGGCGCCGGGAGCAGGAATCCGATGGGACGGCAGGGGACGCTCCGCGGTCCGCGGCATCCGGGCGTCGGCATCGGACTCCATGATCTGATTGAACACCGCGGCCCCGCAGGCCGCCAGGAGGGTACCCAACCCCAGGTGAAGCAGTTCCACCGGCGAAAAGGCTCCCTCCGTCCGAGTGGCCACGAAATACCCGAACAGCGCCGTCAGGACCACCAGCACACTGAGACGGGCCTTGGTCAGGTCGACCAGGTCCGAGACGATGTCCCCCGGGGATACGGCAGCTTTGGACGGATGCTCCATGCGAGAACTCTACGTCCCCGCGGTCCCATCCGCGAGCAATTCCAGCCGGGCCTTGCCCAACACGGAGCGGACCGCGAAGACGAAGACGAGGGCCAGGATGCCCAGGCCGTTGAGAACGTGGAAATTCGTGATCCAGAAACTCTTGCCCGTATGGACGACGAGAATACCCAGACCGATCTGGGCGGCCACCAGCACGATGACCAGCAGGAGGTGACGACTCGCCCCAATCAACTCGAATTTCCGGGACATCGCCCATCCGAAGAGGCCCAGCATGGCCAGCAGCACGAGGACTGCGGTCGACTTGTGGAGGAACATGAGGGCGAGATTGGCGTCGTGGAGGGGTGGAATCCATTCGCCCGCGGTCAACAGGATTCCATCGTCGGCCAGACCGAAGCGGTGGTGATGCCGCATCGAGGCGCCAAAAACGAGTTGGCCGGAGACGAGCAGGAGGAGGATGATCCCGCCCCAGCGCAGGGCCGTGCGATCCCGGCCGGTGGTGAGGAAAGGGATGTCCCGCCAGCCCGCCGAGGCCCGCAGGACGATGAGGACCAGCAGGCAGAAAAAAAACTGGGCGAGACAGCCGTGGATCACGGCGAACCGGTCCGATATCTCCGTGACCCGCAGCCCCCCGAGAATCGCCTGCACGGTGACGAGGAGCAGGGCGAGCGAGGTCAACTTTTCGGTGACGTTCCACTTGCGCCCCAGGCAGCCTCGAAACCACCAGATCCAGGGCAGAGTCCCCACCGCGGTAGCCAGGAACAGGTGCTCGCGTTTTCGCTCGGCGAGTTCGCGCTCCGCTCCGGCCCGGATGAAGAGACCGAAAACAAGGGCGAGCAGGAGCACGATGCCCAGCAGCTCCAGCAGCCGTTTGCCCCGGGATGCGCGATCCCCCAGGAATGCCCAGGAAAACTGTCCGAGGACGAGCAATCCGACCACTGTGGCGAGCAATCGATGGCTGTGCTCGAGAAAAGGGATCATGTGTTCGAGCCATCCATCGGGGTTGATCGATCCGAAGCTGAGCGGCCAGTCGGGGAAAGCCATCCCGGCCTGTTCGGTGGTGGTGGCGGCTCCCCACCAGATGAGGAGAACGGCCACTGCCAGCACCGCACAGGAGTAGAAGAAGAAGCCGCGCGAATGGCGCGAATCCAAGCCGGTCGAGGCCGTCGCCCCTGTGCTGGTATCCGTCATTTCTCTCTTCCTACGCGGCCTGCCGGGTTGGAGAACCACCCTAGCACGAAAAAAGCCGGAGCGGTACCGGACCTCACCCGTCGCAAACACGGCTGGGTGGTCGAGGTGCGCAACTTGCATGACAAGACCTGTCCCGCCGGCCTGGTCGCCGGCTTCAAGATCCACGAGCCCGACAATCTCGTGCGCCGTGTGGGAATGTCAGGGTGAGCCGCAAGCGCATCCGCTTTAACGCCTGGAGTCTCTTCAATGCCTCCTCGTCCACGAGTTTTCCCGGTTGGCCCGGAGGAACAGTGTTGCCATTCCTTCGTTTAAATGCTGACCGAGCACGGGGTCTCCCTCTACTGGCACCAACAGGGCATCGAGACCCTGCTCGCCAACGGGAAAAGGAACCTCGCTGCCGGTCTCATCTTCGCCTTGTTGTCCGAGATGGCCCGGGCCGAACGGGAGACATTATCGGAACGGGTTCGCTCAGGGCTCCAGGCAGCCCGGAGAAATGGGGGTAAAGCTGGGGAGACCTCTGGGCACCCGGATACCGAGGTAAGCGATCCTGGAGAAGCACAGGGACATTGTGAAGCGTCTACGGGGTGGCCACTCAGTGCGGGAAACCGCCAAGCTTACCGGGAAAGGGGTGTCCACGGTTCAGAGGGTGAAGATACAACTCCCACCGACAAGTTAGCCGATGCCGCAGCACAACTTTTGGATCTCAGTCTGAAACAATCGCAACCGCATCTTTATGAATTATCGTCCCTGGAAACTGACGAGACAAAAAAGTCTTCCGCACTGGGGACTGATCATTCACTAGAGCAGCTACTGACATCACCGCGTCCTGGACGTCAACAAGCTTGGTCAATGCCGGCAGATCGTTCGCGAGTGAAGCCAAATGATCATGCAAGGACTCTCCCGTCTGGGCTTCAGCCTGCGCTACCGCTACATCAAAGGGTGTTAATGAAGATGCCGACGTATTCATCTTAATGAACACATCAAAAGCAATATCTGGAGGTGTTGTTGAAGGGAGAGATAGGAATGGAATGTTGAAATTGTACTGCTTCAGCGTGAATCTAACAAAATCGGAAAGTTTCTAAGTGAAAATCC
>CAZLUZ010000111.1:0-16828 GCA_964562825.1 uncultured Akkermansia sp.
GGCTACAGAGCTCGTAGGTCGACCGGTTGATGCTCCACGCGGCGGTGCTCGGCTTCCGGCACCCGGAGAGCGGGGAGACGATGCGGTTCTCCGCTCCTTTGCCCGGGGAATTCGAGCGATTCGCCTCGACCTGATCCCTCACTCGAGCCGGGGAGTGTAGATCGTCAGGTCAAAGTTGGGTTTCAGGTCATCCACCTTCTGCCAGGTCTGCAGATTGGCGTAGGTGGAGAGCGGCACCAGCGAGAGGGAGATGGTCGACCCAACCTCGCGAAGGGCCGCACTCGTCAATTTGCGGCGGAAGAGGATGCTGTGGGCCACGCGGATGCGCTCAAACGGGTAGTTCCCCAATCGATCACGGATCACCTCGTATTCGTAGATGCCCAGCGCGTTGCGGTAGTCGATCTCGGCCGCGTCTTCGATCGTGGACTTGGCGGTGAGGCGGAGTTCCAGCTCGAGACGGTCGCGCGAGGGTTTTGTCGCCGAGGCCAGATCCTCGAGCGGGTCGGGCTCCATTTCGGGTGCCGCCGGGGCCTGCGAAGAGGGGCTCGAGGAGACCGGAATGACGAGGAGGCTGCGCTTCTCCCCATCCCTGTCCCGGCTGGCCACCGGATCCCCGGTGCGGAGCGAGCGGCTATAGTTGATGAAATCCGCCAGCACCTTTTCCCCCCATGCCTCGGACTCCTCGGGACCGTAGTGGATGCCATCCGTCGCCGGGTAGGGATCGGTAAAGCGCGTCACCTCCCGGCTCTCGAAGATGGCACCTCCGTATTCGCGAATGACCCGGCGCATGATGCTGGCCAGTTCGATCTGCAACTCGTGATTGTATCGCCTCTCGTGGGAATGGGGCGGTAGAATCCAGTAGGAGCGGGCCCCGGCCTTGGCGATAGAGTGGCACATCTGATCGATCAAGGAGCGCACCTCGAGCACATTCTCGTCCCTCGGTTTGCGGCGAGAGCGCAGGGTGGCATAGAGATTGATGCCGGTCTGCACGATCACGATGTAGGGACCGTGCTCCTCGATGAGCGGTTCGAGTTTGGGCACCGCCCGCACGTAACCGACCCTCCGCTCGTTCGTCGGGGTCTTTTCCCAGAAGCCGATGGTGGAAGGCAGCGATTGGTACGCCTCCAACCAGTAGTAGGGACTGGCGCCTCCGGCGACGTAGGTGTAGACCTCGAGACCCTCCGCCCTCATGCCGGAATCAAGCTTCTTGCCGAATGCTCCCATGCTCAGCGAATCGCCGAGATAGAGCACACGCAATTTTTCGGCCCGGGCCGAACAGGAAAACATCGCGGTGAGCCAGACGATCGCCAGGATGCGGTAAGAAATTTCCATGTTCCCAATCATAAACGGAGCCAGAGCCCCTTGGCAACGAAGAAGCCAGGCATTTTGATAAAATTCACAATTTTGAGAAATTGTATTGCTGATTGGCCTCAAGTTTACTCCGAAACCCCGGGCGACCAAGCGAATTGCGTGGCCTCCGATCGGGGTGGGGTTCGCCGCGTGGCCCTCGTTTCGGCCTGGTGCTCCGGCTAGAGTTCGAGACCGGCGGAGCAGAGGCGCTTGAAATCCTCCCACTCGATCTCGATATCGGGATCGCTCGATCGGATTTCTCTCATGGTGACGGCGGCGATCTGCTCGCGAGCGGCGGAGAGGGTGCGACTGATGCGGGTCTGATCGACGCGCCACATGTCGGCGAGGACGGTCTGGCTGATACCGTGCAGGTAGGACAGCTTGAGCATGAGGAGCACGTCGGGTTCCAGGCTGGCGAAGGCGGTCTTGATCGCGTTTCCGATGAGGTTGGTGAGGTCCTCGTTGATCAGCTGGTCTTCGTCAGGTTCGGCGGCCACCCGGTCGAATTTGTCCACCCCGCGAATTTCGTCGTCGTCGTACTCCGGCAGGTCCCCGTGCAACTTGTCGCGCCGCTTGAGGGCGAGCCAACGGTTCCAGGTGATCCGGATGAGCCAGGTGGAGAGGGAGCTGCGACCCTCGAATTTCTCCAGCAGCGGGGTGGTCTTGCCCTTTTTCCCTGCGCCGAAGCATTCGGCGAGGATGTCGGCGACGAGGTCCTCGGCCTGAACCTTGTTGACGCCCCGGGACATCAGGACGCGTTGCAGGGTGGGCTGATATTCCTGCTGAAATTCCCGCACCGCCGCATCCTCCCCCGCCAGTGCCTTCTGGACCAGTTCCAGATCCGTGGCGTGCTTGAGGGGTTTCGGTTCGGTGGAGGTGACGCTCATAGGAGGGGGAAAGGGAGACGGATGGTTTCCTTACAGCCCGGTTCCCGGTGATTCAAGTCGCGAGTTCGGCATGGGGGAGGTGCCGGGACTCACTGCTGTCCATAGTACGCGCCGGGGCCATGTTTTCTGAGGTAATGTTTGTCCAGAAGGTGATCCGGCAGCCCCTCCTGATCCGGATTGAGCTGCCAGGTGCCCAGCGCCATGCGGCAGCACATTTCCAGGGCGACGGCGTTGTGGACCGAGTCGGTGGCCGACTTACCCCAGGCGAAGGGGGCGTGAAACTTCTGGAAGCACGCGGGCATGGCCTGCGGATCGATGCGGTGGGCGCGGAAATGCCTCGCGATGGCCCATCCCGTGTTGGCCTCGTAGGCCTCCTCGACCTCGGAGGGAGTGAGTTCTCGGACCACTGGAATCGTGCCGTGAAAATGGTCCGCATGGGTGGTTCCCTGGCAGGGCAGCTCCCTGCCGGCCTGGGAGAACATGGTGGCGCAGGGGGAATGGGTGTGGGTGATCCCACCGACCGATTCGAATTCCCGATACAGGATGCGGTGAGTCTCGGTGTCCGAGGAGGGACGGCGGTTCCCCTCCACGATCTGGCCTTCGAGATCGACCACGACGAGGTCGTCCACGCCGAGTTGGTCGTAGGGCACCCCGCTGGGTTTGATGACGAACCATCCGCGGTCGCGATCGATCCCCGACACGTTCCCCCAGGTGAGTCGGACCAATCCCTCGCTCACGAGCAACAGGTTGGCGCGAAGCACCTCTTTTTTCAGCTCGTCCAGCATAACGCAAAAAAGGCGAGGGTTCGTGAATTGCTAGCCGGTGGAATGACCTTGATCTTGGGTTTTTTCCAACAGTTATTCCGTTCGTGCGCCAGCGATCCCGACCGTTTTTTTCCTCCTTTCTGCCCGCGGTCTTCCTGGTCCTGTTTCTCGGCATCTGGTTCTGCCGCTGGAACCAGTGGGACACCTTCACGGCGATCACAGTGATACCCTTCTGGATGTATGCCATCCCCTGCGGGATCATTGTCCGAGCGGCCGCGTGGATCGGCCGGAGCCGGTTCGGACTGGGGGTATGCCTCCTCTGGGCGGGGGCCGCCCTCGGGGCCACTGGAGAGGTGCGCAGCCTGATCCGCAGCCTGGAGCATCTCGCCGCGGAACGCGAGGGGGCGAGGGGCGACCGGGGGTTCCGCATTGTGTCCTTGAAAGCCGGGGATACCCTGCCCGACGGGGCCCAGCTGCGTCGGCTGGGGCCCGATATCGTGTTGATTCAGCAGCTCACCTCGGAGGACGCCGTGATCGAGTTGACGGTGGATACCTTCGAGAGCGGGGGAAGTTTCGTGCGGGGCGAGAGGGGTGCCATCCTGGGAAAGGGACGTTTTCTCACCTTTGCCGAGGACGAAGAGACCGGATCGATCCACACCCGGTTCAATAGCGCCGCGGGGGTGCTGTTCGATCTCACTGGGGTGCAGCTGGAGGAATCGCTCCCCGACGGGCGGCTCTGGAGGGGCGACACCTGGAACCGGATGAGGGATAAGCGCCGGGAGAAACGGAGGGCAGTTCGGCGGTTTGTCGAATCCTACGGGATCGACGCCAACCAACCGGTGCGCATCGTGGGGGGAGACTTCGGCGCGCCCCCTGGGGACGACATCTACCGGCCCCTGCGCACCGCGGGACTCCGGGACCTTTTCCGCCTGGCGGGGCGCGGCTTCGGCAACACCGAACCGGCCGGGCTCCCGCTCTACCGTTCCAGCCAGATCTGGGCCTCGCCCGAACTCGTGCCCCACGATTGTCACGTGCGGCAACTCGAGGGCTGGGACGGGCGGGTGTTGATCTGCGATTTCGTCATCGGCCGGCCAGACGCCGATTGAGCCAATTGGCCGACGGCTCGTCCTTGCGGGAAGGCCGGGGCGAGCCGAGTCTGCCCGGTGGAACCCTGGCACTACATTATTCTCTTCCTCTGCGGTGCGGTCGCCGGGATCATCAACGTGATTGCAGGCGGGGGATCGCTTCTCACCCTCCCCGCCATGATCCTCATGGGAATGCCGGAATCGGTGGCCAACGGAACCAACCGCATTGCCATCCTGACGCAGAACGTGGTCGCGGTGGCATCGTTCCGGAACCGCGGCTTTTCCGATTTTTCGCTCAGCCTGTCCCTGGGCCTGTGCTCGTTGCCGGGGGCGATCGTCGGAGCGTGGTGCGGGGCGATCATTCCGCCGGAGTGGTTCAATCGGATCCTGGCGGGAATCATGATTGGAGTGGTGCTGCTGATGATGGGGAAATCCCGGTCTCGCGGTGGCGAGACCGATGGCAGCGCAGTAGTGGCGGGGCCGAGGAAAGGGAGGCCGATGTGGTTCGGCCACGTCGCCATGATCGGCGTCGGGTTTTACGGGGGATTCATTCAGGCCGGGGTGGGGTTTCTCATCATGGCGAGTCAGCATCACCTCATGGCCCTGGATCTGGTCCGGGTGAACATGCACAAGGTGTTCATCATGGGGGTGTTCACCTCGGCCGCCCTGGTGGTTTTTCTTCTCACCGGCAACGTGTGGTGGCTGCCCGGACTGGCTCTCGCGGGGGGAAACGCTTTGGGCGGCTGGTTGGGCTCGCATCTCACCATCACCCGGGGCGAAGTCTTCGTGCGGCGCTTTCTCTACGCCGCGCTTCTCGTCATGGCGGTGAAGCTGGTTCTGGGCGCCTGAGCCACGGACCCGCCGGCGCAGTGCCCGGTGCCTGCTTCTACCGCACAGATTCGAGCGCGCTCCGGGGGAGACAAGCCAAGGGGGCGGCGGGGACTACCGTTTTTCGAGGACAATGTTCCGAAAATGGATTTCGCCGCCCTCGGACTGCAGCCCGATGGGGCCCGCGACGACGTCGAGACCGTTGGCTTCGTTGGTCACTCTGCCGTTGACTCGGACGGTCAGGTTCTCGCCGAGAGCGGTGATCTCGAGCGTGTTCCATTCGCCCGGGGGATTCTCGGCGGCCTCCATCTTGCCCACCCCGCGGAAGTCGCCGAGTGATTCGTGCCCCTCAATCTCCCGGAACCGCTCCCGGCTGCCTTCGAGGGCAGCCCCGTAAAAGGCCCAGATGTCGCCCGCGTCGCCATTCTTCAACTGGGCTTCGACGCAACGGGGCAGGAAAGATTGCGCTTCACCGGCGATTCGCAGCAATACGCCGCTGTTCCCCGGTTCGCCCTGCCAGCGCCATTCCAGGGTCAGGCTGAAATCCTTGTAGGATGCGGTGGTGTAGAGGTAGCCCAGCGGTTCGCCGCGGCAGACGAGAACGCCGTCCCGCACCTGCCACACCGGACCCTCTTCCGCGCTTTCTTCGACGAGAAACGGCTTCCAACCGGTCAGGTCCTCACCGTTGAAGAGTACGATTCGGCTTGGCTCCGTGGAATCCTTCTTCGATGGTTCCGCTGCGGTGGGATGGGCGAAAGCGAGCAGAGCAGCAGCGGCGGCTGTCATGGCGATGGAAGAGAGTTTCATGGCGCGGCAGTGATCGGTAGGTAAGGCAGTGGTAGGGACGGAGGGAAGGGGGGCAACCCGTCTTCTCTCCGCAGAGCCAACAGGCTGCGATGGGTGGATGCAAGCCCCATCGGGCGGCGCGATCGCACCGTGCGGAGGGGCATTCGCCTCGTTTTCTATCCAAGCATCATTTTGCCTGAAGGAATCAAGTCCGTGAAGAGCAGGAATTCCATTAGCTGATCCGTCTTGTCGCCTTGCCGCGTTCAACGGATAGACCATGTAGCTGGTTCGCCACTTCTTCGATCCGCCCCGGCGTGCAACCGGAGGGGGTGAACTCCCTGGGTTCCAAAGTTGCGCTTCGAGCCGGAAGTGATCATGTGAACAAGTCTTAGTGCAATGGTGTCCGAAGCAAGAAAAAACTGTTCGTGTGGGAGTTCAAGCCATCACTCCCGCGGAAGCACGGACAACCGGATCATGGCAAAGGTTTCCAGTGCTACACCTGATTCGGGAGACGAGTTGCCGTCTGACGATCGACCGGAGGAGAACAAGGCTCGGTAGTCAATCCAATCACCTCCTGCGTTGGCAATAGAATGACTATGCTTGATCATTCTCTCAAGAAACTCGAACCGTGTTGACAATTCAACGGGGACCGCGATTGTGCGCCGTGCGTATTGAACAAATCGAGGAAGCCAGGGAACGAGGGGTGCCTTTCACCCTGAAGGTGGCTGACGGAGACTCGGTTGAGGTGCCTCATTCAGATTACATTTTTTGCCCCCTCGAGAATCAGGGCGGCGGACCTACGTTGTGGTGCACAATGATGGAGGGTATGCCTCTGTTCTACCACTCATTTCGATTACGCGCCTTACCTATTTGGTCGATGCCGGCGCCTCGGAATAACGCGAACGCGAAAAAGGATCCAGAAGATGTCGCTGATCCTTTTTTGCACATCAGGGTGACATCTGCCGAGAAGTCTGACTGGAAACATGCGGCAGGCCCGCAATCACTTTCTTCCTGGATTCGGGCCACCCTAAATCACGCATCGAAAGAGCAAACAAGGCGAATCAGCCAATCGGATTCCTGCCGGGCCCCCGGGAATTCGGATGGCTGTGCTTGATCGCTCGCCTATGAGATGAAGTCGCATGTATCGGTGCTAATTGATCGTGATTGCCAAGAGATGTATGCCTCTCTGACCCGTATTTTGGAGAGGCACCGCCTGGATGAAGACGACATTGAATCAATTCGGGGGCATCACTGGGACTATTGGTGCTTCCCGTCCGAGAGCGGTTTCGATCACACCAAAATTCGAGAAGCGTTCCCCGAAGAAACTGAGGAGATTCTCCAGCATGCTTCCTACGTGACCGACCTTCCTGGCGACTATTTCACTTCAGCGATCATCACCGAGCACGAGGGTTGGATCGATCTTCAAGATTTTGGATGGAGGATGATAGACGAGCCGTGCCGAGCAAATCAGGAGGCCGCTGCTAAGTGGGCGGTTCGGATGGCTGAGATCCTCGAATCGCACGATGACAAGATTTGCATCCAGATTATCACCCACTGCTAAAACAGAATTGGCGAAAAAGACGTCGCAGATCAACGCCCTGTAGGCTGGCGCTATTGCCGCCTCCGGGGTGGCGCCCTTTCTCCTCACCGTCCTTCTCCAAAATTCACCCATGATCTACTCCGACCTCCATTCCCTGGAACCCGTGGTGCGCCAGCTCAAGGGCGTCATCGAATCTCGTGCCGGGGATCGCGTCGCGGGTCTGTGCGGGTTCGACGGTTTTGTCGACACTTTCATCCGGATGGAGGCCCCGGCGAGCATGGCCGAGTTCGGGCCGAAGGTGGCCGCCGCCGCGGGCATCGCCGCTTCCTACACGGTGCAGCATCAGGGAGACAAATTCGGGGGCAACGGGCCGCTTTTCGTGTCGGCACTGCGCGGGATTTTCGGCGAGACGGCCGACCTGACCTACATCGGAGCGCTGGGGAGGGATGAGGTCCGGCCTCTCTTTCGGAGCGCGCTGGAGGGCACGGTCGACCGGATGTTCTCCCTCGCCGACCCGGCCCACAGCGATTGCCTGGAATTCAGTGATGGGAAGGTCATGCTGTGCGACCTGCGGAGTTGCGCCGAGATCACCTGGGAACGTCTGCTCGAATGCGTCGGGGGCGACACCCTCGACGAACTGCTGCGCGGGGCGCAGTTCGTGGCGGCGGTGAATTGGGGCAAACTGGTCCATGTGGGACCGATCTGGCGAAATCTGGCCGAGCGCCACCGGGCGTTGGGCCTGCCGTCCCGGGAACTGGTCTTCTTCATGGATCTGGCGGAGTTCGAGCAACGCGAGGAGCGCGAGCGTCTGGAGCTGATCGAATTGGTCGGGGAGATCACCGGGCAATGCCGGACTCTCCTCAGCTTCAACCTGAAGGAAGCCTGGCAGATGGGGGATACCCTGGGAGGCGGATTCTCCGGAAAGAAAGACCCCGAACAGGTCGCCGCCCTCGCCGCCTTCCTGCGGGACAGAATCGAAGTCGACCGGATCATCATTCACCCGAACCAGGGAGCCGCCTGCGCCTCGGCGGACGGCGCGGTCTACGTTCCGGGTCCCTTTTGCCCGGATCCCCTCATCTCCACGGGGGCGGGGGACAACTTCGGGGCGGGGTGCCTCGCGGCCGCGTTGATGGGGCTGGACGATGCCGGCATCGTTCTCGCCGGCAACTGCGCCAGCGGGTATTTCGTGCGCTCGGGACGATCGGCAACCCTGGCCGGAATGGCGGAGCTCATCGATCGGTGGATCGACGGAACCTTGGGAGACAGGCTCTGATCGGGCACGGGGGATGCGCCGGGTGGGGTGCCGCCGTCCCCCGCCCATGAGCCGCTCGTGGCTCCCTGATTTTTTCCCTCGAAAATTTCGGGGATTGCGGTTTTTCTCAGTCATGATCATTAGAATCCTCATCGGGAGCGCGTTGGGGCTGCTCGGGACGCTGGCGGTGGCGCAGGAGCGGATCGCGGTGGAGTCCAGGATGGAAGCACGGGTTCACCGCGAGGTGGATCCCGGGGAGAGTCTGGCCTATCGGCAATTCACTCCGCGGGTCGAGGAGGGCAAATCCTACCCGCTACTGGTCTTTCTCCACGGATACGGAGAGCGAGGGCGAGACAACCGGAAGCAGCTCAAGCACTGCGCCGCCGACATCATCGCCTTCATCGAGGAAGAGGAGGAACCCTGCTTCTTCCTCATGCCGCAGTGTCCCGACGACATGCGATGGGTGCGCTACGTTCGCCCGATGACGGAGGCGCCGCACCGCATGGATCGGTATCCCACGTTGCCACTGCAGTTGGTGGAACGCCTCATCGAAGCGAAAATCGCGGAGTTGCCCATCGATCCCCGCCGGGTCTACATCGCCGGCCTGTCCATGGGGGGATTTGCCACGTGGGAACTGCTCTCGCGGAGACCCGATCTGTTTGCCGGAGCGGTGGCGATTTGCGGCGGGGGAGACCCCCGACAGGTTGCGCGATTCCGCGACATCCCCATCCGGGTTTTCCACGGGAGTGCCGACCGGGTGGTGGCCCCCTCCTACTCGCGGGTCATGGTCGAAGCGCTGCGGGAAGCCGGAGCCGCCGAGGTGATCTACACCGAATACGAGGGGGTGGAACACGACTCGTGGACCCAGACCTGCGCCGACCGGGAGGTGTGGCGCTGGCTCTTTGCGAAATCGCGGGGGAATTAGCCCGGCCCTCTTCCCCCGCGTCTCGCCATCAGCGGAGACTTACCGAAAATCCCAGACCTTGCTGCCGCCGGAAGCGCCGGTCGCTTCGATCCGCCGGATTTCCACGGGTGATTCCTCGGCGGCGGGCAGGTAGATGCGGACGATGGCTGGCGCACCCCGAACGGGCAGATTGACCGCGACGTCGTTCCAGTCAGCGCTATCGGGCAGGAGGTAGCCGACCTTTTGATCCGGGGGAAACGAATCCTGCTCCGCTGTTTTCCAGTGAACGGAGGATTCCCCCGCCGCTCCCCGCAGGGTGAGGCGCAGGGAGACAGGGCCGGTCAGGTTACGCAGTTGAGCGGTTCCGAGGAAGGGCATCTTGCCTTCCCGGTCCACCCGGAGAGCGCCTTTCACCACGGTGGTCCGGCAGGACTTGGGAACGAGGCCGGCATCGGGGGCCCGCTCCCGCTTTGCCGCGGCATCGTCGTAGGCGGGATTCGGCTTCGGGACGAGGGCTCCCGTCGTGGCGATGAAGGCCTCGATCTTGTCCTCCAGTTCCGCCACCTTCTCCGGACGCTCCGCCGCCAGGTTGGTGGTCTCCCCGATATCATTGCCTAGATGATACAGTTCCCGCGTCTCGGGATATTCGCGATGCGGTTCCCAGCGGTAGATCAGTTTCCATTCGCCGGACCGCACCGAGACCGCGGGGATGAGGTGGGGAAACCAGGTGAAGAGGGCATCCCGCTCCAGCGTGCCGGTCTGGCGCAGCACGGGGAGGAGGGAGACTCCGTCGACCACGTGATCCTCCGGAACGGCAACGCCGGTCGCCTCGAGGATGGTGGGGAAAAGGTCGATCGGTCCGACCACGGCGTCGCTGGTGGTGCCCTCCGCGATGCGACCGGGCCAGCGCACCATCAGCGGAACCCGCTGACCGCCCTCGTAGATGCGGGCCTTCCCCTCGCGCAGCGGGGCGTTGTTGGTGGGCGGTTCCTCGCCGGCCCACTTTTTCCAGTCCTCGACGAAGGGATACTTGGGATGGTCCGGTCCGATGCCGCTCATCTGCCGGCTGCCCGGCGTGTTGCTGTGGGTGTTGCCGCCGTTGTCGGAGTAGAAAAGGAAAAGGGTGTCCTCCGCGAGATCCAGCTTCTCGAGCGTGTCGAGGATGCGGCCGAGACTCTCGTCCACACTCTGCAACATCGAGGCCATGATGGGGTTGCGCTGATTGCCGCGTGGGTCCTGTTTCTCCGCGAATTTGGCGGTGTAGGCTTCCTTGTGTCCCCAGGGGCCGTGAACCCCGTACTGGGCGAGGTAGAGAAAAAAGGGCTCGTCCCGGTGGGTCTCGAGAAAGCGGATCGCCTCGTCGGTGAGTCGGTCGGTGACATACTCGCCATCCGGGCCGTCGGTGATCGTGCCCACTTTGTGGCGTCCCGACGGGGTGCCCTCGGCATGCACGTCGTAGGGGGAGAAATAGCTCGGGGGGCCGGGGTCCGGCACGCAATACCAGGCGGTCTCGAAGCCCTGCCGGTCGGGACGATGCTCCGGCGCGGTGCCGAGATGCCATTTGCCGAAATGGCCGGTCCGATATCCCGCGTCGCGCAGGACCGTGGCGAGATTGGCGATCTCCGGATCGAGGTAGTTCTTGCTCGCGGCGTAGAGGAAGCGATTGCCGGGTGGGGCTTTCTCCGGGTAGGGCGAGGCGTCGCCGTCCGCGGCGGGGCGGTGTCCCGAAGCGCTGGTGACGCCGTGGCGGCTGGAGTATTGTCCGGTGAGAATGCTCGCCCGGGTGGGAGAACAGAGGGGCACCGCATAGGCGTCGGTGAATCGCATCGCCTCGGCGGCGAGGCGCTCCATCTGCGGGGTCTCGTAGTAGGTCGAGCCGTAGGCCGAACTGTCCACCCAACCCATGTCATCGACGAGGAAGAGGACGACGTTGGGGCGATCGTCTCCGGCGCGGAGCCCGGCTCCGGTCAGGGCGAGGATGATGAGAAAGGGGAGGTAAAGAGTCTTCATGGTCGCGAAGGGCACCCTCTGCCTACAGGAACCGGCGAGTGTCCGCAAGGGCGCAATGATCGGCACCCGTTCAGGCCTGCGGAGCCCTGACCATTTTTCTGAAAAGCAGCAGATCGGAAATCGGCCCTATTCCGGGGAAAGGAGCCGCAAGATATGCGGATGATCGGATAGCAGGGGCGTGGAATTTCTTTCCCGGCTGACGAAGCTGAGGGCGTAAGGACGGTGCCCTCTCCGTGCCTCAGAAAGATTTGTATGAAACGAACCCATCTCACCCTCGACGGAAATGAGGCGGCAGCCCGGGTGGCTTACCGGGTCAGCGAAGTCGCCGGAATCTACCCCATCACCCCCGCATCCCCCATGGGGGAGCTGGCCGATCACTGGGCAACCCGAGGCGAAACCAACATCTGGGGAGCGGTTCCATCAGTCCTCGCGATGCAATCCGAGGGCGGCGCGGCGGGCGCCCTGCACGGCTCTCTCCAGGCCGGGGCGCTGTCCACCACCTTCACCGCGAGCCAGGGGCTGCTCCTGATGATCCCGAATCTCTACAAGATCGCGGGTGAACTGACGAGCACAGTCTTTCACGTGGCGGCCCGGTCTCTCGCGGCGCAGGCGCTCTCCATCTTTGGCGATCACAGCGACGTGATGGCGGCACGGGCCACCGGTTGGGCCCAGCTTTTCTCCTCCTCGGTGCAGGAGGCGATGGATCTCGCGCTGGTCTCCCACTCGGCCACCCTGGAGGCCCGGGTGCCCTTTCTCCACGTTTTCGACGGCTTCCGCACCAGTCACGAGATCCAGCGGATCGAATGTCTCGATGACGAGGATCTCCGCGCCCTCATCGACGACGACCTGGTGCAGGCCCACCGGCGGCGGGCGCTTTCCCCGGATCATCCCGTCATCAGGGGCACGGCCCAGAACCCGGATGTCTACTTCCAGGCGCGGGAGGCGGCGAACCCCTTCTACGACGCGGTGCCCGCCATCGTGCAGGATCGGATGGACAGGCTCGCTGCGCGGACGGGACGCCAGTACCATCTCTTCGATTACTCCGGCTCTCCCGAAGCGGAACGGGTCATCGTGATCATGGGGTCCGGCGCCGAGGCGGTGGAAGAGACCGTCGATCACCTCGTGGCCCGGGGCGAAAAGGTCGGCATGCTGCGGGTGCGGCTGTTCCGCCCCTTTTCCGTGGCCCATTTCCTCGACGCCCTGCCCCAGACGGTGCGCCACATCGCCGCGCTGGACCGGACCAAGGAACCGGGGTCGGCCGGAGAACCGCTCTACCAGGACGTGCTCACCGCCGTCGCCGAGGGCGAGAGGACCGGCATCCGCGTCTGCGGCGGCCGTTACGGATTGTCCTCCAAGGAGTTCAACCCGGGGATGATCAAGGGCATTTTCGATGCGCTGAACACGGGGTCTCCCCCCCGGCACTTCACCATCGGCATCCACGACGACGTCAGCCATCTCAGCCTGGACTGGGATCCGGCATTCGACATCGAGCCCGACTCGGTGACGCGCGCCGTGTTCTGGGGGCTCGGCTCGGACGGGACGGTGGGCGCCAACAAGAACACGATCAAGATCATCGGCGAAGGCACGGGACTGAACGCGCAGGGTTACTTCGTCTACGACTCGAAGAAGGCCGGAGCCCGCACCGTATCGCACCTGCGCTTTGGCCCGGATCCCATCCGCAGCACCTACCTGATCGGCAGCGCCAATTTCGTGGGCGTGCACCAGTTCAGTTTTCTCTCGAAATACGACACCCTTTCGCTGGCGGCGGAGGGCGCCACGCTTCTCCTGAATGCTCCCTATGGTCCCGAGGAGGTCTGGGATCGTCTCCCGGCCCCGGTTCGGAAGGTGATTCTGGAGAAGAAACTGCGCCTCTTCGTCATCGACGCCTACCGCATCGCCCGCTCGCTCCACCTCGGCATGAGGATCAACACAGTGATGCAGGCCAGCTTCTTCGCCCTGAGCGACGTGCTGGAGCGGGGAGAGGCCGTGGCCCGGATCGAGGAGGCCATCCGCAAGACCTACGGCAAGCGCGGTCCGGCGGTGGTGGATCGCAACATCGAGGCCGTTCACGCCGCGCTCGAACATCTGCACGAGGTTCGCGTGCCCGGGGGTGAGGAGGTCGTGCTGGTTCCCGGGGAGGATTCGCTCTCGCCGATCCCGGCCCACGCCCCGCGTTTCGTGCGGGAGGTGACCGGACCGCTGCTCGAGGGCAGGGGGGACGAACTGCCGGTGAGCGCCTTTCCCCCCGACGGGACCTGGCCCACCGATACCGCGAAATGGGAACGGCGCAGCATCGCCCAGGAAGTGCCCGCCTGGGAGCCCGATCTCTGCATTCAGTGCGGCAAATGCGTGCTGGTCTGCCCGCACGCGGTGATCCGGACCAAGCTCTGCGATTCGTCCGACCTGACCGCGGCGCCGTCGGATTTCGCCCATGTCAGCGCGAAGTGGCGGAATCTGCCCGACAAGCGATTCACCCTGCAGGTGGCTCCGGAGGATTGCACCGGATGCACCCTGTGTGTCGAGGTATGCCCGGCCCGGGACAAGAGCAACGTGGGGCGCAAAGCCATCAACATGGTGCCGAAGACGGAGGTCCTGGAAAGGCAGCGTCGGGACTGGGACTATTTCCTCACCCTGCCCGAAACGGTGCGGGGCAACGGGACCGGTTTCGGCTTCGACACGGTCCGCGAGGTGCAGTTCCTCGAGCCGCTCTTCGAGTATTCCGGCGCCTGCGCCGGTTGCGGGGAGACGCCCTACCTCAAGCTGATGAGCCAGCTCTTTGGCGACCGCAGCGTGATCGCGAACGCGACGGGTTGCTCCAGCATCTACGGGGGCAACCTGCCCACCACCCCGTGGTCGGTCAACGGAGAGGGGCGCGGGCCCGCGTGGTCGAACTCGCTCTTCGAGGACAACGCGGAGTTCGGACTCGGCATGCGTATCGCGCTCGACTGCCAGACCACGTTTGCCCGACTGCTGGTGGAACGGCTCGCCGCTCCGCTGCTTGGGGACGAGCGGGCCCGGGGCTTGCTCGACGCCGATCAGTCCACTCCCCGCGGCATCGAGGAACAACGCGCCCGAGTGGCGGAATTGAAGAACCTGCTTGCCAACGCCGATTCGGCGGAGGGAAAACACCTGCTCTCCGTGGCGGACTCGCTGGTGAAGAAGTCGGTCTGGATTGTCGGAGGCGACGGCTGGGCCTACGACATCGGTTTCGGCGGGCTGGATCACGTTTTTGCCGGACCGTATAACGTGAACATTCTCGTGCTCGACACGGAGGTGTACTCGAACACCGGGGGACAGGCCTCGAAGAGCACCCCGCTGGGGGCGGTGGCGAAGTTCGCCTCCGGGGGCAAAGGCGTGGCGAAGAAGGACCTCGGGCGGATCGCGATGGATTACGGCCACGTCTATGTCGCCCAGATCGCCATGGGGGCCCGCGATGCTCAGACGGTCAAGGCCTTCCACGAGGCGGAGGCACACGACGGTCCTTCCCTCATCATCGCCTACAGCCAGTGCATCGCCCACGGGATCGACATGGCGGAGGGCATGGACCAGCAGAAGCGTGCGGTCGATTCGGGACATTGGCTGCTCTATCGCTACAATCCGAGCCTCCGGGGAGAGGGGAAAAACCCGCTGACCCTCGACAGCAAGGAACCCAAGCTGCCACTCTCCGACTACATGTATCGGGAGAACCGGTATCGCATGCTGCGCCAGGCGCATCCCGACGTGGCCAAGGTTCTGCTGAACCGGGCCGAGGAACACGTGCGCACCAGGCGCAAGGCCTTCGAAGCCCTCGCCGCGGAACCCTCCGAATCGATCGAATCATGACACCGAATCTGGAAACCAACTACCTGGGCATGACCCTGGCTCACCCGGTGGTCGCTTCGCCCGGCCCCTGGACCCACGATCTCGACGGATTCCGCCGGCTGGAGGACGGCGGCGTCTCCGCGATCGTCATGCACTCGCTCTTCGAGGAGCAGGTCACGGCAGAGAGCCACCTGATCGATCACTACCTCGATTACGGGGCGGAAAGTTACGGGGAGTCTCTCTCCTACCTGCCCGAGTGGGACGATTTCCGCACCGGGCCGGACGACCACTTCGAACTGCTCTCCCGGGCTCGCGAAGCGGTTGCTATTCCCATCGTGGGGAGCCTGAACGGGGCGACGCCGGGAGGATGGAGCGATTACGCTCGTCGCATGGAACAGGCCGGCGCCTCGGCGCTCGAACTGAACCTCTACCATCTGCCTACGGATCCGGAGGAATCCGCCGCCACCGTGGAGAAACGGTATCTCGACGTGGTGCAGGAGGTGCGGGCGCAGACCCGGCTCCCCATGGCGGTCAAGATCGGTCCCTTTTTCACTGCCCCGGCCCACATGGCGAAGAGCTTCGCGGAGGCAGGCGCAGACGCCCTCGTTCTTTTCAACCGGTTCTATCAGCCCGATCTCGATCTGGAGGATTTCGCCGTGGTACCGAGGCTGGAGTTGAGTTCCCGATTCGAGAACCGACTGCCTCTGCGCTGGGTGGCCATTCTTTTCGGTCGTGTGCCCGTGGAGTTTGCCATCACCGGTGGGGTGCAGGAGAGCGAGGACGTGGTCAAGGGCATCATGGCGGGAGCGAATGTGGTCATGATGACCTCCGAGCTGTTGCGTGGGGGAATTTCCCGGACCGACTTCGTGGTGGAGGGGCTGAGGGAATGGCTGGAGGAAAACGGTTATGAATCGGTATCCGAGATGCGTGGGTCAATGAGCCAGTGTTACGTGGAGAATCCCGAAGCCTTCGAGCGGGCGAACTACATTCGCACGCTCCAGTCTTGGAGGCCCGATCCCGCACTGGGGCACGACTAGACGGTGGTGGCCATTTCCGCCGACTTGGGAGGGGGAAGCTCGCCCGCGTCGATCCCATGCCGGGGGCGCCGCTTTGAGCTGGACGTGTCCGACCGGTAAAGGCGCTCCGGATGGTGGCGTTTCTGTCGGCTTCTTTTTTCACGCCTCCAAAATGTCAGGACCTTCTTGAATTTCGCGGGGTCCTCGGTTTCAGGGTGGAGAGGTGCCCGTATTCCTCATCAGCCTGAAGGCGGGCGGATCCGGGCTCAATCTCACCGCGGCGGATTGCGTGATCCATTATGATCCCTGGTGGAATCCCGCGGCGGAAGAGCAGGCCACGGCTCGGGCCCATCGCATCGGGCAGGAGAATCCCGTGTTTGTCTATCGGTTGGTGACCAAAGGCAGCATCGAGGAGCGCATTCTCGAGCTGCAGGAAAGGAAGGCAGGGCTCGCCCGTGCCGTCTTGTCGGCCGGAGAGAAAACGGATGACGCGGAAAAGGGAATCAAGGCGCTGACCCGGGAGGACCTGGAAAAGCTATTTGCGCCGCTCACTTATTAACCCGCGCATTATTTATCTAGCGAAACCTGAATTTTCATGCTAGTTA
>CAZLUZ010000112.1:0-16734 GCA_964562825.1 uncultured Akkermansia sp.
ATCGACAAAAAGGAAAATCCCCTCCCCCAAGCCCTTTGTAGCAACTTCCTCCGGGAACCTCCCGGAGAAAACCCTGACACCGACACACGAATGACGCTCCGCCTCCACCCGAGATGGCCCGTAACCCGGCCTGCCCCCTTATCGTCTTCACCTTCGATGAAAAGAATGCTTTTTCTGCTGGCCGTCTCCATGGTCTGGCCGGCCGGCAAGCCGATCCGGGGCGGCGAGGGAATCACCTTCTCCGAGCACATCGCGCCGATCGTCTTCGAGAAATGCGCGGGCTGCCATCGTCCCGGCGAGGCCGCGCCTTTTTCCCTGACCGACTACACCTCGACTAGACGGCGGGCCCGGACCATCCAGCGCGTCGTCGAGCAACGCTACATGCCGCCTTGGCATGCCGATGAGGGTTGGGGCCAATTCCGAGGAGACCGCAGTCTCAGCGAGGCACAGATCGACCTGATCAGCCGATGGGTCGAGGCCGGCGCGCCAGAGGGTGATCCGGCAAAGACCCCGCAACTCCCCGATTTTCCCGATGGCTGGAGCCTGGGCCAACCGGACCTGATCGTGGAGATGGCGGAACCCTTCGAGGTCTACGCCGAGGGCAAGGATATCTACCGGTATTTCGCCCTGCCCCTCGACCTGGAGACGGACCAATGGGTGCGCGCCGTCGAGGTCCGCCCCAGTGCGCGATCGGTGGTGCACCATGTGCTCTTCTTCCTCGACGACTCGGGCAAGGCCCGCGATCTGGATGGGCGGGATGGACGCCCGGGATTCAACCGCAAGGCTTTCAATCCCTCGGGATCCCTGGGAGCGTGGGCCGTCGGAGGTTCCCCCCCGGAACTGGAACCGGGCTACGCCCTGCCTCTCCCCCAGGGATCGGACCTGGTCCTCCAGACCCATTTCCATCCCTCGGGCAAGAGGGAGTTCGAAAAAACCCGAATCGGTATCTATTTCGCCGAAGGCCCCCCGGAGAAGAAGCTCATCGAATTCCAGGTGCCGCCTGTGTTCGGAGCTCTCACGGGTCTGAACGTGGCCCCCGGCGAAAGCAATCACGTGCTGCGTGACCACCTCGTCGTCCCGGAGGATCTGGACCTGATCATGGTGTGGGGGCACGCCCACCAGATCTGCGTGTCGATGGAAGTGACGGCCCGCCTGCCCGATGGCTCGACCGCGAAACTATTTCGCATCGGCGACTGGGATTTCAACTGGCAGGACCAGTACGTCTACGCCGAACCGGTGCGGTTGCCCCAGGGAACCCGGATCGAAACGGTGATCACCTACGACAACTCGCGTGAGAACCCGGTGAATCCCCACCACCCGCCGCGCCGGATTTTCTGGGGAGAGGAATCCACCGACGAGATGGGTAGCGTGATTTTCCATTGCGTCGCCGCCGAAGTCTCGCGGCAGGACGCGCTGGAACGGGGCCTGCGCCGGCAGAAAGCCGCCTCCGGCCTGCGCTTCGCCCAGGACCTGCAGACGGGCATCCGGCGCCGCCTCGTCCTCGGACTCGACCAAGACGGAAACGATCAACTGAGCCTGGCTGAAACGCCCGCCATCTACCACCCGGTCTTCCACCGGCTCGATGGGAATCGCGACGGTGTGGTCTCCGTTCCCGAAATCGACCAGGGCAAAGGCATCCTCGATCGAGCCTTCCGCCGCGACGCGGGGCGGTGACCGAAGTCTCCCCCCCGCCAGCACCGCGCGATCGGATACCCCCGACCGCCGTGGAAGCCTGTTTCTGGCGCTTTTAGCCTGTTTCTGGCGCTTTTCACCGATGAAACAGGCCATTTGATTAAGATATCTTGATAATCAATAGATTTTGATTTGCCTTTTCGGTTCTTTTGCCGGAGCGATCTGGTTCGGAAGGTGATTGGATATGGAGCCTTCCCGGATAAAAGCCGGCGATCGGCGTAGCCTGGCCTGGCCCGAGCGGACTGCGGCTTTGCTCTTGTGCGGGTGGCTCATCGTCCCGCTGGTCGGCTGCACGGTTCCCGGCAAAATGGAGACCCGGCTGCTGCCCGAAAACCCGGGGAAATTCTCGGACTCGGGCGAGGTGCCGGCTCCCTGCCGGTGGTGGTCGGCCTTCGGTGATCACCAGCTCGATCGCTTGGTGAGCGAAGCCCTGTCCTCGGAACTCACCTTGAGGAGCTTTCTGGCCCGATTCCGCGCCGCCCAGGCCACGGCCAACCGGGAGGCAGCCCCGCTCTTTCCCCAGATCGACGGGTTTTTCACCGGAGAAAACCGGGATTCGCAGACTGCGAATATCTCCACTCTCGAGTTGGGCCTGACGACCTCCTACGAAATCGATCTCTGGGGCCGGATCCAGGCGGCGGTGGAGGCCGAGGAAAAACGGGCCGGCGCGGCGCGTGCCGACTACCACACGGTGGCGCTCACCCTGGCCGCCGAGGTGTCGCGCACCTGGTTCCAACTCGCGGAGGCACTCGCCCAGCGGTCCCTGCTCGAAAGCCAGATCGAGACCAACGAAAAACTCGCCCGCCAGCTGCGCAATCAATTCTTCGGCGGCCAAAATCGGAGTGTCGATGTCCTTCGCCAGGATCAACTCGTCGCGGCCACCCGCCAGCAGAAAGCCGCGGTCGAAGCCTCCATCCGGGTCCTGGAGCATCGCCTCTCCCTCCTGCTGGGGCGTCCCCCGCAGGAGCCGCTCTCCTACAGCCATCCCCACCTGCCCTCTTTGCCCCCCTTGCCGGATACGGGCATCCCTTCCGAGCTGGTCTGCCGCAGGCCCGACGTGCGCGGTGCCCTCCTCCGACTGGAAGCCGCCGACCGGGACGTCGCCGTGGCGGTGACCGACCAGTTCCCCCGCCTCACCCTCTCTGCCGACGTCTCCACCACCAACGCCAGGGCCGAGGATTTTTTCGACGACTGGATTCGGACGCTGGCAGCCAATCTGGTCGGTCCCCTCATCGATGGGGGGCGGCGCAAGGCCGAAGTGGCGAGAACGCGGGCGGTCAAGCTGGAACGGCTCTTCGACTACGGTCAGACCGTGCTCGTCGCTTTCCAGGAAGTCGAGGATGCCCTCGCTCTCGAGGCCGGACAGGTCGAACAGATCCGCCACCTCGAGGAGCAGATCGATCTCGCCGAAAAGACCTACGACCAACTCCTCGTGGAATACTCCAACGGAGTGAGCAACTTCATCGACCTCCTCACCGCTCTGACGGACCTCCAGCAACTGAGGCGCGATCTTATCCTGGCGAATCGGGTTCTTTTGGAGTTTCGTACCACTCTCTACCGCGCCCTGGCCGGAGACATCCCCTTGAGTCGCCCCGAACGATGCGGTGGCGCGAGGGCCACCGTCCGGTGTCACGAGAATGAAGAAAGCCCAAAGGAAAGAGTCAGAAACCAAAACCGATCCTCCGGATAGTCCTCCTCAGGCAGATCCGGCTGGGGATGCGACTCCATCGCCGCTCGCGATCGCGAAAACCGTCTCGATCTGCGCCATCATTCTGGTAGCCGCGGCCTTTCTCATCTTCCTCATCTTCCGCACCGAACCCGCCGCGGAGCGCATCGAGGCGACCAGGAAATCGGCCATGCTGGTTGACGTGGTCCGGGTGACCCGGGAAGACCACCGCCCCGTTCTCCTCGCCATGGGCACGGTCACTCCGACGCGGGATATCATCCTGAGTCCCCAGGTCTCCGGACGGATCGTGAGCTGCGAGGCGAACTTCATCCCGGGTGGCCTGGTCCGGGAGGGCGACCCCCTGCTGCACCTTGAAGCCGCCGATTATGAGAACACCCTGAGGCAGAGACAGAGCGATGAGCGCCAGGCAGTGGCGGAACTGGAAATCGAGATGGGTCGTCAGAAAGTCGCCCGCGAAGGTTACGACCTGCTCAACGAGCGGATGTCCGAGGAGAGCATGGCCCTGGTGCTGCGACGCCCTCAGTTGAACGTGGCGCGGGCACGCCTGGAGGCGGCGCGGGCCGCGCTCGACCAGGCCCGGCTCGACCTGGAGCGCACCACCATCGTCGCCCCCTTCGATGCCCAGGTGGTGAGCCGGGACGCCAACGTCGGTTCGCTGGTCTCTCCGGGCGGCGAACTGGGTCGCCTCGTCGGGGTGGAAAGCTACTGGGTCGAGGCAACCGTGCCCCTCGCCCAGCTCCGTTGGCTGCGTTTCGGAGAGGGAGACGGGAAAGGGTCCGTGGTGCGCGTGCGAAACCGCTCCGCCTGGCCCGATGGTGTGCACCGCGAGGGAACTGTCGACCGCCTTATCGGCACGCTGGAGGAACGTTCCCGCCTCGCGCGTGTCCTCGTCACCGTCAGAGACCCCCTGCTCCGAGACCAACCGAATTCCGATCTGCCGCCCCTCATCATCGGTTCCTTCGTCGAAGCCGCCATCGAGCTCGAAACCATCCCGGACGTGATCCGGCTGGACCGCGATCTCGTGCGCCGCGAGGACACCGTCTGGGTGATGCGGGACGGGAAGCTGGATATCCGGCAGGTGGGTATCTTCTACCAGGACGCCGCCTACGCCTACATCCGGGAGGGTCTCGAGGACGGGGAGACCGTGGTCACCTCGAACCTCGCCGCCGTGGTTCAGGACGCCCCCCTGCAATCGCGGACCGGCAAAACGGTGGCCGCCGGATTGTCTGGTGAGACCGCAACGGAACTCCCCCTGGGAGGTGACCGATGACGGATACCTCGCCCGAGAACGCTGCCGGCGAAGAGAAAGGCCCCATCGCCTGGATGGTTCGGCACTCCATCGCCTCGAATCTCCTCATGTTCATCCTCATCGGAGGCGGTCTGTGGACGGCGGTGAACATGCAGAAAGAGGTCTTCCCCCAATTCCAGCTCGACCAGGTGGAAGTCAGCGTCGTCTACCCGGGCGCGGCGCCCGCCGAGGTGGAGCAGGGAATTCTCCTGCCGATCGAGGAGGCGGTTCGCGGAATCCAGGGCATCCGGGAGATGACGTCCCAGGCTCGCGAGGGTTCGGGCAGTGTCACCATCGAACTGGTGTCGGGCACAGACCGGATGAAGACCTTCCAGGATATCGATCAGGCGGTGAACCGGATCCGAACCTTTCCCGACGACATCGAATCTCCCGAGGTCGAACTGCTCGCCGAGATCCGGGAGGTCATGGAGATCGGACTCTATGGCAATGTCGACATCTGGATGCTGCGGAAACTGGGGGAGCGGCTCCGCGACGAACTGCTCAACCACCCTTCCATCACCCAGGTCGAACTGAACAACGTGCCCGACTACATGACCCACATCGAGATCCCGCGAAGCCGGCTCCGGGAACACGGTCTCACCCTGGGTCAGGTCGCCGATATCGTCGAGGAGTCGAGCCGGGATATACCGGCCGGATCGGTGGAAACATCCAACGGAGAAATCCTGCTGCGCCTCAAGGAGCGGAAACAGCAGGCCGACGAGTTCGGGAGGGTCGCCGTGCTGCCATCCCAGATGGGCACGCCCGTGGTGCTTGCCGATCTCGCCGAAATCCGCGACGGCTTCGAGGAGGATCGATTTCACTCCCAGTTCAACCGGATGCCCTCGGTGGAGATCGGTGTCTACCGGGTGGGTTCCCAGTCTCCCCTGGAAATCTCGGAGGCGGTCCTCGGCATCCTCCACGATTTCGAGGCCACCCTGCCCGAGGGCATCGAGTGGCGCATCGACAGCAGCAGCGCCGACGATTTCCGGGAACGACTCTCTCTGCTCATCGAAAACGGCGTCCTCGCCATTCTTATCGTGCTCGCCATCCTCTCCGTCTTTCTCGAATTCCGCCTCGCTTTCTGGGTGATGATGGGCATGACGATCTCTTTCGTCGGCGGACTTCTCTTTCTCCCCATCATCGGGGTCAGCATCAACATGATCTCGATGTTCGCCTTTCTCGTCGTGCTGGGAATCGTGGTCGACGACGCCATTGTGGTCGGAGAAAACATCTACGAATACCGGCAACAGGGCCTGGCGCCCCGGGCCGCGGCCATCGCCGGAGCCCGCGACATCGCCTGGCCGGTCACGTTCAGCATCCTCACCACCATCGTCGCTTTCCTTCCCCTCATGTTCATGCCCGGCACGACGGGGAAATTCTGGTGGCCTCTGCCCGCGGTGGTCATCACGGTGCTCGCCATCTCCCTGTTCGAGGCGCTTTTCATCCTGCCCTCGCACGTGGCTCACGTCCCCCGCAAGCGGGGTAACCCGGTCACCAGGGGCATCCACGCGGCACAGCGTTCCTTCGCCCGGTTTTTCGAGTCTTTGGTGGATCGTCACTACCGGCGGTTTCTCCGTCTCTGCCTGCGCTTCCGTTACATCACCCTGAGCGTTGCCCTCTCCTTGCTCGCGGTCATCACCGCCTATGGGATGAGCGACCACATGGGGATGATCATGATGCCGGAAGTTTCCGCCGACGAGATCGAGGCGGGGATCCGTCTCCCCGTGGGAACGACCATCGCCCAGTCGGGGGCGGTGGCGCGGGAGGTCACCGAGGCGACCCATCGCATGTATGAGGAGCAGAACCTGCATCGCGTCGCCGAGGGGATCAAGACCAACGTCCGGGGAAAAACCTTCATCGACGTGGAGATCGTGATGAAGCCTCCCTCGGAGCGGGACATGACTGCCGCCGACGTCATCGAGCTGTGGCGCGATGAGATCGGCGACATCGAGGGGGTCGACCAGATCACGTTCGAGGCGGAGAGCGGACCAGGCGGTTGGAGGGACGATATCAGCGTCGACCTCAGCCATACCGAGATCTCCGTGCTGGAGAAAGCCAGCCAGGCGTTCTCCGAGAGCGTCGCGGCCTTTGCCGCCACCCGGGATGTCAACGACAACTACGAAGCGGGCAAATCGCAGTTCGACCTGCTGCTCCGCCCCGAGGCGCGCAATCTGGGCCTCACCGCGGAGGACGTGGGGCAGCAGGTGCGCGATGCCTTCTTCGGGGCTCTCTCCATGCGGCAACTGCGCGGCACCAACGAGATCGAGATTCGGGTGAAACTGCCCCGGGCGGAGCGGGAGGACGTGTTTCACCTCGAAGACCTCGTCATTCTCACCCCGGATGGCACGGAGGTTCCCCTGCTGGACGTCGTGGAGCTTCGCCGGGGCGAGGCCTTTACCCGGATCTCCCGGCGGGATGGGCGGCGCATCGTCACGGTGGGCATGAATGTGGAACCGAAGAGCGCCATCAACCGGGTGCTGGCGTCGATCGAGAACGAGGTGCTTCCCCAGATGCAGTCCGAGTTTCCCGGACTGACCTGGACCTTCCAGGGCAGCCAGGCCGAAATGCGCGAATCCACGCGGACCCTCTGGGGCGGCTTCGCCCTGGCCATGGCCATCATCTATGCCCTGCTGGCCATCGCCTTCGGCAGCTACGTGCAGCCCTTAATCGTGCTCGCCGCCATCCCTTTCGGAATCGTGGGAGCCGTGATCGGACATATCCTTCTGGGATTCGATCTGTCGCTCATCAGCCTGATGGGGGTTATCGCCCTCTCCGGGGTGGTGGTCAACGATTCCTTGATCATGCTGGACTTCGCGAACAAGAGGCGGCGGGAGATGGGTGTGTTCGAGGCGATCGAGAATGCCGGGGTGCGTCGATTTCGCCCCATTCTTTTGACCACCCTGACCACTTTCGGGGGCCTCACCCCAATCATTCTGGAAACGTCCCGGCAGGCCACCTACCTCATTCCCATGGCGATATCGCTGGGCTTCGGCATCGTCTTCGCCACCGCTATCATCCTGGTGATCGTGCCCTGTCTCTACCTGGCCCTCGAAGATCTGCGCCAGGCGGCCGCCGCGGGGCGGAAGATTTCTTGATCCCACCGCCTTCCGGGGCTTTATCTCCGGGTATCCTTTGGAAGGTCCAAAGACCGTCCGATGTGCTGAAGCCAAACCAGGAGAGACGCCATGCCTCTGTTTCTAGAAGTGATCACGCCCCAGAGAATTGTGGTCGGGGAGAGGGTCCGCTTCGTCGTGGCGCCGGGTATCGAAGGGGCATTTGGTGTGCTGGAGAACCATGCTCCCCTCTTCACCACCCTGGCCATCGGCACGGTGCGCTACGAGGACGAGGAAGGCCGGGAGCATGCCCTCTTCGTCGACCGGGGATTTGCCCGGGTTCTCTGCGACCGGGTTTCCATCCTCGCGGAATCCGCCGAGTTGCGCGGGGAGATCGATTTCGAGAGGGCGGAACAGGCGAGACAGCGCGCCGAGGAACGTCTCGCGGACCGGAGTGAAGAGATCGACGTCGCCCGAGCCGAGGCCGCCCTGCAGAGGGCGCTGCACCGGCTATCCCTCGCCGGGCACTGATTCCCGGAGCTTCGCGGGGCCGAAGGAGGTGGCTCCCCTTCCGTTGGGTCGAGAAATTCGGGAAAGAACCGCTCAACAAAGGGAAAAATGCTCCATTAAAAGAACAAATTCAGTCGATTTGTTTCATGAATGAACCAGTTTCGGGTGATGATCGGGGAAAGCGCACGCTGAATTTGTTGCCTGAGTAAAACAAGAGAAGCGACTCTTGGAGGATCTGGGAGACAATCTGAAACTCGCCAGCAAACGCCGCAGACTGACCGCGGCGCAGGTCGCGGAAGGAGCCGGGATCGGCCGGACCACGCTTTATCGCATGGAGTCAGGTGATTCCAATTGTTCAATTGTTCGTTGGGGAACTTCCTCAGAGTCTTGGTCGTTTTGGGGTTGGACGACGACCTGGCGAGGGTGGGGCTTGACGATCAACTTGGTCCTCCATCCAGCGCGGGTTCAAAGAAAGTGGTGAGGGTCAACTCCATGATGGGGGGTTACATCGAATTTGACCAGGTGCCAACACCCGCGGCACCCCTCCTCTCCTCCCTCGACAAACTACCTCTCCAACTTCACCACGCGGTAGGCTTGAAGGACGTGGTTTGGTGCGTCCTCGATCTATGCGCCGAGGCATCCGGGGATGGGCAAAGGGCATCGAGGTTGTAAAGCCCGCGCCGGGTCATGGGATTGTCCTTCGAAATGATCGCGGCGGTCTCGGAGAGGACAAGGTCGCCTTCCTTCCAAGGCTCGACATCCTTGCCGACCTCGACGATGTGGCCTCCGAACTCGTGGCCGAGGACGACGGGGTAGTTCACCGGCCAGGATTGGTCGGCGGTCCACTGGTGGAGGTCCGATCCGCAGACGCCGACGTTGGCGACGTCGAGAAGGACGTCCTCGGGGCCTATCGCGGGCCTCTTGACCTCGCGGATCTCGACGGAGTATTTGTCAGGGGCGTAGTCGACGACGGCGGCGTTCATTGGGGAAGCGGATAGATTATAGCTTTAGCTTTTAACTTTTGGTGGGTAGCGGGACGCTTTGTGAAATCAAGCAGCTTGGGGTATGCAGCTAACAGCTGGCAACTTCCTGCGCATGAACTGCATCGCAGATCCTACGCAAGGCCCCTTCCAAGTCTCCGTCGGCCGTCCTGAAGGCATCGGCGTCGATCGTCAGCGGAGCGCCGAGCACCACCAGCGGGGCGCCGTATTGCGGGCACTGGATGGCTTGTTCCAAGGTGAGTCCGCCCACCGCCTGGACCGCCACACTGACCGCCTGCACCACCTCGCGAAGGCGGTCGAGCGGGCTGGGCATGCGGTGGCCGGCGGCGGCGAGTCCGCGGCGCTCGTCGTAGCCGATATGGTGGATAATGTAGTCGCAGCCGAGGTCCTCGAGCCATCTCGCGCCGGCGACCATGTCCTCGCAGACCATGTTGTCGCCCATCACCTTGCAGCCGAAGTCGGCCCCGGCCTTGACGACGCACTTCACCGTTTCGGCATGGGCTCGGGCCATCACGACGACGTGAGTGGCCTAGGCCTTGGCCATCATCTCGGCCTCGAGGTAGCCTCCGTCCATCGTCTTAAGATCGGCGACGATGGGCGTGGCGGGAAAGGCCGCACGGAGGGCGCGGACGCCGTGCAGCCCCTCGCCCAGGATCAGGGGCGTGCCGGCCTCGAGCCAGTCAACCCCGGCGCGCATGGCGAGGGTGGCGGTTTCGAGGGCTTCGTCGATGTCGGTGAGGTCTAGAGAGATCTGGACGAGGGGTTTCATGGCGGGATTTTGCCAACGATGGCAGAAAGAACGGCCTTGGTGGAGACAAATGCTAAGGGAAATGTGTGCTCTCTGAATCCCCTAAAGTGCAGCGATCGTCCCGGAGTCAGGCATAAATCTTTGCATTCCCCCGGGGAACCGTCCCAGCCAGCTTGCGCAAGAATGTTTGACGGTTCCGGAAGCCGTGGCTGGAACAAGAATCCCGCCAATCTTCGGTATGCTGATGTCGACAAAATCAAGAACGACTTTTGCCGATGGAACAGTATCCTGATCGAACATGGAAAAACCCAGACTCGGCAGGATGAATAAGCTGGTGGCAGTCGCCTACCACGATTCCGGCATGATGCTGTCGGCAGGCGAATGGGGCGAGATCCTGCTTCCCCATCGATATGTCCCCGAGAATTTCGAACCCGGCGAGGAAATCGAGGTCTTCATTTCCAATGATTCCGAGGATCGACTCGTCGCTACGACAGAACGCCCGCTCGCCATGGCTGGGGAGTTCGCCCTCCTCAGAGTCGTAGAAACCACCAAGGTGGGAGCCTTTCTCGACTGGGGTCTGCCCAAGGATCTCCTGCTGCCTTTCAAAGAGCAAGTGAACCGCGTCCGGACAGGCGATCAGGAACTGGTCCACATTTACGTCGATAAAGCCACCAATCGATTGGCCGCCTCGGCGCGCCTCGGAAAATTCGTCGCCGGCCAGGCACCGGGGTTTCTCCAACCCGGAACTCCCGTCTCGCTGATCATCGCCGAACGGACCGAACTCGGTTATCGGACCATCGTGGACGAGAGATATTGGGGATTGATTCACTCGACCGGTTCCGACCTCAAGCTCAAACGAGGCCAACGTCACGAAGGGTGGGTAGCGCGGACCCCGGGAGATGGACTGCTCGACATCACCCTGGAACCACCCGGTTACCAGAGGGTGGAGGACGCGTCGACGCTCCTCGCCGCAACCTTGTCGCGGGCGGAGCATGGCTTTCTCCCCCTTCATGACAAGAGCTCTCCCGAAGAGATCCGGGAGGCTCTCGGCATGAGCAAAAAGGTCTTCAAACAGGCCCTCGGATCGCTCTATCGGCAGCGCAAAGTTCGGTTGACCAGGGAGGGCATCTATTGGATTTCTCAGGCACTCCCGTGACTCCAACCCGTGTCGTTCACCAGGTCTTTGTGGCGGTAAACCTGATTTGCCGAGGCTCGTAGGGATGCAGGTGAATATCTTCGATCCCGGCGGCAGGTTCTCCCGGCAGACGTGAGGTGTAGAAGTATTCGATATCGTTGTCGTTGGCATCGAGCAGATTCACCACGTCTAGGGAGACCTCCCAATCACAGGCAGTCCGATATCCCAGACGGCTGTTCAGCTGGAACGCATCCTCCGATTCAACGCTGCCGTCGCCATTGAGGGGGCGCGGAGCAAAATAGCGTGCCCGAAGCGCACCGAACCATCCGGTCTCCCCACCGACGGTGATGCCTCCGGCAAAGGACAAGGGAACGGAATTCTCGATCTCTTCCCCGGTCTCGATGAAGTAGGATTCTGTCGCGGTAAACTCCGTGTCGATGACCAGCCAATCCTCCGGCCTCCAGTAATTCGACCACTCGATGCCGTAACGTTCGCTGGCGTCTCCCGCTTCGATGTTTCCCGCATCCCCCACATAGACCAACTCCGAATCGCTATGCAGATACCAGAGGGCAAAGGTCGAGGTCAGGTCGGGGACAACCTGGGTGCGAACGCCCACCTCGGCACCCTTCGTCCGAACCAGCCCGGGAACCTTCTCCAAGGGTGCTCCCGTCGAGGGATCGGTCGTGATCGTCACCCCGCGCGCGTCGTTGCTGTGAAAACCGAATCCCCCGTTCAGGTAGAATTCCGTATCGTTCCATGGCCCGAGAATGATCCCGCCCTTGGGACTGACGATGCCCTCCCATGCCGACCCCGAATTGGCGGCGAGCGATTTTGCATCCACGTCAAAGTGAAACACATCACCGCGGATTCCGGTGTGGGTTCGCAGCCAGTCATTCCACGGAACCTCCAGATTGCCGTATCCCGAAAAGCTGGCCTCGTAAACCCCATCCTCCCTTACCGTCTCAAGACGCTCCCGGGCCACGGTTTTGTAGAGACCGACCCGATCGATGAAATCGTGATGGGTCTGCAATCCCAGTGACAGAATCGATTCCCGTTCAAAGATCGCCACGCAATCGAAGGTGTGATCGATCAACGCACCAGCGAACCAACGGTTGTCGAACTGATTGAACTGATCACCGTTTACCGGGTCATCGAGGAAGAGGGTGAAGTTGGAATAGAGGTCGAGTTCGTAGGTTCCGGCATAGACGGAACCCACGGTGACGCCGGCTTCTCCCGTCCTCCTGAAGTCCCCGGAAACACTGTAGCGATAAGTTTCTCCGCCCACGGTGGGGTCCACAAAGCCGAGACGATCAATGGTTCCGTCATCGATCAAACGTTTGGGCACCTGATCGGTCGCATCCCACGAGGAATTCATCCCCATGAAGGTGAACGAGGCAAAATCGTCGTCGTCGCCGATCACGTAGCGGACGAACCCGTTGACCCGGTTGAGTTCGTCGGGCTGAACCCACGGCCCGTCGTAGTAGTTGTATTCGAGTGCGTAGGTCGCCATGCCATCGCCCGCTTCGACGGAATCTGCCAGGAGTCCCCGGTAATAGTGATCTGTTCCGATGGAAACGGAGACGATCCCCTCGGGGAGTTCCCGGTAGAGCCGAAACCGCGCCGCTCCCGCCGTGCTGAAATCCCCAAATCGAGGAAAATACGGGCCTTTCACGTATTCGAGTTCCTCGACCAACTCCGGAATCACGAAATTCAGATCGGCGTACCCCTGGCCGTGACCATGAGTCCGATTGTTCACCGGCATGTTGTCCACGAAAATGGCAAAATCCGTTCCGTGATCCAGATTGAAGCCTCTCAGAAAATACTGATTGGCTTTTCCTCCGCCGCTGTGCTGGGTCAGGATCAATCCCGGCACGACCTCGAGAATTTCCCCGCGTCGGAGATAAGGACGGCTCAGCAACTCCTCACCACTCGCCCGTCCCGCCGATGCCGACGGCGCCACTTCGAGAAGGTTCTCGGGTTTCCCCGGCGCGACCTCGGCGTCGAAGCTGGTCACCGTCGGGGCCGAAACTCCCGTATCGGGATTTGGCGCAGCGCGAGGGGTGGACACCGTCGCGGGCGCGGTCTCGACAACCGCAGATTCCACCACCGTTGTCTCCAAGGTTCCCGCCCCCTCGGTTTCGACCTCCTGCGCCGCGAGGCGGTTCGAAGCTGATAGCAGAAGAGAGGCGAAAACGCCGATAGTGACAGTCTGAAGTAAGCGGTTCATGGTGTTTCGAGAACATTCTCGGACCGTTCAAACGAGAAAATTTCGCCGAGCCCACAATATTTTTTAAAATTCACTCGCGCAGAGGAATCCAAGGCTGATCGCGCAGAAAAAGTTCATTGAACTGAAATATCTGCAGACTCATTCAAATCTGATAGTTTGACTTTTTCCTGCGCAAAGCAACTTTCCCCTGCGATGACGGTGTGTCGTCCCCTGCCTTGAGTTTTGTGTTTGCCGCCTGCAACCCCGGCTGGGAAAGCGCCTTGAAACGCGAAATCGCCGGCCGGTTTCGCGGTGAATGGTTTTCGGCATTTCAACGCCCCGGCCTGGTCACCTGGAAATGCGCTTCCGATCCGGGCGACGACGCACTCTCTCCCCCGCCAGTTTTCGCCAGGGTCTTCGGTCGATCATCGAGCATGGCAGCTACCGTCGAGGCCCTTCCCGCCCTGCTCGAGTCGGTGCCTCCGATGCCTTTCCAGGTCTTTCCCCGCACCTTCCCCGAAGACGGGTTCGACGAGATGGAGTGGGTGGCCTTTGATCGGGTTCGCTCCGCGATCACCGGGGTTCTCGCGGGTCGCCGAACCGAACTCGAGCCATCCGGAAAGGTGTCGCCCGGCACGCTGATCCTCGACCTCATGGTGGGCGGAGCCGGAGAGGCCATCTTCGCGGGCATCCACCGCCACGAACCGGGCCGGCGTCCCTTGCCCGGCGCAATTCCGCGCATCGTGATGCGGGAAGGAGTGCCTTCGCGGGCCTGGCTGAAAATGGAGCAGGCCCTGGCCTCCTTCGGATGCCCCGATCCCGACGGACTGACCGTGCTCGAACTCGGTTGCGCTCCGGGGGGTGCGAGCCTGGCCCTCCTCGAGCGCGGGGCCCGTGTCATCGGCGTGGACCCGGGCGAGATCGATCCTGTCCTGCAGCGTTTCCAGGACGGCTCAGATCCGCCCTTTCGACATCTCGCCATGGCTGCGGGAGGAGTGCCCATGTCGGCGCTCCCTGGCCACGTGGATCTGCTCGTGTCCGACATGAATCTCGCCCCGCCCGTGGCTCTGCGCTACATCGAGCGGCTGCAGCGGCGGGTCCGCGCGCGCCTGCTCCTACTGACTCTCAAAATCAACGACGCGCGGATGGAGACCGCGATTCCCTCCTTCGTCGATCGCGTCGCCAAGTTTGCGCCCCGATTCAAGTTGCTCGCCACCCAACTCCCCGCGAACCGCCGCGAGATCACCATCTTTGCCTGGGAACCCCGGAAAACCGATGGTTGATTCGATCTGACCGCGGCGGTTTCACAGAACGACAACGGCAGCTTCGTGGCCCCGCCGGTCACCAGTGGGCGATTCCCGGGGTCAGTCACCCTTCATGCACTCTTGTAGAAAGCAGCCCGATGGTAATGATCGCGGGTATCAATGCGGACTTCAATCTCGGCCCGAAGAACGAATCGCCAGCGAAACCTGACGGATTTTTCTCTATGCCAGTAACGGATCATAAGCCTTTACCTTCTGGGGCAACCAGACCGGCCAGGAAGACGCGGAAGGCGAAGGTGATGCGAACCACCCTTTCGTGGACGGCAACGAGCGGACTGCCTTGGGTGCTTGCCTTGTTTTCCTGAGGCTGAATGAAGTCCGTCTGCCGCCGGATTCGGAGGATTGGGAGTCTCTCACTCGCGACGTCGCGGGGGAAAACGCCAGAGGAGGCGGCTGTCCCCGTCGACCCCGGCGGCCTCTTCCCGCCAGATCGATGCCTGCCGGTAGGTTTCGGAGGTCATGATGAGGCGATGCAGGTCCTTGATCTTCCAGTCATTGTCCCGCAATCGAATCGCGAGGTAGTCCAGCAGCCCGGGATGGGTGGGGCGTCCCCCCATGTAGCCAAAGTCATTCGGCGTGTCGACGATGCCGGTTCCGAAGTGATAATGCCACAGCCGGTTGGCGAGGACTCTCAGGGTGAGCGGATTTTCCGGGCTGGCGATCCATCGGGCCAGCTCGATCCGCCTTCAAAGCAACAAATAATCAGCCGGATTTTCACTTAGAAACTTTCCGATTTTGTTAGATTCACGCTGAAGCAGTACAAAAAGTCGATGACCGTACCGATCTCTTCACCCGATAAGTGTGGGATGAGTCCCGGTCGAAGCGCAACAGACTCATACTCCATGACCAGGGGCACAGAGAGGGCGATCTGAATCGTCCGGTGCCGGATAGCCAGCAAAACCTGGTGGCTCGCTCCCAATTTGGAACGCAATCCTGAAACCAAGACTGACGTATCGACAATCGCATCCACGATGGTATCATCGGCGATACCAACCGGCTTGTAAGGAGTTTTTCAGCACAACGTCGAGGCTCTGGCGCGGGGAGGGTGACGGTCAATGAGGCGAGGGTTCTGGCGCGAGACGTGCCCCGCACGGCTCGTGACAGGTCCCGAAGACCGAACAAACACAGCCGCTATCCCTGTGGCTCAGCAGCCGCTTGTTCGCTGTCGTTCTGAGTGTTGGCGTCTCCTTGCGATTAGGTCCGTGGAGGAGTATTCTTAACCTGATGACCGTAAAAGCTATTGTCCATTCTGAAGATTCTGGAGGTTATTGGGCCGAGGTGCCCGCACTGCCAGGTTGCTTCACGCAAGGGGAAACCCTTGAGGAACTGGAGAAGAACATTCAAGAGGCGGTCGAAGCATGGCTCTTGGCAGGCGAACCCGACGATACGGCGGAGCAGGTCCTTGAAGTCGCGGTATCAAGTCCGTCTCCGGGAAGCGCCTCGCACAGCTTGCGGTTCAGAAGGGGTGGGTCCTCAAGCGCGTGAAAGGAAGCCATCATGTCTACACAAAGGAAGGCCGGGACGAGCGTCTCGTCATACCGATCCACGGAAACAAATCGCTCAAACCGGGGCTACAGCGCGCTCTCATGAAGATTATTCCGGTTTCAGATGACGAGCTGTGATTGCCCCCACTCACAGCCTTCCTTCAACGACCGAGGCCACCCACCCGCTACCGGGGGCGCACCTCCGACTTCTGGTCAAGGGTTCTCGTTGCCATTCAGATTTCGACTGGCGGCGGGTAGCGGGTTGGCGTGCGCCGCCTTGGCGCTCGAAGACGTTGTGAGATAAGCTACAAGGCAACTTGCAGTGAGCTCTCGAGGCGAGAGTTGATGAATCGGTCGCGGTGAAGATTTGACGTGTGGGTAAATCCGTCACTGAACGGTAAGTCCACGAATATCAGCATACACGCCTGCGCGAAACCGCTCGCCCTACAGCAACTCTCTGCATCCACTTCTGTTACTTTGAGAATTCATTCAAGCAAATGAAAAAGAATAGCTCTGCCCGCTTGACAACAACGCAGCCATATCAGGGTTCGAATAAAGAGGGTCATGTCAACTCACGGCGAGGTAGCGGGTTGTCCAGCCGCGTCTTG
>CAZLUZ010000113.1:0-16694 GCA_964562825.1 uncultured Akkermansia sp.
GTCAGCCCGGGCCCTTCGTCGCGCACGCAAACGCGCGCGCGCCGTTCCAACAGCGCGGCCTCGGTGCCGGAGTTGGTCGACCTGTCGGGTGAATCGCCCGATACCCTGGAGATGTACGGCCCGGGTGAATTTGCCGCCCAATGCCTCAAGGCGCGCCGTCTCGTGGAGCGGGGAGTCCGCTTCGTCGAACTGTTCAATGGCGACTGGGATACCCATGGCCGGCAGCATCGGCGCCTCACCGCGAATTGCCGCAGTGTGGACCGCCCCATCGCCGCCCTGATCAAGGACCTGAAGCGTCGCGGCCTTCTCGACCAGACCCTGGTCGTCTGGGGCGCGGAATTCGGCCGCACCCCCATGCTCCAGGGCGATCCCGATCCCGACGCCTGCGGCCGCGACCACCAGAAGGATGCCTTCACCGTCTGGATGGCCGGAGGAGGCGTCAGAAATGGCCTCACCTACGGTCGCACCAATGACCTGGGCAACGAGGTGGTGGAAAACCCGGTCGAGATCCGAGACCTCCACGCCACCATGCTTCACCTCCTCGGCATCGATCACGAGAAACTGACCTACCGTTTTCAGGGCTTCGACCAGCGGCTCACCGGGGTGGAGGAGGCACACGTCATCCGGGACCTCATCGCCTGACCTGGGGAGACGGGGGCGTCTCCGCAAGCTGCCGCGCGGCGCGCACGGCGGGATTTGGTTTGGGTTTGCTTCCGGCCTGGGCTATTCTGCAACGGTGAAATCTCTCTCCCATCTGTTTCTCCCCGCCCTTGCCGGACTGCTCGTGCTGCTCCCCATCGAACCGGCGCGCGCCCAGGTGCAGGTGGCTCTGGATCTGGACAGGCAGATCTACATCGCGCACGAACCGATCTCGGCGAAGCTCACGGTGATAAACCGAGCGGGGCGCGATCTCGTCTTCGGCAACGTAAACGGCCGGAGCTGGCTCGATTTCTCCGTCACCGACGCGAGAGGGCACCTCATCTCCCCGGTGAGCAACGAGCAACTGGCCAGCCCCATGATCATCGCCTCGGGACAGACCCACCAGATGCGGGTGGTGATCAACCGCGTCTACCCCATGGGCAACATCGGCTCCTACCGGGTGAAGGCGTCGGTCTCTTTCCCCCAGATCAATCGCGTGTTTCAGTCCCGCATGGTGACGGTGCAGGTGGCCGAGGGCAGACCCTACTGGTCCCAGATCGTCGGCGTCCCCCCCGGCTACCCTGGCGAGGGAAACTACCGCGTCTACGAACTGCTCACCTACTTTCACGGCTCGCGGCAAAAGGCGCTTTATTTCCGCCTGAAAGACAACGCCACCGGCCGCGTCCTCCGTTGCTACTCGCTGGGCGACTACCTGTCGGTCCGTCCCCCCAAACAGGCAATCGACAATACGAACCAACTCCACATCCTCCACATGTCCGCTCCCCAACAATACGTCTACACCGTGGTCGACCTCGCAGGGGAGGTACTCGTCCGGGAATCCTACTTCGAACACAAGGGCAGCAGACCCACCCTGGTGACCAACAGCTATGGCGAGATTTCCCTCCAGGGAGGAATCACCGAGGACGAGGCAAAGACGCCCTACGAGCGCCGGGAATTCCGGCTGATGTCAGAGCGACCTCCGGACATTCCCTCGCTGTGAACTCACCGTATCAGGGCGTGCAGCACCCGGGCCGTTTCGGCGGCGGCCCGCACGTCGTGCACCCGGAAGACGGCGGCACCGGCCCGAATGCCGCGTGATAGACAGGCCAGGGTGCCCGCATCCCGGTCCCGGGGATCGGGCAGGTCGAGCACTTCGCCGATCACGGTTTTCCGAGAAATCGGAAGGAGAACGGGATACCCCAGGCGGGTGAGCCGTTCCACCTGGCGAAGTATTTCCAGGTTGTCGTCCCTCTGCTTGGCAAAATCGATCCCCGGGTCGAGTAGAATCTGGTCGTCGCCCAGGCCAACCAGTTTCGCCATCCGGATCTTCTCCTCGAAAAAGCGGTCCAGGGCATCGTTGACATCCTCATACCGCTGATCGAGGGCCGGCACTTTTACCTGTCCCACCGTGTGCATGATGAGGAGGATGGCGCCATGCTTGGCGCACAGCACCGCGTTGATCGAATCCTCGAGCCCGCCGATGTCATTGATCAACCCGACCCGCCCGGTCTCGAGCACGGCCTCGATGACCTCCCGGCGCCAGGAGTTCACCGAGAGCAGCGGAGGATGAAGCTGCTCCGGAAATCTCGGCGGCACCTTCGCCACAAGTTGCTCCCATCCGTCGATGAAGGGCAGCAGCCGCGCGATTTCCGCCTCCACCGGGATCGGTCCCCGGTTGGTCCGGGCACTCTCGGCCCCGATGTCGATGATGTCCGCCCCCTCGGCAATCTTCGTGCCAGCCATCTCCAGCGCTCGCCGCGGATCGAGCGTGCCATCGCCGGAGAAAGAATCGTCGTTGATGTTCACGATCCCCATGATCCGGGGCCGGGACCAGAGCGATTCTGTCTTCATGAGAGCGGGTGCGGCCAAGCCATGGCGAGAGAGACCCTGCCGGTCACTTCTGCTTCCGCCGGGAATCCCGCTGCAACGCCTTCCTTTTCTCCGCCAGGATCGGATCCATCTCCTCCGTCACCGCCATGTGACGATCGAGCGCCGCCCTGAGCACGGGGTAATCTTCGGCGAAAACCTCGTGGTCTTGCCTGCCCGAGATATCGCGTTGTTCCAGCCGATCCTCTCTCACGTCGTAGAGCCGTCCGTCGGCATAGAGCTTGTAGCGCTGGTTCCGGGTGTGCTGCGAAGCCTTGTCGCGCAGCCCGTCCCGATGGTACCAGCTGTAAATGTGATCCTTGACCCGGTCCTCCCCCCGGAACAGGGGGGCCAGGCTCACTCCATCAATCCCCTCGGGGACCTCCCCACCCGCCAGCTCGACGAGGGTGGGCAACACGTCGCTGAGGTCGACGAGATCGTCTACCACCTGGCCGGACTCGATCACCGCGGGCCAGCTGGCCACGAATCCCACGTGGGTCCCGGCATCCGCAGTCGACCCCTTGCCCCCCCGGTATTCCTCTCCGCGGTACCGCGAGGTGATCTCCGTCGCCGTTCCGTTGTCGGCCGTCCAGATGACCAGAGTGTTCTCGCGCAGGCCGGATTCCTCCAGGTGGTCAAGGATCCGTCCCACCATCTTATCGGTGTATCGAACCATGGCGTCCCAGTATTTCTGGCTGCGATATCCGCCGGGTTCGCTCTCGGCATCCCGCCACATCCCGGGATCCCAGTCGGGATGATCCGGGGTGGGCACGAAGGGCCAGTGAGGCGCGATCATCGGATAGTAGACGAAAAAGGGGGATTCCCCGTTCTGGTCGATGAAATCGATGAGGTAATCGACGACCAGGTCCGGGCCGAAGGAGCCATCCTTGAAGTCCTTTTCCACCCCGTCGATCTCCAGGCCGGGGTTGGGATAACGGCTGGGACGCCGGGTCAATTGCCAGAGACAGTAGCGGTCGAATCCAAATTTCATCGGGCCTTCGAGTCCCCCGTCGAGCTGCCACTTCCCCCCAATGCCCGTCCGGTAGCCGGCATCCTGCAGGTAGTGGCCGAAGGTCTTCGCCTCGGGATCGAGCACGCCAAACCGGAGGTAGTTCCGGTTGTTGTGAATCCCGGTCATGATCTGCACCCGGGATGGGGTGCAGATGGGCTGGGCGTGGGCGTGGCGGAAGCGCATCCCGGTGGCGGCGATGCGGTCGATGTTCGGTGTATCGTACATCTCGCTCCCGTAGCAGGACAGGCATTCGACGCCGATGTCGTCGGCCATGATGACGACAAAATTGGGGCGTTCCGCAGCGCCGGCAATCGCGGCGACACACAACAGGAGGGGGAGACCCATGCATTTCATGGGGGAGAACGTGACCGGGCCTGCCGGCGAAGGCAACGCGCGAATGTTCCGCTATTGCGGGCTGCCGGGCAAAAAAAAGGCCCGGCGGGCAGGCGCCCCGGGCCTCACGATTCGGAAAATTGGTGGGCGGAATCTCCCTCTCTACCCTTTCAACTCCGCCAGTTTCGCCTTGATGGCTTCAAAATTCGGCAGATCGCCCGGGTTGTCGCTGCTCTCCGCATACTGGATCACGCCGTCGCCGTCCACGATGAAGGCAGAGCGCTTGGGCACTCCTCCCATGGTCAGGTTTTTTTCGGGCAGGAAGGTATCATAAGCCACCCCGTAGGCCTGCGCCACGGTGTGCTCGTAATCGCTGAGCAGGGGGAGATCGATGTTCTCTTTCTCCTTCCAGTTCTGTTGGGCAAAGGGGCTGTCCCCGCTGATTCCGAACACCTTCGCGTCCAGGTTCTGGTACTCGCCCAGCTCCAGGGTGACGGAGCAGAATTCCTTGGTGCAGACACCGGTGAAGGCCATGGGGAAGAAGAGCAGCACCACGCTCCCCGAGCCGAGTTGGTCGCTCAACTTTACGATTTCGGGGCCGTCGGCGCCCATGGTGGTCAGTTCAAAATCCGGTGCCTTTTCTCCTACGTTCAATGCCATGGTCGTTCGATGATAGATGGGTTTGCCTTGCGCGGCCAGTATAGGAGCGACCTCCCCGGGGTCAAGCGGACGATTGACGCCAACGATCGCCGCTTTCAGATGGCGTAGGTCTCCGCATCCCGGCGCGCCTTCCAGCGGTCAAAGAGAATGCGATCGCGCCGGAGATGGGTGTCGCTCTGGAACTCGACGTCCAGCTCGGAGACAGCGAAGCCGTCGAAGCCGCAGGACTCCAGCGCCTCCCAGACGCATTCGGCGAATTCGGGATTGGTGTAAGCCGGTCGATGCTCGGGCGCGCCGGGCACGTAACCGGGCATGTGCACGTGCCGCACGCGAGGCCCGTGCTCGGCGAGGAATCCGCCGAGAACCCGAGCAAACTCCCCTAGAGAACAATCCCCCAGCGTGTACTTCCAGAGGTGCTCGACATCCAGGGTGAGATCCCGGTGATCCCGGGCCCAGTTGTCGAAAAAGGCTCCCCGCTGCCGGCCGTTCTCGACGGCGAGGACAAGACCGTCTCCGGCGATCTGTTGCAGCTTTCGTCCATAGGACCGCAGCATCGGTTTGTGGATCACCGCGGCCCGACACCGGAGTTCCCGGTAAAGGCGGACAAAGTTCTCCAAGTGGGTGTCGTCAAGATTGTCCCGATTGGGAAAATGCGGAACAAACCGGAGAGGGAAAGTCGCCGCCATCTCCACCATCTCCTCAACGCTCTCCAACCTCGTCGCATCGAGCCAGAATTCGGCCGCGGCGAAACCCGCATCTCGCGCTCTCGCCAATCGATCGACTTCGGGGGACAGCTTGGTCGCAAAATCGAACATGAGAAAAAACTAAGGAAAACTAAACGATTCCACCAAAAAACCAGGGACTTCTTGCAACAATTCGGTAAGAATGGAACGGCTTCAGTGGTTTTTCCGGGGCTTGTTAAGCGTTTGCCTTCGACTACGTTGACACGGATCGCGACACCCCCGTCGAGGCAGGAATGGTTATGATGACTCAAGATATTCGCATCGGATTTTGGGCCCTGCTTATCGTCCTGGCCTCACCGGCGATGCGCGCCGAGTCCACCGTCGATTTTTCCCGAGACATCCGTCCGCTCCTCAGTGACCGCTGCTTCAAGTGCCACGGATTCGACGAGGCGGCCCGCGAGGCGGATCTCGCCCTATTTGCCCGGGAGGCCGCCCTCGGCAGCGGGGTGATCGTTCCCGGCGATCCCGATGGCAGCGAGTTGATCGACCGAATCTCGACGACCGATGCGGGCGACGTGATGCCTCCTCCCCGGGCCAACAAACCGGCCCTCACCGAGGCGGAGATCGAGCTTTTCCGCCGCTGGATCGAACAGGGCGCCCCCTACGAGGAGCATTGGGCTTTCGTGCCCCCACGGGAGAGCGGAGCGACACCACCGCCGAGCGCCCCCCACCCCATCGACGCTTTCGTGGGCCGGAAATTGCAGAGGGAAGGACTCGGGTTCTCTCCGGAGGCCGATCCCCACGTGCTGGTCCGGCGGCTCCACCTCGACCTCATCGGCCTGCCTCCCACGATCGAGGAGACGACCCGTTTTGTCCGGGATCACGAGTCCGACCCCGACGCCGCGGTCGAGGCCAGAATCGACGATCTGCTCTCCCGCTCTGCCTACGGGGAACGATGGGCACGGGAATGGCTCGACCTCGCCCGCTACGCTGACACCAACGGCTACGAGAAGGACCGGGAACGATCGATGTGGCCCTACCGGGACTGGGTGATCCGGGCGCTGAACGATGATTTGCCCTACGATCGCTTTACCGTGGAACAGATCGCCGGAGACATGCTGCCCGGGGCGACGGTCGACCAGCGCATCGCCACGGGATTTCACCGCAACACCATGCTCAACGAGGAGGGCGGCATCGATCCCCTGGAGTTTCGCTTCCACGCCATGGTCGACCGGGTCGCGACCACGGGAACCGTCTGGCTGGGACTCACCATGGGGTGCGCCCAATGCCACACCCACAAGTTCGACCCCATCACCCACACGGACTTCTACGCCTTCATGGCCCTAATGAACAACGCCTCGGAGCCATCCCTGCCGGTCCCCTCGGCGGGAGACCGGAGGGAGCGGGAGAGGGTGTTGGCGGAGATTCGGAACCTGGAGCGATCCATCATCGAGAGAATCGATCCCGCCGCCTTCGCGCAGTGGTCCCGCGAAGCCGTCGCCAAGTCGGCGCCATGGACCGTGCTGCGGCCCGAGTCCTGGGAAACGAGTCGTCCCTCGCTGGAGGTGCTGGACGACGGGAGCATCTTCGCCACCGGGGATTTCACCAAGCGTGAGGTCTACCGCCTGACCTTTCCGCTCGGTGCGCTGGAGGCCCCGGTGACCGCGATCCGGATCGAACCGATTCCCGACGACCGTCTGCCCGGAGGCGGATCGGGCATCGCCTACTACGAGGGCCGGCCCGGCGATTTTTTTCTCAGCGAAGTTTCCGCCGAGGTGGACGGAGCCCCCCTTTCCTGGGCATCGGCCAGTGTCGACTACGGGCTCATCGAGACCGGCTTTGGCACGGCAGAGCCCGGCAATGTCTTCGACGGCGACCCCACCAGCGGATGGGCCACGGGTCTGCAGGAGACGCTCCGGCACGAGTTGGTGCTGAACCTGGAACAACCGACCCGGGGAGATTCCCTGACCATCGAGTTGCTTTTCCAACGCCACTTTGCCGCGGCGCTGGGTCGGTTCCGCATCTCGGCGACATCGGACCCCGGCACGGTGGAAGCCCGAGGCGGAACGGTGTCCGACCTGACGGCGGCGGCCCCCGAGGAGTTGATGCGGACCTATCTCGAGGTGGCCCCCGAACTGGAGCACGAGCGGGAGCAGCTCGCGGCGTGGAGGAACCGACTCCCCGAGTTCCCCACCGCGATGGTCATGGAGGAATGGCGGGGGCAGACCCGCCCGACCCACCGACACCACCGCGGCGACTACGTCGAGCCCAGAGAACGCGTGGACCCGGGCATCCCCGCTGTGCTAGGTCGTCTGCCCGAGGACAGCCCGCCCAACCGCCTGACCCTGGCGCACTGGCTCGCCAGCGAAGACAATCCCCTGGCCGCCCGCGTCGCGGTGAACCGGGCGTGGCGGGCCTTCTTCGGCCGGGGCCTCGTCGCCACCTCGGGCGATTACGGCTACCAGTCCGCCGCACCCAGTCATCCCGAACTGCTCGATTACCTCGCTGTCGATTTCATGGATCGCGGGTGGTCCTTCAAAAAACTGCACCGGCTCATTTGCACCAGCCGGACCTACCGCCAGGACAGTGGGGCGACGCCGGAACTGCTGGCCCGCGACCCCGACAATATCTTACTGGCCCGCGGACCGCGGTTCCGCATGACGGCGGAAATGATCCGGGACAGCGCCCTGGCCACGAGCGGTCTCCTGGTGCGCCGGATCGGAGGCCCCAGCGTGCATCCGCCCCAGCCACCGGACGTCACCGCCATCGCTTACGGCAGTCCCCTCTGGACCTCCGACACCGACGCCGGTCGCTACCGCCGCAGCCTCTACACCTTCGCCAAAAGGACCGCCCCCTTCGCCGCCTACCAGACCTTCGACGGACCCACCGGGGAAGTCTGCGTGCCGAGGCGGGATCGCAGCAATACTCCGCTCCAGGCGCTGACCCTGCTCAACGACATCCTGTTCGTCGAAGCCGCCCAGAACATCGTCTTCGGACTGGAAGACCTGGATGAGGAAACGGCCGCGACCCACCTTTTCCGGCGCATTCTGACGCGCCCTCCCGACGCGGACGAACTGGCCATGATGCTCGATTTCTACCGGTCGCAGGTATCTCGACTCGACCAGGGTGAGCTTCACTCCGTCCACCTCCTCGGGTCGGACGACGTCCGCCTCGCCGCCTGGATGATGACGGCGCGGGCCCTTTACAATCTCGACGAAGCGGTAACGAAAGGATAGGCGAATGAAAGATTGGCTACACGCAAAAACCCGGCGTCAGTTCTTCGACACCTGCGGGGTCGGGCTGGGCAAAATCGCCCTCGCCTCGCTGCTGGGCGGCGACCTCGCGGCGAAGGATCGCACCAACGCTTTCGCGCCCCGTTCTCCCATGGGAAATGCCAGGGCCAAGCGAGTCATCTTCCTCTTCATGGCCGGCGCGCCGAGCCAACTCGAGTTGTTCGATCACAAGCCGAAGCTCGCTGAACTCGACGGAACTCCCATCCCGCCCTCGGTGATCGCGGGACAGCGCTACGCCTTCATCCAGCCGGACGCCGCGGTGCTGGCGCCCCAGTTTGCCTTTTCCAGACAGGGGGAATCGGGTATCGAACTCTCCGACCAGATCCCACACCTGGCCGGAGTGATCGACGAATGCACCCTGGTAAAGTCGGTTCACACCACCCAGTTCAATCACGCCCCCGCCCAGCTCTTTCTCAACACGGGCAGTCCCCTGCCGGGCCGGCCGGCGATGGGATCGTGGCTCAGTTACGGGATCGGCAGCCTTTCGGCCGACCTGCCTTCCTTCGTCGTGCTGAAGACGGGCCAGACGCTGAGCGGAGGAGCCTCGCTGTGGAGTTCCGGTTTCCTCCCCGGCAGTCATGCCGGAGTGCCCTTTCGCGAAGCGGGCGACCCCATCCTGCACACGTCGAACCCTCCAGGCTTCGACCGACGCGCCCAGCGCGATACCCTGGACCTGATCCAACAATTGAACCGGCGCAATCTGAATCGAACCGGTCACCCCGACATCGAGACCCGAATTGATTCCTACGAGATGGCCTGGCGCATGCAGTCGGCCGCGCCGGAGCTGACCGATCTCTCCGGCGAAAGCAGGGAGACCCTGGAACTCTACGGTATCGGCGAAGAGGGCCGCCAGCCCGGCTTCGCCCGCAACTGCCTGCTGGCCCGACGCCTCGTCGAGCGCGGGGTCCGCTTCGTCCAGGTCTACCACTCGGGATGGGACCACCACGCCGACGTGGAGAAAGGCATCCGGGAACAGACCACCGAGACCGACCGCGCCAGTGCCGCGCTGATCCGCGACCTGCGGCGCCGGGGACTGCTCGATGACACCCTGGTGATCTGGGGCGGCGAGTTCGGCCGCACCCCCATGATCGAGGCCAGCGAAACCCTGAAGCGCACCAAGGGCCGGGATCATCACCCCCAGGCTTTCACCATGCTCTTCGCCGGTGGCGGGGTGAAACGGGGCTTCACCCTGGGGGCCACCGACGAATTGGGTTTCCACCCGACCGAAGACCCGGTGCACGTCCACGACATCCAGGCGACGATCCTGCACCTGCTGGGGATCGATCACGAGAGACTGACCTTCCGCTTCCAGGGCCGCGATTTTCGTCTCACCGACGTGCACGGCAAGGTGGTTCGACAGATGATCGCCTGAACCCCGGTTACCCCGATTGCCGGGGCTTCCCGGCTCGAATCCCCAAGGTCCACCGGATAAGAAACATCGCATCCGGAAGAATCAGGAGCGGGATTTGTTCAATTATTCCTTGAATTTAAGGAATCCAAACTAATGTGGGGAAGTCCTCCGTTTTCCGCGGGGGTTTCCAGAAGTAGCCGACCATGACGATCCGCAGTGCCACCCGATCCGGTTTCGCCGTCTGGCTTTTCCTCTGGCTCACCCTGTTTCCGCGGGAGTCTCCGGCGCAACTGCCCGATTTGCCGGAATTGCCCCGGGACCCTCCCTCGCCGTTCCCGGGCGAGGCGATGGACCTGCCGCTGCTGCCCGCTCCGGGCGGAGATCAGGTTCGAGCCCTCCCCACCCGGAAGGTGGTGATCCTCCGCGACGGACCCTCCTGGTGGTTCGACCGCTTCGCCGATGAAACCGCGGCCGAACTGGAGTCCCTGGCCCGGGAATCTTACGATGTCACCATCGAAAACATCGACGCGGGAAACGATCGCGAGGCTCTCGTCGATGCGATGAACCGCTCCCTGGGAGATCCGACCACCGACCTCATCATCGCGGCCGGCTATGTCGCGACCCAGGAAGCCCTGGCTCTGCCCCCGGAGGCACGAACCCGCGCCGTCCTGGGAGGAGCGGTCGAGTTTCTCGATTATCTCGAGTCCGCCATATCCCCCGAGGGCACCTCAAAGCTGCCCAATTACAGTTTCATCACGGAGCCGAGGCGTATCGAGGCCGATCTCGCGACGCTGCGCGAGCTGAGCGGCGAGCAGAGGATCCTCGTGCTCGTCGAAGGCAGGGTCTATCGCACCATCCCCGACGAAGGCCAGCGGGAGAGAGAGAAGCGACGCATCGAGGAGTCGACCGGCACCCGTCTCACCCTCGTGCTCGTCGGGGGCGACACCGCCACGGAAGTGCTGCGCGATGTGCCCACGACGCCCGCGCCGGTCTACGTTTCCCTCCTCCCCTCCCTGCCGCCGGAGGAAAGGGAGGAACTCTTCGCGCGCCTCGCGGAGCGCGGCCAGCTGGCCCTCAGCATGGTGGGCTACGCCGACGTCGAACGAGGCGCGCTGGCCGGGCTCTCGCCGGACAACGCGAGCACGGTGACGAAACGGGCCGCCCTCAACGCCCATCAGGTCCTGCTGGGCATCGATCCCACGGTGCTGCCGGTCTATCTGCCGGTGGAGGATCGACTCGTCATCAACAGGGCCACGGCCGAGACGGCCGGCTGGTCGCCGGACTACGAAACCGCCCTGGTCGCTGAGTTTATCGACGGAGATGAGGAGGAGGCGGGAGAAGCACTTACCCTGGAGCGGGCCATGGAAATCGCCGCCTGCGGCAACGTGGAGATTCGGATCCAGCGGGAGCAGGAGCGGATCTCGCGCTCCGACCTCGCTCAGGTGGAAGCGCTGCGGCGCCCCACCGCGACGATCCAGCTCGAACACGGTTTCACCGACTACACCGACCGGATCAACCCCATCCTCACCCCCGACCACCTCAACGCGGGCACCTACGGGCTCGAACTGCGGCAGAGCCTTTACAACAACAACCTGCGCAGCAACCTCGGGTCGGCCGTGGAGACGGTGGCCGCGGAAAAGCTCAACACCCGATCCCGGAAACTGGACGCCATGGAATCGGCCGGTCTCGCCTTCCTCAACTATCTCGCGACCCGGTCGCTCTGGCAGATCCAGAAAGAGAACCTCCGTCTCACCGAGAACAACCTGCAATTGGCCCGGCTGCGCGTCTCGATCGGAGCGGTCGAGGCTGCCGAAGTCTTCCGCTGGGATCAGGATGTTGCCGCGAGCCGGGCCAGTGTTTTCGCCGCCGAAGCGGACCGGGGACGGGCCCGGGTCGAACTCAACCGTATCCTCGGTCAGCCGCGGGAGAAACGCTGGAGTTTCGAGGACATCCCTCTCGAGGATGACGACACCTACTTTCTCGACAACGTTCTCTCAGACTTTATTGAGAACAGGGATGACGCGCTCCGATTCGGAGAGTTTCTCCGGGAAGTTTCGGTCCCGGCATCCCCGGAACTTGCCGCTTTCGATTACCTCATCTCCGCCCGTGGCATCCAGGTGGACCGGGTGGAGCGCGACTATTTTCTGCCCGAGATCGCCGGATTGATCCGCTACCAGCGAGTGGGGCAGGGCAACGAAAGGCTCGCCTTCCGCACCCAGGGCGAAACCTTCGCCGGGGTTTCGCTCTCCTACAATCTCTACGAGGGGGGCCTTCGCGATGCGGAACTGGTGGGACAGGAGGCCCTGGTTCGGCAGGTCGCCGCCCAGCGGGAGCGCGCCCTCCAACAGATCGAGCAGCGCGCCCTGAATGCCTATTTCGGACTCTTTTCCGAACACCCCGGAATTCGGCTGAGTCGGCGGGCCCTGGTCGCCGCGGAAAAGAACTACGAGGCGGTTCGCACCAAATACGCCCAGGGAGCGGCCTCCATCCTCGACTTGCTCGACGCGCAGAGCTCGCTGCTCCGTCGCCGGCAGGAGGAGGCCATCTCGGTCTATTCCTTTCTTCAGGAGGTGATCAGCATGCAGCGCTCCATCGCCTGGTTCGAGCACGAACGCAATGATGCCGAGAGACAGGAATGGACCCGCATGTTCGCCCGCTACATGGAGGAAGGCACCCTTTGCATCCCGCCGACGCCTCTCCCCGACCGCAACCGGCAAGTCAAGGAGGAGATAGCCACCGCCATCACCCGGGAGGCCGGCGGATGTCCGCCGTCCTCTTCCTCCCTCCACCCGACTGCCGACGAGCCAAGCGTCGAGGTCCGCCCCGCGCCGGTATCCCCCCCCCGGCCCGAAACGGTGGCAAAACCCGTGCGAAACCAGCTTTTCCGTCGCATCCTGGAACGCGAGTCGAGATGATCCGATACCTTTTCCTCCTACTTCCCGCCGCCCTGCTCCTTCCCGCGGGATGCGGCCGCCCCGCCTCCGGGCCGGAACCGGTGACGCGCCCGGCGATCTGCATCGTCGTCCCGGAGCCCAGCACCTCGATCGAAAGAGCCTTCTCCGGAGTGATCGACTCGGTGGATGGAGCCAATCTCGCCTTCGAGGTGGGGGGACGCGTCGTCGAGGTGCCCGCCAAGGAAGGGGTCCGCTACAGGGAGGGCGAAGTCCTCGCCCGGCTCGACACGAGCGAATTCGAGAACCAGCTCTCCGCCGCCCAGGCACAACTCACCGAGGCCCGCCAAAACCTGCGACGCACCCAACAGCTGTTCGAGACCGGCAACGCCTCGCAGAGCCAACTGGAAAGCGCCATCGCCCGCGAAAAGGGGGCCTCGAGCAATTTCATCTCCGCCGAGAAGCGCTTGAACGATGCCACCCTGCGCATGCCCTATGCCGGAATCATCGGCACGGTGAATATCGACGAACAGGTCGTCATCGCCGCAGGTCAGGCAGTGATGACGATCCAGGGCGAGGGGGGCATGGAATTCGACATCAGTGTGCCGGCGGAAATGATCCAGCGGATCGAACCCGGCATGAAGGCCACCGTCAGCCTGGGCAGCATACCCGGAGAAAGTTTCTCCGCAGAGGTGGATTCGGTATCCCCCGAGGTGTCCGTCAACACCACCTACGGCGTCACTCTGGTGTTTGCCAAACAGGATGAACGTCTGCGCAAGGGACTCGACGGCGAGGCCCTGCTCTCCCTGCCCCATGCCGGGGGCGACGTCATCCGAATCCCGGTGGAATGTGTGGCCACCCTGCCCGCCGACGCCACCTTTGTCTGGGTGGTCGAGCGAAGGGCGGGCGATCCCGAAACCGGAACCGTGAGCCGCCGACGGGTTGAAATAGGACAACTCCGGGAAAAAGGAACCCTGGAGATCCTCTCCGGCCTCGAACCGGGAGAGATCGTCGTCAGCCGGGGGGTGCACCGCCTCGAGGAGGGGCAGGAGGTGGAGACCCGATTCTCCCTGCCCTGATCCGGAAGCCGACCCATGAACGCAGCCCGCTTCACCCTGAACAACACCCGAACGGTGCTCGTGCTCTATGCCGTGGCCATCCTTTTCGGCGTTCACACCTTTCTCACCATCGGCCGGCTGGAGATGCCGGAGTTCACCATCCGCAATGCGGTGATCATCACCAACTACGCCGGCCGCACCACGGTTCAGGTGGAGCAGGAGGTCACCGAACCGATCGAACAGGCCATCCGGCAGCTCGCCGAAGTCAAGCAGATCTCCTCCACCTCCAAGCCGGGAATCTCCATCGTCACCGTCGAAATCGACGAAAGATATTTCGACATGGAAGATATCTGGACAGACGTGCGCCATCGTCTCGGCGACGTCGAACTGCCCCAGGGAGCCTCCAGACCAAGAATCAACGATGATTTTGGCGAGGTGTTTCCCTATGTCTTCGCCCTGAGGGGCGACGGATTCACCTTCGGCGAATTGAGCGATGTGGCCGAGGGCATCCGGGATGAGATCCTCGCGCTCGACGGGGTGGCCAAGGTCGAGTTCCACGGGAACCAGGAGGAACGGGTCTACCTGGAGTTTTCCAGCAGCGAACTGAGCGCCTACGGGGTGTCACCAGACCGGGTCATGGCCTCGATCTCCGCCCAGAACATGGCGGCCTCGAGCGGCAGTCTGAAGACCGGCCCGGAGCGGCTCAACCTCGTCACCCTGGGGGAATTCGAATCGCTGGAGGAACTGGCCGATTACCAAATCTCCTCACCCGGCGAGACCTCGTCTCTGCGCGTTTCCGACGTCCTCGACATCGAACGCTCCACCATCGACCCACCGAGAAGCTTCACCCATTTCAACGGAGAACGGGTGCTCTGCATCGCCGTTTCGATGATCGAGGGTGGCGTGGTCACCGAGATCGGAGAGAGGGTCCGAGCCCGCATGGATCAGATCGAAGCCACCCTGCCGGTGGGCCTGGATATCGAAACCATGTTCTATCAGCCCCGCTACGTGCAGGATTCGATCAGAAATTTTATCGTCAATCTCGGCCAGGCTTTCTTTTTCGTCGTGCTCGTCATGCTGTCCTTCGCCGGCTGGAGGATCGCCCTCATCGTCGGCATCCTGGTTCCCTCGGCGATCCTCTGCTGCTTCAGCCTGATGCCGGCTGCCGGAGTCCTGCTCGAGATGATGTCTATCGCGGCGCTGATCATCGCGCTGGGACTGCTCGTCGACAACGCTGTCGTCGTCAGCGAACAGATCCTGGTGCGACTCGACGAGGGACAGGATCGCCGGTCCGCCGTCATCGATTCGGTGAGCAGCCTCAGCCTGTCGCTGCTCGCAGCCACGGGCACCACCATCGCCGCCTTCTCCCCCATCGCTCTCGCCTCGGGAAATACCGCCGAGTTCACCTTCAGCCTTTTCGCCGTCGTCTCGCTGACTCTCCTGAGCAGTTGGGTGTTGTCGCTGACGGTCATCCCCCTGTTCTGCTATTTCTTTCTCCGCCCCCTGAAGCGGGATACGCCGGTCGGGCTGCTTTTCAACCGGCTCTACGCCCCGTACGAAGCATCCCTCCGCGCACTCCTCCGTCTGAAATGGGGATACCCGGCCCTGATCCTCGCCCTGACTCTGGCGGCAGCGCTCGGCTTCCGTCAGGTCCCCAACATTTTCTTCCCCCCGAACGAACGCGGACAGTTCGTCATCGACGTGAATCTCCCCCTGGGCACAGCGATCGAGGAAACGGAGGACCGGGTGCGTGCGGTGGAAGACTGGTTGCTGCAGGAACATGCCGATGTGGTGCAATCGGTATCCGCCTGGATCGGCGACGGCGGACCGCGCTGGTACCTCGCCCTGAGTCCCGAGCAGGCGAACCCCAACTATGCCTTCCTCAGTGTGATCACGCACACCGAGGACCCCAGGGAAATCAAAAAATTCGTCGACCGGGTAAACCGTCACGGGCTCGATTCCTTTCCCTCGGCCAGGATCAACGCCAAACCGTTGGAGAACGGCCCGCCGGTGGGTGACCCGATCCAGCTCCGCCTCTACGGGGAGGATCTGGCCACGCTCTACCAGTTGCGGGAGCGGATCATGCTCGCGATCCGAGAAGTCCCCGGTCTCTATGACCTGCGCGACAGCTGGGGCGCCTGGACCAAGCAGGTCTCCATCGACCCCGATCCCGTCCGCAGTGCCCGGCTCGGCCTCGATACCAGGTACATCGCCGATGCCCTCAATCTGCAGTTCGACGGCACCCGGGTGACCCACTACCGGGAGGGAACCGACTCCATTCCCGTAATCATGCGATCGAGAGACGATTACCGGACCCGTCCCGAGCGCATCCCCGATCTGCCCATCTTCGCTCCCCAGGGCGTCGTGCCCCTCAGTCAGGTCGCCGATACCCGAGTCGAGTTTCTTCCCGGTTCCATCCTGCGCGAAGACACCGTCCGGGTCATGACGCTCAAAGGCAAGGTGCGGGGGCGGTACTCGAGCGAGGTGCTCGCCGAGGTCCGCCCTATCGTGGACGAGATCACCGCCCGCGACGATTGGCCCCGGGGATACCGCATCGAATACGGTGGCGAACAGGAGGAAAGTGCCGAGGCTCAGGGAGGCATCGCCGCCGGCATGCCCCTCTCGATGGCGGCGCTGGCGCTCATCCTCATCGCCCAGTTCAACAGCATCCGTCGGTTCGCCATCATTGTCCTCACCATTCCTCCCATGCTCTGCGGGGTCGTGCCGGGCTTGCTTCTCACCCGGTCCACCTTCGGATTCATGACCCTGCTCGGGATGATCGCTCTCATCGGCATCATCGTGAACAACGCCATCCTTCTCATCGACGAAATGGACCGGCAGGTCGCCGGGGGCTCCGAACTTTTCGAGGCGATCGTGGATGCGGCGCGATCGCGGCTCCGACCCATCA
>CAZLUZ010000114.1:0-16674 GCA_964562825.1 uncultured Akkermansia sp.
CTGGACGATCGACTTCCACGTGGCCCAGAACGACGGCACGGTCCACGGCGCGGGCACTCACGACAAGACCGGCAAACATTGCCCCGCCGATGACCCCAATGGCAAGCTCGACATCGTGAAATGCGCCGGCTATTGGCTTCAGGACTACCAGAGCCGGGGGATCAAACACATCTGCTGGGATGGCTGCATGTTCCCCAACGCCACGCTGGAGAATCCAGAAACCTGGAACACGATCCTCGACACCATGATCCAAGTGGGCGAGGCCCACAGTTGAACCGAAACCGCGCCCGCCAGGGCCCGGGCGCGGCACTCCCTCCCGCCCACGCATTTCCCGTAAATCAGAAAGAAGGGGAAAGACTGAACAGAGGTTTTTTACTTAAGAAAGGTTGATAATCTAGATATCTAGCTAATCGGTCACTTTGCTCCCCTCATTGTGACCCCACCTGACCTCCAATCTCCATCGGCCCATCGAACCCGCGGCCGCGGTGCCACCGCCCGCGGAATTCTCGGCGACATCGATCTGGATCATCCGCCTTTTTGCGGTGATGCCCATTCTTTTTTTTCGCCATCCATCCTCGAGTCGGCCCGACGTCTGGTCGAGAACAATGCGGTAAGGATTGTCACCTGCAACGTTCAGGGAAACTTCGCCGGGATTTTCGGCCACGTCGACGAGGGCGGCGAAGCGGAGACCCGGGAGGTTGGGCTGCTGGTGCAGAAAACCCTCAACGGAGAATGGCTCATCGATGGCCGCGCCGGACCTTTCCGGGCGGAACGTCAGTCCCTGCCCGTGGCTGCCCTGCTCCTTGCCGCGATGTCGGAAACAGGAGGTGCCGCCCGCTCTCCCTCGCGCTTGTCCGCCATCCCTCAGGCTCCTGTGCTCCATCTGTTTTCGCGGGATGTCCGGGCGGGCATTCTTCACTGGGAGGACTCGGATGCCCGCGCCGTGCCCGAAAATCTGGTGCTTCTCCGATTCGAGAACCCCACGGACGAGCTGCTCCGGGCGATCGAGGAACGCGGTCTGAAGCCCCTCGTTTCGCTTCATCCCTGCGATGAGGTCCCCCCGGAGCTACACGATTGCTACGCTCACCCCGGGGATTCCCGCTCCGGCCAGGACCTCTTCTGGGCCGAATTCCTGGCCAACCACCGTCGCGTGATCGAGGACTTGGGATGCACCATCCGCGTCGCCTCCGATCTCGACCTCCGGGTGGTGGAATCCTCCGAATGGTATGGGGAGATTCGGGGGCAAGACGACCCCGCGGATCCGCTCGACTGGTTCGAGTTCGAGTGCGGCGTCGTCGTGGATGGCAGGCGCATCAACATCGCTCCCTGCCTCGTCAAATACCTCGAGGGCCAGCCGCCGGGGTTCCTCATCGCGGATCCGGAATCGTTGCCCGAGGACGAACGCATCTCGCTGCGGCTCGATGACGATGGGGAGGAATACCTGGCCATTCCGACGAGAAAGCTCCATGCCATCCTCGGCATCCTCACCGAGATTTTCGACGACTCCCCTCTCACCGACTCGGATAGCATCCGGGTCCACCCCCTGCGCGCCGCCCAGTTGTTGGCCCGAGGAGGGGAGGATGGCTTGGTGAATCGGGCGCCGACGCGGGTGCGCCAGCTGGCCGAGGATTTCGCCTCCCTCCGGCCCACCGTCGATCCCGAAGCCCCGGCGGACTTTCGGGCCACCCTGCGGCCCTACCAGAGGGACGGCTTCCGCTGGCTGCAGTTCCTCCGGGAGCAGGGAGTGGGCGGCATCCTGGCCGACGACATGGGCCTGGGTAAGACGATCCAGACCCTGTGTCACCTCCACCACGAGAAAATCTCAGGGCGCGCCGATCTGCCCACGCTGATTATCGCTCCGAAAAGCGTTGTGCCGAACTGGGAAAAGGAGGCCCGGAAGTTCGCACCTTCCCTTTCCGTGCTCGTGCTCCAGGGGCCCAAGCGCAAGAAGTATTACCCCGTGATGGGTTACTCCGATCTGGTCATCACCTCGTATCCCGTCCTGCTCCGCGACGCCGAGGAACTGCTTCTCCAATCCTTCCACTACGTCGTCCTCGACGAAGCCCATACCATCAAGAACGCCACCGCCCGGGTAACACGCGCCGCCTACCGCATCGACGCCCGGCACCGTCTCTGTCTCTCGGGCACGCCTATCGAAAACCACCTCGGAGAACTGTGGTCTCTTTTTCACTTTCTCATGCCCGGTTTTCTCGGGTCCGAGGAGAGTTTCACCCGCTGTTTCCGCATTCCCATCGAGAAACACCGCGATGAGACCCGGCGCCGACGGCTCGCCGAAAGGGTGGCACCGCTGATGCTGCGCCGCACCAAGAGCCTGGTGGCCACGGACCTCCCCCCCAAGACCGAGATCGTGAGCAAGGTGGAACTCGACTCCTGCCAGATCGATCTCTACGAAGCGGTTCGGGCCGCGGTGCAGCGCGAGGTCCGCGACGAGATCGAGCGCCACGGCATCGAGGGGTCCCGACTGCTCGTTCTGGAGGCCCTGATGAAACTGAGACAGATCTGCTGCCATCCCCGCCTCCTCTCCCTGCCCAGTGCCCGCGAAGTCAGTGAAAGCGCCAAGCTCCGACTTCTCCTGGAGTGGCTGCCCGGCATGGCCGCGGAGGGGCGACGCATCCTGATCTTCTCCCAGTTCACCCGTATGCTCGACCTCATCGAGGAGGAACTGGACGGCCTCGGCATTCCCTACCTCACCCTGACCGGCCAGTCCCGCGACCGCGGCGCTCTCTGCGACCGATTTCAGTCGGGCGCCGTCCCCGTCTTCCTCATCAGCCTGAGGGCCGGAGGCACCGGACTGAACCTGACCCGCGCGGATACCGTGATCCACTACGATCCCTGGTGGAATCCGGCCCTCGAGTCCCAGGCCACCGACCGGGCCTATCGGATCGGGCAGAAAAACCCGGTCTTTGTCTACAAGCTCATCAGCGAAGGCACCATCGAGGAGAAGATCCTGATGCTGCAGGACAAGAAGCGCGCGTTGTTCGAGGGCATCCTGGAGGGCGCGCCCCAGAAATTGGATTTTTCGGAAAAGGACCTGGACAATCTGCTCGCTCCGATTTCCGGATGACAGACCGGAAAAGTCGCGGGAGGTTCCCCCCGCATGAGCCCGCCTGTCTGCGATCGCTTTCCTCCCGAATGGCGCCCGAACATGATCGCCAACCTCGCGTTCATGATCGATCGCGCCGAGAAACAGGTCCTGCTGATCCACAAAAAGACGGGACTCGGGGCGGGCAAGATCAACGGACCCGGGGGGAAGCTGGAGAAAGGCGAGAGCGCACTCGACGCCGCGGTTCGCGAACTGGAGGAGGAATTGTGCATCGTGCCCACCGACCTCGAGGAGATGGGGGTCCTGCATTTTCAGTTCGTCGACGGACTCGCCCTGCACTGCACCGTGTTCCGCGGATTCCACTTCCGGGGCCACCCCCGGGAGACGCGGGAGGCAGCGCCGGAGTGGTTTCGCTTCGACGAGATTCCCTACCACCGCATGTGGGCCGACGACCGCTTCTGGCTGCCCCAGATGCTCCAGGGAAAAAAGTTCGACGCCTGGTTTCATTTCGACGGGGAGATCATTCACGGCCATCGCATCGAGTGGAGGTCATCCCGTTTCGTGCCGGGCCATGAAGCGCGCCCTACTTATTGTTCTTGATTCCGTCGGTATCGGGCACGCGCCGGATGCGGCGGACTTCGGCGATGCGGGGGCCAATACGATGGGGCACATCCGTCAGCACGATCCCGGCTTCTCCATTCCCACACTCGATCGCTCCGGACTGCACCATGCCGAACGGCTCGCTGCGGGGGAGGATCCTCTCCCCGCCGAGACCGCCATGGCCTGGGGAGCGCTCACCCAGCGCTCGGCGGGCAAGGACACCACCACGGGGCACTGGGAGATCGCGGGAGCCGTCACCGACAAACCGTTCTCCGTTTTCGCCTCCTTTCCCGCACCCCTGGTCGCGGAACTCGAGGCGGCCGCGGGTACCCGTTTCATCGGCAACTACGCCCGATCGGGCACCGTCATCCTGGAGGAACTTGGCGAGGAACACCTCCGCACCGGCCACCCCATTCTCTACACCAGTTCCGACTCGGTTCTCCAGATTGCGGCGCACGAGGATCTTTTCCCTTTGGAGCGACTCTTCGCCATCTGCCGCGCCTGCCGCCCCATTGCGGATCGGGAGCGCATCGGCAGGGTGATTGCCCGACCCTTCGCCGGGCGACCGGGCTCCTTTCACCGCACCTCCAACCGCAGGGATTTTTCCCTCCCCCCGCCTCCCACGGTGCTCGATGCTCTAGAGGCAAACGGAGTAACCACGGTGGGAATCGGTAAAATCGCCGACATTTTCGCCGGCCAGGGCATCCGGCAATCCCACCCGACCAAGGGGAACGACGAGGGGATGCTACGGATCGCCGCATTGTGGGAAGCACCGCCGCGCGAACCCGTTCTCTTTTTCGCCAACCTGGTGGACTTCGACATGCTTTACGGCCATCGCCGCGACGTGGGCGGTTACGCCCGGGCTCTGGAGGCGTTCGACCGGTGGCTGAACGATTTCCTCCCACGCGTGGAAGCAGGCGACCTCTTGATCATCACCGCCGATCACGGGAACGATCCTACCTGGATCGGCACCGATCACACGCGCGAACGCACTCCCCTGCTCCTGCGCGCGGAGGGAATCAGGGGCTGCCTGGGTATCCGGGAGTCTTTTGCCGATGTCGCGGCCACGCTCGCGGCCTACTTCGGGCTTCCGCCGTGGAACCGGGGACAGGCTGTCGGCCCACGGCAGGACGACGGCGACAGGCGGACGAGCAAGGAAACAAAATCTTAGTTTGCCAGATTTTCTTTACGGGGCTTAACCTGCCCACCCGAAGACCCGAATCGCACCCCTCCATTTTCGCCCATGAAGATTGGCATTCTGTCACTCGATAACTCCCTCTATTCCACGCGGTCGCTCGCGGACGCGGCCGCCAAACGGGGACACGAGGTAAAAGTGATCGACTACCTCAAATGCCACATGGTGGTGGCGGCCCACCGTCCCCGAATCTTCCTTGGAGCGGAGGAACTCGAGGGGTTCGACGCCATCATTCCACGCATCGGAGCCACCCACACCTTCTTCGGCACCGCCGTGGTCCGTCAATTCGAGACCATGGACGTCTACAGCGTCAACGAGTCGGTCGCCATCACCCGGTCCCGAGACAAGCTGCGCGGCCTGCAACTCCTCGCGAGGAAGGGAGTTGGTCTCCCCGTAACGGCCTTCGCCCACGATTCCAAGGCAACGGGAAACCTGATCAAACAGGTGGGCGGTGCTCCCATCGTGATCAAACTCCTCGAGGGCACCCAGGGCATGGGAGTCGTTCTCGCCGAGACCAGCAAGGCGGCCGAATCGGTGATCGAAGCCTTTCGCGGGCTCGATGCGAACATTCTGGCCCAGGAATTCATCGCCGAGGCCAACGGCGCCGATATCCGCTGCTTCGTGGTTGGGGAAAAAGTGGTCGCCTCGATGTGCCGCCGGGCCAGGAAAGGCGAATTTCGCTCCAACCTGCACCGCGGAGGCGAAGCCAGCATGGTCAAGATCACCCCGGAGGAACGCTCCACCGCGGTTCGTGCGGCCAGAATCATGGGCCTGGGCGTCGCCGGGGTCGACCTGCTTCGGGCGAACCACGGCCCCGTCGTGCTGGAGGTAAATTCCTCTCCCGGCCTGGAGGGCGTGGAGCAGGTCACGGGCAAGGACGTGGCCGGAATCATCATCGAGCACATCGAGAAAAACGCCCGGGCGGGCAACACCCGCACCCGGGGGAAGGGCTAGCTTCCGCCCCCCGGAGCGTGTCCCGGTGACCCGCCGCCATCGGCTTCCGCGGGCTGGCAGAAGCTCAGAAAAATTTCTCCGGTGACCTCCGCCATGGCCCGCCGGGTGCCTCGCTCCTGCACCCAGGCACGGCCCCGGGAACCGCACTCCGGTTCCACCTCGGTCAGTTGCTTCACCAGGTCAGCCTCATCGCCGGGCCGGCACAGTCTGCCGCCTCCGCTCTCGGCGAGGTAATCGGGAAAGGCCCCTGCGTCGGGCGCCACCACCGGAATCCCGCAAGCCATCGCCTCGAGCACGTAGAGCCCTTTTGGCTCGAGAAACCGCGCCGGGACGCAGAAGATGTCGATCTCGCGGAAGAAAGCCAGTTTTCCCTCGTTGTCGGGCGCCCCGAGATAGGAGAAACGTTCCCCGAGCCCGGCGGCCTCGACTCTGGCTAACTGGGCCGCGAGAAAGGGTCGGTCCTTCTCCGAGAGCCATCCCCCCGCGAGCAGCCGGACCTCCGGGTCCCGCGCCGCCAGTTCGAGGAAGGCCCCCACCGCGAGGTCAAACCCCTTCTCCGGGCAGATCCGAGCGAAATAGCCGATCGTTTTTCCCCTCCGGCGTGTCTGCCGCTCCCGGTAAACGACATCGAATCCCCGGGAATCGATCCCCAACGGAACGAGGTGAATCTTGCCCGGGGGAACCTCGAGGAGGTCGGCCATGCGATCGCGGTAGAAACGGGAAAAGGTGAGAAAGCCGTCGACCTGTTGAGCCAGCTCCCGCATCGCTGACAGCACCCGGCCCCGCCAAGGCTCGTTCAGTTCGTCGAGGAAAACGTCATCGCCTTGGAGGGTGACGAGCACGGGCACGCCCAGCTCCCGCTTTATCGCGGGGATCGAGCCACCCACGAGAAGATTGGTCAGGCAGACCAATTCCGGCCGGGCCGTCTGGCCGAGCCAACGCAACAGCTTGCCCACTTCGCGCCGCTGATAGCCGTCCTCTCCACGCACCATGGAAAGCGTCATCGCCCCCAACTTGCTCGCGTCGACGCTCATGCTTTTCGCCGTGACACGGCGGATGAGGCGCGGATTGTCCAGCCAACGGTCGAGCAGGCCCGGGAGATGGCGGAACAGAGGGATATTCTGCTGAAGGTAGACGTTGATCCCGCCGAAGAAGACTTGGTCCACCGAACGATCGACGTCGTCCGTCCGGATCGGTGTGTAGAGGGGGAGGAGCAGGATGTCCCAACCGAGTTGCTCCAGCTCGGCTACCAGGGCATTGTCCCGGAGACAACTCCCGCAATACATACCTCCCGCTCCGGCGGTGATGTAGGTAACCCTCGGTTTCCGGTCAATTTCTCCTTCCATCCGTGCTTCCCCAGCTCGGGACAATACGATCCGGGCTTCCCCCTCGTCGGCGGGACGGCTCAGACTTTCTCGAAAACGAGTTGATTCAGGGCAAACGCCAGGATTCTCTCTCCGTCGTCAGTGGCTTTCTTCCGATCCGCTTCCAGTCGAAGGATCCCATCTCCGCTTTCCCCGGCACGAAGCTCGACCCGGGCCGAGAAACTGGCCCGCTCCAAATCGATTTCGAGATCATTGACTTTCCTGTCCCCGACACGAAGGCGCAGCCGGCGTATCCGGCGTCGATCGGGATCCAGCTCCGCGATCGTGCTTCCCCGGAGCCGGTACTCGCCCTCTCCGAGGAGCAGGCGAATGGAAGCTTCAGGTCTCATCCATCGAAAGGGGGTGTTGTGCAACAATTCCACAGGATAAAATCCTTCGAGCAATTCAGGTCGAACCACGTCGGCGCTGTAGTCGAGCACCGTGTCCGGCTGTTCCGCACCGGCGAACCGGATGGGCTCGGGATCGCGAGGAGGGCCGGGAGGTGGCGAAGTTTCCAGAATGTGTTCGATCAGTCGACGAAGCCGATCGTCCCGGGTCACCTGCCTGCGCTTCTCGGCCTCGGCGAGTTCATCGGAGCTGGGGATAAAGCGGTCCAGGGCGTGCTCGCGGAGGCTACTGGCCCGTCCTTCCCGGCACGCCTCCTTGAAAATCTGGATGGGTCGTTCGACCGGGCTTTGGCAGGGCCATTGCCCGGGTTGAAATCCGTGCTTCCCACCCTTTTCCTCGAGGTGATCGGCGGAAGTCAGGAAAAAGTGCGCGTGCCATCCCTTCTCCATCGCAGGCACCGGAGCAAACTGGAGGCGACCGTCTTCCCCGAAGGCCTGTCGGGGGGCCCAGCGGTGAGAGTCGAAGGCCGAAACCCTTGCCGTGGTCCGAATCACCGATTTTCCCTGGGTGTGCCCCAGGTTCCCCTCCCAGGGTTCGGATTCACCGCTGACCGGATGAAACAGCATCCGGGGAAACAACTTGGGGCCGCAGAAATAGCTCTGCCGGTAGTAGGGCTCGTGCTGCTTCTCCCGGCAGGGCACCACCTCCCGAGTGGGCAGACGAACCTCCAGAATCTCTTCGGGGACGTCGCTGAGCATGGTCGTAAGATCGGCATCACGGAGCAACTCCCCGGGGGTCCGTTCCTCCCCAGGAGTCTTCTCCCCCAGATTGTCGCCGTAGGCAAACTCGTCCGCATCGAGGGTGAGAAGCCAGTCGAAGCCCTGTGCCGATGCCTTCGACAACGCGATGTTCATGCAGCGAAAGTGGATGTCGCTGATGTAGGAAAACGTCTCCGTCTCGGCGGGGTCCAGCTCGTAGGCCTCCACCCAGGGCAGGGATGCCGCAATTTCCCGAGACCTGTCGTCGCACCGGTCGAGAAAGAGAAAGATCTTTTCCACCCCGACAGCGTGATGATAACGCAGGTTCTCCGCGAGAAACCGCTCCTCGTTTCGGATGCAGAGACAGGCCGCCAGCCGCGTTGGACGCAAGACGAGCGGAGGCCGGTCGAAGGCCTGACGTCCCTGCAAGCCGGCCAGGTGCAGGATGGTCGGAGCGAAATGCAGGACGTGACCCGGAATCCGTTCCGGAACCAGGGGAACCGAGGCTCCCGCACCGACGCAGAATCCTGTGGGAATATGGCTGCCGGAGCGGAGCGGCAGGACGGGACCGATCTCCCCGAGCCGATCGGAGACGAAGCGGATTTCCCCACATTCGTTATTCCACGACACCACGAGGTCAGCCAGGGGTTTGTCCAGACCATCGTCGAGAGGATCCTTCCTCGTCCGCTCCACGTCGGTCACCATCGGTTCCCCGGTCTCGGGATGATGAAACTCGCGCAGCAATTGCGTGATCCTCTCGCACTCGGCGTCATACGCGTGAAATGGGACCACCCCCCTGCCTTCGCGCCCCCTCAGATTGATGCGGACGAATCCGCTGGAAAAAGTGGGCAGGGCAAACGCTCGCATGTAGCGCCAGTAAGGCTGGAGCCACATGGCCGGCTGAAAATTGAGGTAATCGCATCGCAGGGGATGGATCGGCGAGGGAGGCAACCGCAGGAGCCGCTCGAGGGCGACGGCCGTCTGCGGAGGCAACATCTCCCGCAACCAGGCGGAGGTTCGCCCGATGCGGCGTCGGCAATGCCACGCCTCCATCGTCCAATCCTCAATTCCCGCCTCTTTCTCGGGTGAGGGGTGGCGCTGCGCCTCCGCGAAATCGAAGGCACCCCGACCAAAGGAGTCCCGAATCAGAATCTCCGGGAGCACGAAGATGCCGTCCGATTCCTCGTTGTTCGGTCCGATGCCCTCGATCGAGTAAACCACGAAGTTCCGCCCCTCCCCCCAGCGTTCCCTCAGCCCACCGATGAGGTCGTCAATTTTGCTGTAGATCTCGCGGAGATGGAAGAACGGGTCGTCATCTTTCACGAAATGTTGGTTCCCGTGGCTGGGATAGTAGTAATGCCCCCCCTTGTGGGTTTCGGAGAGGCAAGCCACGAAAAGATCCCACGGCTCTTTCTCCAGGATTCTATCGAAGAGCTTCCGCCGCAATTCGATGCCGTCGAGCAGGCGGTCGAAAAGACTCTGCATCTCGGCTGCGCTCTCCATGTTGGCATGTTCCCGCCCGGGCGCCGCCGTGGGGTGCGCTCCAATCTCGGATTCGATTTCCTCTGCAAACTCCGGTGGAATGGTGGAGAAATCGACCATAGGGGCGTGAGCCCCCCAGCCTCCCACTTGAAGCCCGTTTACCTCTGCGTTCAGACGGTACTGAGGAAAATCGACCACCGCCACGCGCGCATCCTCCCCCAGAGCGAAGAAGGGTTTCCGTTTCTCGAATTCGCAGCCCCCCCGGTGATGGATCCGATATCGCTTCCGGTCGAAAAGTCGGGTCCCCCAGTAGTGGTTGGTCTCCGGTCCGCAGCCGGTGGCCGATACCGATTGAACGATCTCGGCGAGGGAATTAGTGAACCCACAGAGGTCGGCAAAAAAAACATCCCGCTCCAGCTTCGCCAAGTGAGGAAGTGATCCCTCACTCATCCATCGGTTAACCAGGTCCAGGTCTCCGGAATCCAACCAGAGACAGATCGTGGGAACTCTCTTCATCGGTGTTGTTTGCTGAGGCGACCCGTCGCGCTGCGGCGGCCCCACCTCATGTTTGCGGGCCCACGCTCGAATTCGACCCTGTGCGTTACTACGGGAAACCGAAAAAAAAAGTGGAATTCCCAGTGCGGCACGGAACGAAAGCGGAAAAGGGGTCCGGGTTGGCCCCGTGGATCGCGCCAGTTGTGGAACCCGCGGACCAGAGTATCCGTTCCCCCAGATGAGATCGAGCCTTCTTTGTTTTTTCCTGGGGGCCTGCGTGACGGGCTCTGCACTGGCCGACTGGCCCCAGTGGCGCGGACCGAACCGGGACGGGGTCGCCGTCAATACCGCCCCCCTTCCCCACCTCACGGAAGAGAATCCGCCGGTGGAACTCTGGGAAGTGCCGGGTATTCCGAGCGACTACGATGGAGGCCACGGCAGTCCGGTGGTATCCAAGGGACGGGTGATTCTCGCGCTGGTCTGGCATCGCGACGAGCCTACCGAAAAGCGCCAGTTCACCCAGCGAGTTCTGTCGGATCTGGGCCACCGGTCGACCCGACGCCTCGATCCCGCAGTCGTCGAGAAGATGGAACACGACCGGATGAACCTGAGCCGGAGACTCCGGGGCAAGGCACTGGAAGACTATGCCCGGCAATGGGTCGACGACCACCTCGACGAAAAAGAGAAACTGTCCCTCGGCAGTTGGGTGGTCAGCCGCTTTATCAAGGGCCCGAACGCCATCTCCATCGCGGTGCTCGAGGAGATCAACGCAAAGACGCGGCACGTGTTCGCCAACCAGGAGGAACTTGAAGCCTGGGTCGCGGAGAGGGACTGGAGCGATTCGGTCAAGGCAGAGGTGCTCTCCAAGGTGCCGGCGACCGAGAAGAAGGCCACCGACGTGATTCTTTCCCTCGACGCCGCCACCGGTGAAGAGGACTGGCGATTCGAGGTTCCCGGCAGCCCGAGCGGACGGTCCTCCTCCAGCACCCCTGTGGTTTCCGACGGCCGCATCTACGCCGCTCTCAGCGATCACATCTATTGCGTCGACGAGACGGATGGTCGCGAGCTCTGGCGCTCCCCGCTGGAGGGTCGCAAGGGCCCCGCCTCATCTCCCCTGCTCGCCCACGGCAGGATCTACCTCCAACAGGACCGGTTGACCGCTTTCGATGCCGACACCGGCGAAGTGGTCTGGGAGAATACCCAGATCAAGAGTTCCAATCCCTCGCCGAACGCCTGGGGAGGCGTCGTCATCTGCAATTCGTCGAACCAGATCGTAGGGGTAAACGCCGAAACCGGAGAGATTCAGTGGACGCTTCCCGGAGGCGGGGACGCCACTCCCGCCATTTCCGGAGATTTTCTCGCGGTGATCAGTCGGAACGAGGAAAACAACATGAGCGTCTACCGCCTCGGCGAAGGGGAACCGGAGAAGCTCTGGACGAAAAATTTCACGGCACGTCGCTACAGTTCCAGCCCGATCATTCACGGCGGATTTCTTTACTACCTGGGCAGTTCCCGGCACCTCTGCATCGAATTGGAGACGGGGGAAGTCCGGTGGGAACGCCCCATGCAATCCGAGATTTCTTCCCCGATCCTCGCCGACGGAAAGATTCTCGTCTACGAGAACCGCGGAGGCCTGCTCTCCATGATATCGGCGTCCCCGGAAGAGTACACCGTGCTCGGTAAGACGAAGATCGCCGCACTTTACTGCGCTTCGCCCGCCATCGTGGGCCGGGACCTGTTCTTCCGCACCAAAGACAGCGTCAGGTGCTTTCGCCTCGGTTCCCCCTGATCGGCGGCATTCCACGGACCACCCCCCCCTACCGCGGCCCGACGATGCTTGCAGACAGGTCTGTCCGCTGTTATCTTGGCCTTCCTATGGGAAAACCAAACGCGAGAGATCGCATCCTCGACGCCGCCGCTGAATTGTTTCATCGGGACGGGTACTCGAATGTGGGCATCAATGAGATCATCGCCCGGGCCGACACGGCCAAGGCCAGCTTTTACCAACATTTCCCCTCGAAGGAATCCCTCTGCGAAGCCTGGTTGCAGCGGGTGCACGAACGGTCCGAGATTTCGAGATCTGAGATCCTGCAAAGCGACCTGTCGGCCGAGGAAAAGGTGGGCCGGTATTTCGATGAGTTGACGAAGTTTCTTCTCACCTGCGATTTCCGGGGCTGTCCGTACTCGAACACGAGTGCCATGGTGGATGCCAAGGCGCGGGGCATCTATACCCGAATCCAGAGCCACAAACGTTCGGTTCGGAAGTTTTTCCGAGCGCTCATCGAAATGGAATTCGGCGACACTCCCCGAACGACCGAAGTTGCCGACCAGATTTTTCTCCTCTATTCCGGTGCGACCTCCGAAGCACAGAACATTCGGGAGCTCTGGCCGGTGAACTCGGCACGCGCCGGCGCCGTAACCTTGTTGCGGTCCCTGCGCTCCTGAGGACTGTCCCCTGCGGGACAGCCTTTGGACAAAAGGCGGTTTGAACAGAATTGTCTGTTTTTTGTCTAAGTCTTTCGACTGCTGACACGTCCCCTCCCAGACTACTCTGCAAAACCGCTAGTTTATATGAGCCTTACCGTTGACCATTCGGCTCGGGACACCATCGATCCCGAAAACTGGAACCACAGATACCGCGACTACCTCATCCGCTTCGCCCTGAAGCGGGTCTCCGACTACTACACCGCCGAAGATCTCGTTCAGGATACTTTTGTCTCCGCCTGGAAGGCACGGCACCGATTTCGCGGCGACTGCAGCGAAAAAACATTTCTCACCGGCGTGCTGCGAAACAAGATCATCGACCACTACCGCAAAACCGGTCGCCGTCAGGCGGTATTGGCCGGAGATGTCGTCACGGCACAGGACGAAGACCAGCGCGAAGCGTGGTTCGACCGCCAGCCGGACCTGCGCAACACGGGGCAACCCGTCGCATCGACAGAGCGCGCCGAATTCATGGCCGATCTGGAGGAGGCGGTGAGTGAACTCCCCGAGACAATGCAGAAAGCCTTTCGCATGCGCGAATTCGAAGGCAAAACCACCGAAGAAATCACCCGGGACCTGGATATCTCGTCGAACAATCTCTGGGTCCTCATTCACCGCGCGAAACACAACCTCCAGGACCGGCTCAAGCCGGAGTGGATCGGCCTCAGCGACTTCGGTGTGAGGGAAAACCACTGAAATCGAGCGCCCCGGCTCGGCACCGCCGGAGACCGGGCGCGAGCTTTCTCCTCGTTATCACTCTTCCCCGCCCACCGGAACGGCGCGCCGAATTCCATCGAGAAGAGCGCCCGCCGGTGTCGGGGTGAGATTTTCACCATTCGCCTCTTCGCCCGCGATTTCGCGAAGGATGGCTCCAGCGGCACTTCTCCCGCCTCCCCCGACTCCGTTGAGCAGCGAACCCACCGCGTTGGAACCCGCGGCGATTTCCTGCATCACCGCCGCCATCGCCTCGGCGCTGCCGTCAGAGATGTCGAGAACACCGCGCGCCAGCTCGGAGGTGAAAGCCGCGGGCAAGGCCCCACCCTTCAGTCGAATCTGTGGGCTCTGCAGAGCTCCGCGCCCCTCGACTTCTATCGACTCGCTGACCAGTCCCGTCGCCACTCCCAGCGGCCCCTCGAGACTAGCCTCCGCATTGAAGGCGGTGACCTGTCGCGAAAAATCCGCCTGCCCCCGGACCAGGATTCGGGTGCCATCGCTGCGCACAACCAGGTCCGGACTCATCACCACCCCTGATTCGACGACGAAGCTACCTGTCACCCCACTCTCGTTCTCGGCACCGAAAACCGGAATCGCTGCCCCGAGCAGGCGCTGGATCGGCCCCACCACCGGCACTTTGTAGAGTTGACTGTTGCGCAGTTGCAGGTTGCCACTGCCGGTGAGCATCTTCAGTTCCTTGCCCACGGTGCCGTTGTAGTCGAGATCCAGCAGCCCCCGCATCATATCGCTGTCCACGCCGGAATACTGTGCCAGCGATTCCATGGAGAGAGAGCGCATCTGCAACCCTCCGCTAAAGGGCATGCCGGGTTCGCCAAGCCGCATCGTTCCCGAGAGAGAGGCATCGCCCCCGAAGACCCTGAGCTGCAAATCGCGGGTCGACAGGGAGGTACCGGTCAGCTTCAACTCCCCCCGGATCTCCTCGATCGGGAGTTCCCGCTTCTCTGTCTTGATCCGCATCCCCTCCCACTGTTCGTAGGTGAACTCCAGCTGGCTCGCGGCAGGATTGTCGAAAGGTATCCGGCCATTCTCGATGGTCACCGTCGGATGATCCAGGAAAGTCACCGATGCCAGTGATTTTTTCATTTCCGGATTCACCCCCTCCGCCAGGGCGAGCAGATCGACGTTGGACCTCACGTCACGCAGGTTCAATACATGACCGGTCAACTCGAACTCGGCGTCACCAGCAATCGTTCCCTCACCATACCCGACCGCGAACCGGTCCATTCGAATCACTTTCGCCAACCGATCGTAGACGAAGGGAATCTCGACGGATCGAAAGGTCATCCCGGCGAGGAACCCGGATTCCATGGTCATCTCGTCGTCGACAAGGGTGCCTCCGATCTTCATCACCGGTTCGGCGGTGGAAAAATCGAGGTCGATATCAAAACGAACCACGGGAGCTTTGCCTCCCGGCTTCACCCGAATCCACTTGCTGATTTCTTCCAGGATGCCCAATGCGGGCAGTTCCACGGGTTCCACCTCCGTTCGCACCGTTGCTCCGCTTCCGGCCGAGCCATCCGGTCCCCCTGGCAGCGGGGTCCCCGGATCCGACGTCGTCTGGTAGGGCGGAGGTATCTCGATGGTCTCTGGCGCGTTCGAGGTCGACGTGGTCACGTCGGGCGGAGGAATGAGGTTCGGTTGCTCCAGCAGGGGTTCTCCAGATGGGTCGTCGTCAATCACCGTTTCGGTCGGCGGGCCGGGTAGGGCCGGCAACTCCGGTTCAGCCTCCGGCTCGGCTGCGTCCTCCATCGCCGAGACCGTCGGCGGCGTCGGTTGAGCTCGGGGTATGACAATGTCCTGGCGCGGAGCGAAAGACGGTCGGGCCACACCGGTCGCGGCGGAGTCCTCGTCGTCTGTAGGCGGGTCAAGCAATACCAGGGGGGCCGCCGTGCCCCCATCCGCAATCGGTTCCGCGGTGGGCAGACTGCTGAATCCCGGCGCCTCCAAAACCGCCGAGAGGCCGTCTTCTTCCCGCTCTCGCGGAAGCCGGACGCCGCCCTCCACCTCGAAGCGCACGCCCTCGAACCTTCCCCGGATATCGTCGATCTTCACCAACCCAGGGGTGAACTCGAGTTCGCCGGTCAGGGCGGTGATCACGCCCACCGGCTGCCCGAGGTGATAGAGAGCGAGATGAGACTTCTCAAAATTGGCCAGTTTCGGTGCATCCCCGGAGCGCCCCTGGAGCAGGGCGACCACGTCGGAGTTGACCCCCACATTGTCCACCTTGGCGTAGGGGATCATTCTCTCCGCATCCTCGAAGAGGGTCGCCTCGCGCAGCACGATGCCGCGTCCGGGCCGGTAATCCCAGGATTCGTAGTCGATGAAAAATCCACTGTCCTCGATCTTCCGATTGACCGTCTGCTCGATCTTCCGGTAGATCGTGGGCCGCATCAGCCAGGCCATGGCAAGACAGGCCACCAACCCTACGGCGACGAAGAAGAAAACGGAGGTGAAGATGCCCCAGACGTTTACGGTGGGGCGGAGCGTGGGTTTTTTCGTGTTTCCCGTGGCGGATTTGGCTGCTCCCGGAGGAAGAATCCAGGGATCCTCGGCTCCCTCGCTGATGAACAACTCGTTTTTGACATAGCCGGTTCTCTCGGACAGCTTTCGCCTCGGACCGGGATCGACCAGCTCCTCCAGGATCTCGGAGAGATCCTCTTCCACTCGCACCGGAGCCAATGGGAACTGGTCCGACACCTGGCGCGGAGCCACGCCGACCATCGTCACCGGAAGTTCCTCCACGGTTTGTCGGGGCAAATCCGTCGGGCTGGCCCCTGTTTCTCCGGAAACCTCCGTGGAAGGCGCCTCCGGCGGCACTTCGCCGGAGGGGTTGGGATGATCGTACGACGTGCCGGACTCGACGAGATCACCCTCTGCGGAGAGGTGAGAGAGTGCCAAAACCGGTTTCGGACCAGCTTCCGCTTCCGGCGGCAAGACCGTCGCCTCTTCCCGATCCGGCGAATCCGCCGGGGGAGGACTCTCCAGCTCGAGCAGCGGCGCCGCCGTGTCGACGGGACGGACCGGTTCGTGGATCACGTGGGGTGCTGGCTCGAGGGGTAGCGTCTCCTCAATCAGCGGGGCCTCGGGCTGGAGCAGGCTCTCTCCCGAAGATACCGGGGCGGGCGAGACCATCGGCAGGGGCAAAGGCTCGCCCTCGCTCTTGGCCTGTCCCGGGTCCGTCGAGGGGAGGTGCCC
>CAZLUZ010000115.1:0-16574 GCA_964562825.1 uncultured Akkermansia sp.
TCACGATCCCAATCTAAACTACGTTAAAGCCGAAGACTTTTGCACTTCTTAGTACTCCAGCCTTTCCCGGATGAGGACGGCACTGGCCCAGAGCGATTCGATCCAGGTTTTCTACCTTCGCGACGGAGACATTCGCCGAACCATGGTCGGAGGCGTCATCACCTCGACCACGACTGCCCAGCAACTCTGTTTACGATTACCACTGGTCACCACGGAGCGGCGCCCCGAGGCTGGCGCCCCTGTAATTGTAGCGGAACGCAATCGCCCGTTACGCGAGGATATCGCGGACGACGTTGCCGTGGATGTCGGTCAGCCGGAAATCCCGGCCCGCGTGCCGGTAAGTCAGTGCCTCGTGATCGAATCCCATCAGGTGGAGGATGGTGGCGTGCAGATCGTGAACGTGAACCGGATTCTCCACCACGTTGATGCCCAGTTCGTCGGTGGCTCCGTAGGTCATTCCGCCCTTGACCCCGCCTCCCGCCATCCACACGGTGAATCCGTCGGTGTGATGGTCTCGGCCGATGTTTTGGTTGACCGGCAGCTGCACCGTGGGGGTGCGACCCATCTCCCCTCCCCAGAGGATGAGAGTGTCTTTCAGCATATCGCGTTGTTTCAGGTCGGTGAGCAGGGCATCGATGGCCTGGTCCGATTCCTGGGCGAGACGGCGGTGATTCTTCTCCAGGGCTGCGTGGGAGTCCCAGGGCTGGCCTGCTCCGTGGTAGACCTGCACGTAGCGAACACCCCGCTCGGCGAGGCGCCGGGCCAGCAGGTATTGTTGCCCCTGCTGACTGTCTCCGTAGAGCTTGCGGGTCGCCTCGCTTTCGCGCCCGATATCGAAGGCATCGAGAGCCTCGGTCTGCATCCGGAAGGCCAGTTCCATCGATTCGATCCGGGCCTCGAGATGCGGGCTCCCCGGATGCATCCCGGCGTGTTGACGATTGAGCTGCTGCACCAGTCCAAGTTGTTCCCGCTGTTGGGCGTGATAGAGATAACGATTTCGAATGTTGGCGATCAGTTGCTCCGGGTCGGTATGCTGGCTGTCGACATAAGTACCCTGGTAGATACCCGGGAGGAAGGCGTTGCGCCAGTTGCCCGATTGAGCCGTCGGCATGCCCCGAGGACAGAGCACGACGAAGCCGGGCAGGCTCTGGTTCTCCGAACCCAGTCCGTAGAGAATCCATGAGCCGACGCTGGGCTTGGGGATCGCCAGGCTGCCCGTATTCATCATGAGCAACCCCGGCTCGTGGTTGGGAACGTCGCTGACCATCGACCGGATCACACAGAGATCGTCGGCGTGTTTTGCCGTGAGAGGAAACAGTTCGCTGATTTCGAGGCCCGATTCGCCGTGCGGGGAAAAGGAAAAGGGCGTGGGAAACCCGACCCCGCGGGTCCGGGCCTTGGCCTGGTTGTCCAGGGAGGAGGTGTCCAGCTTTTTGCCCTCCCATTTCTGCAGAGCCGGTTTGGGGTCGAAGGTATCGACCTGGGAGGGCCCCCCATTCATGAAGAGGTGGATGACCCGCTTCGCCGTTCCGGGAAAATGCCCCGGTTTCGGGGCGAGGGGATTTGCGGAAAGGGGGGGAGCCGAGGCGCTGAGCCCCATCTCGGACAGAAGCGAGCCCAGGGCGATCGAGCCCATACCAAAGCCGGCGCGGTTCAGCACCTGTCGGCGGGTCAGGGGAAGGGGAGTGGAATCGGGATTTCGGTTCATAAGGGATCCAGATATTGGGGGGAAAGACTCGGAGACTCGTTAATTCAGAAAGAGGAACTCATTGGTCATGAGCAGACCGTGCGCCAGCTGTTCCCAGCCGGTCAGAGGCGGTGGCGGGGGGCCGGCGAAATCGGCCTGAGAATCCCAGTTCGTGATCACGCCGATCGGTGCGGCGTAGCCGGGTTCGCCATACTGTTTCTCCGCGCTCCGATCGATGGCCACGGTGTGACGGAAACTATCGGAAACCGGCGTCTCGCGGAGATCGACGACAAAGTCCAGAATCTCTCCTTTGGTCAATTCGACGGCGTCCAGTTGCAGCTGCTTCGTCTCATCGAAAGCCGTCTGCTCGGCGATCAGTCCCTGCCGCGAACTGATGACCCGAAGTCGGACACCATCGCCCTTATCGCTGCGGTGCTCCAGATCGCTGTGAATGCGGAAGGTTCCCTCGTAGGGGGCGATCCATCGTCGGACCGGGGACTGTTCGGCGCTGTGGCCGGTGTGTCCACCCGTGGCCGACAGGGAGAGAAACTTCATTTTCTGGTGGGGGAACGCCCGGCTGAAGCGATAGCCCTGTTCCTGTCTCGAACGATCGAAAAAGGGGAAGGGGGTGAATCGTTCTTCCGCGGACACCGCGGGGTCCGGCACGCCATAGCCATAGCGCCATCCCGAGTCGAGAGGGGATTTTACCTCCTCCCGAGCCTGATCGATGTAGGCGCTCGCCAGATTCAGCTCTTCCGGAGAGGGATCGCGCTGGAGAACTTGGTGGAATAGGTAGGCGATACGGGCCTGCCTCACGTTGCCCTCGCGGATCTCCCCGAGTTGGCTCGCCAAGAGCCGGGCCTGAGAGATGACAAATCCGTCATTCATCCCGTAGAGAGCCTGCTGCGGCACGGTGGTCTCGGTTCGCTCCGGGTTGGACTGGGTGGGAGACGGGAAATCGAAGGTGGCGAAGATATCGTCCAGGTTGACCCGATCGATGTGGGCGTAGACCGTGCGTCGATTGGTGTAGGGTGGTGCGGTGATCTCCACGGCCCGGCCTCCCATGGTCAGGTCCAGATAGCCTGCCGCCGCCAGGAGGGAGTCCCGCATCGCCTCGAAATCGAGCCTGCGCAAATCTCGTCGCCAATAGAGCGTGTTGTCCGGATCCACCTCTGCGGCTTTGGGGTCGAATTGAGTTCCCTGCCGATAGGTCTGAGAGAGGACGATGCGGCGAACCGCCTTCTTGATCGACCAGCCGTCCTCCACAAACTGCGCGGCGAGGTAGTCGAGCAACTCAGGGTGGCTCGGCGGCTCGGACTGGAGACCCATATCGTCCGGGGAAGGGATGAGTGATTTGCCCATGAGATGTCTCCACACCCAGTTGGCCGCTGTTCTGGTGGTGAACGGGTTCTCCGGGGAGGCGATTTCCTCGGCGAGCCCGCGGCGACCGGAATTTTTCTCGGAAAATGTCTCTCCCCCCAGCGCCGTGAGAAAGCGGCGAGGCACCTCCTCGCCCCGTCGCGCACGGTCCCCTCGTTCGTAGACGCGAGCATTCCAGAGCGAGGCCTCTTCGACGATCATGGCCCTCGGGGGAGCTCCGGGATGCTCCGCATCCAGGTCTCTCACCTTGTTCTCGAAATCCGCGATTATTCTGCGCCCCTTGCCCGAGACCCGAGTGGCATCGAGGGCCTCCTCCGGCCGGATAAAACACTCGCCTTCCTCGTCGCGGACGACGGCGAGCGCATTTTCCATGGAAGGATCTTCAGGCTTCTGCAGGGCTCGGGCGATCATCTCGCCGTACCTGGCCATGAGTTCCCGGGCATTGCCGGGGAGAGGCTTTTTCCCGAGCGCGGCCCACACCGCCGGGTCGATTCGTCCCCCCTTGCTGGTCGTGGGGCTTTCGGTTTCGAGGAAATCGGCAAAGGTGCGGGGGAACTGTTTCTCTGGCACCTTCACCAGAAGCGCCAGGGGCCGCCAGAAAGGATTGCGCTCGTAGTGTTTCTCGATGGGCACCCGCTGGATTTTCGATCCGATGGGAGTGAGCACCGTCTCCTGGAATTTGTTGCCCGTGATCAGCTTTTGCACGGTGGCGCTGCGGGCGATGCTCATGTCGTAGATGGCCCTGAGATATTCCTGGGGACGCGAGGCGAACTCCTCGCGAGCGTCGCGGGCCAATTTGATGCTGTAGTCCACCTTGGCTTGAAGCGCGGCTTCCCGCTTCTTCTGGTATTCCGCGGCCAGCTTGGGATCGATGTCCCGGTCCGTTTCGATGATGGGATAGTCGTCGATGTCGCTGACGCTGCGGAACACCCCGTGCAGTGCATAATAATCCGTGGTGGGAATGGGATCATACTTGTGATCGTGACACCGGGCGCATGAAACGGTGAGCCCCATGATTCCCCGGGTGACGGCGTCGATCCGGTCGTTGGCGATCTCATCCTGGTCACCCCGAAAGCGGGAGCCCACGGTGAGAAATCCGAGCGCAGCCAGACTGGGATCGTCCTCGCCCGCGGCATAGAAGTCGGCGGCGATCTGTTCCTTGAGAAATTGGTTGTAGGGTAAGTCTTCGTTAAAAGACCGGATCACGTAGTCGCGGTAGGTATAGGCGAAGGGATACCGGGAGTCGCGACCTGCGGCCTGCCACTCGCGCGTATCGGCATACCGTGCGATGTCGAGCCAATAGCGCCCCCAACGCTCACCGAAACGGGGGGAATCGAGGAGACGATCCACCTGCTTGAGGTAGGCCCGGGGATCGTCGTCGCCGATGAATTCCTCGATTTCCTCCATGGTTGGCGGCAGGCCGGTGAGGTCATAGCTCAAGCGGCGCAGCAGCGTCCTCCGGTCGGCGGGAGGAGCCATCTCGAGACCCTTTGCTCGAAGTTTCCGCAAGACGAACGCATCCACCGGATTTTCCGGGTCTTCCGAGGCGAGCTCGGGCAGGTCAGGACGAACAACCGGTTGGAATGACCAGTGAGTTTTGGCTTTTTCCCCGAGAAACTCCTGGTCGCCCAACCTCGAGAATTCGGATTCCGCGATCGCTTTTTTCGGGCCCGGGGCCCCCATTTGAATCCAGCGGTTGAGCACGTTGATTTCCCCATCCGAAAGCTTTTCCTCCGGCATGGCGAAAAGAGGATCCTCGTGACTGATGACAAACGAGAGCAGGCTTTCCTCGATATTGCCGGGGACCACGGCGGGGCCGGATTGGCCGCCCTCGAGCCAGCCCGAAGGACGATCGAGCAGCAGGTCCCCTTTGCGCTTGCCCGCTTTCTCGGAGTGGCACTCGTAGCAATGCTTCACCAGGATGGGGCGAACGCGATTCTCGAAAAAGGCGTGGTTTGGTTCGGCCGCGGTGAGAGGGACGGCCACCAAGAGGGCGAGGAAATGGGAGATAAAGCGGTGCATCAGGGGAAACTCCGCGGGTTTGCAGAGAGATGCAATGGCGGCAAAATGGGAGGAGCGGGCGGCATCCGCATCGCTCGCGTCGGGGCTTGCAATCTGCGAAGGAGCTTCTCAGGATCGGGCAAAAGGCACGCTTCGGGAGAGGGGAGACCCTGCTGAGGTGGCCTCCGGCGCCCCCCGGATCGTCGTCACCGGCTGAATCGGCGTGGCACACCGGCTTCGGTATGGAAGATGCGCTCTCCGCGAACATGGCCTCGGAAAAGAAAAGCGAAGAAACCCTCGACAAGCTGCCGGATCCCGACGAGAAGCTTCCGGAGGTCAAGATATACAGCCATACCCCGATTCTTTACTGGTGGCCTGTCTGGGTATGCGGATTCATCATGGCGGGATTGAGCTTTTCCGCGGGAACCGTCGTCGAGACGGCGGCGCTCAACGAACACATCCATCCCAGCCCAAATCCGGGGATCATCTTCACCTTGACCTTCTTCGCGGTTCTTCTCTTTACCAACTTTTCGCTGCGCGGTTCGGCCTCCCTGGGCTTTCTCGCCGGAGTCACGATCGTCGTCTTGCTCTTCGCTCTGCTCGACATCTGGGCGTGGATATTCGACAGCCTTTCCTACCTGTCCGTCCATATGAACATGGGCTTCTACCTGTTCTTCTCTTCAGTCCTGTTCTTGATCTGGGCCTATTCCGTGTTGATTCACGTCAGGTTCCACTATTTTCGCGTGCGACCTGGACAGGTCAGTCAGATGAGGTTGATCGGAGAGGGCGAGACCAATTACGACTCGCGCGGGGCGGTTATTGAGAAGCTGCGGGAAGACCCCTTTCGCCACTGGATTCTCGGACTTGGATCCGGGGACCTCAAAATCTCCACTTCAGGGGCTCGATCGGATGAGATCGTGATCCGAAACATCCTGTGGGTCGACCGCAGGGCGAGTCACGTCCGAAAACTTGCGGCAGTCCAGCCGGACGATCTGATGCACGATGCGGAAAACGACTCCTAGTGGTATCCGGCAATCAGATTGCATTTTATTCAGCTTTGCCCGGCCCCGTTTGACTTTCTCAAGAATGGGAGTTTTCCCTGAACATCCACATCCTCAGTAAGTTGGGCGAATTTCGCCGAATAGAGTGACATTCGGGTATTTCGCCGGGCCGATTCGCGAGATCGATCTCGCGTTCCCGACATTTGCGGAATCCTGATCATTCTGGTGTCGGTCCAGTTGCTCCTGGGGAGAGAGCATCCCTGGGTGCCATCGCGAATCCGAAGGCTGGCCCTCGCGGAAAGTCGATTCGAGAGTGCCTACGAGAAAGCCATCCCCGTGACCCGCCGGATCGACAGGATACTCAGGCGGCGTTGGAAGTTGTTTGCCGGGCCGACCTCCCGGCGCGTCATCGCAGCGGTCGTGATCGGGCTGTCGCTTCTGATGATTCCGCTGGAACTGGTTCCTTTTGCGGTGGCGATTCCGGCGGCCGGAATCGCACTTTTCGGGATCGGGCTCAGTGCCAGCGACGGGCTGGTGGTGGCGATCGGGGGAATTCTGGCAACGGCCGCCTTTTACGCCGGGCTGACACGGTGGCCCTTTTGACCCGGGAATTGGTCGTGAGGTCAGTATTCTTTTTTTACTGGACAAGGAAACTTGTCTGGGTTAGCGGGTATGTCGACATGGCAAGAAACACCGATCTCTCTCTCATCAATTTCGAGGTGGGCCTTCGCCCGGTTGGCGTTTTGAGGGGAACGGATGGCGCTGGAGAGGGGGATGTGGCGCTGCGGGAGCGGGGGGCGGTTGACGTGAACAAAGTCGGGGTGCTCCCGGGTTACCGGGCGGTGACCCGCCTCGATTCGGGAGAGGTGCTGGCCATTGTTTCCAGCGATTATCAACTCATGTCCAACGCGACGGCGCTGGAGCTGGGAAAGAGCGCCTTTTCCCGGCTTTTCCCCTCGGCCCGGGCCGAGGATTTCCAGGTATACGACATCCGACAGACGAAAAACGGGAGTTCCTGTCACGTCGATCTGATTCACCGAGACTGGAAAACTGAGGTATGGGAACAGGAGACCTGGTTGCCTTACCTGCGGGTGTCGAACAGCTACAACCGATCCCGGGCACTGTCATTCGATCTCGGTTTCGTCCGGTCGCTCTGTTCGAACGGCATGATATTTCGTCAGCGGACGATCCGCGCGAAATACTACCACACCCGCGGCGGTTTGGATATCGATTTGGAAAATGGATCTTCATTCGCGAACCTCGCCGACCAGGAACGCGCGTTCTCGGTGCAGATGTTGCGAATGAAGGGTATGGAATGGTCCCCGGAAATTCTTCTGCCCCTCACCCTGTATCTGCTCGAGCTCAACTTCCGCACCGACGACGAGCGACCCGAACGTCGGGACCGCGAGATGGAGCGGCTCGCCCGGCTCGTTCCGTTCCTGGCGGAGTTGCTGCACGGTTATGTCGAGCAACTGGGAAACAACGGCTACGCCGTACTGAACGCCGCGACCGATCTCGCTACGCACCATCCCTCCCGGGCGGGCAACTTCTCCTCGACAAACGGGTTGCAGCGGCATATCGGAGGTCGCGTCGAAAAATTGGTCGAGTTCGTCAGGCGACTGGGCGTGGAAAAAGTCCCGTCGCTGATCGACAGAGAACGGGGGTTGGTCGCGCTGGTCAGTTGAATGCTGAGCTTCGGGAGGTGAACGCGCTCTCGGACGGCCGAAGCTCCGCTAGCGTGTCGAATAGGTGAAGTGGCAGGAGATGCAGGATGTCTGCAGTCGCTGGAGGGCGCGGTAGCTCTCCGTCACATCGCCCTCTTGAGCCACCAGGGCGAACTCCGAGGCGCGATCGTGCATTTCCCATGCCAGGGTGCGCATGGGCACGGGCATGTAAAGCCCGGGTCCTCCTTTGCCCCGATGTTTGCCTCGCTCGGAGCGACCCATGGAGGTTTCCGCGAGGACGGCTGCCTCGGCGAGGTCACCCTCCGCCATGAGGCCCTGGATTCTGGCCAGGGTGACGAGGAAGGTTTTCATCTGCTCCCGCAGGATCTGGCGCTGCTCCACCGGCATGGGCACGTGGATGCGGGCATCGGGGACGGGTTGGTCGGCATGTTCTGCGGTGACCGGCAGAGGCTCGAAGGTGGGCATTGCGCCTCCCGGGCCTCGAACCGGGCGATCCTCCAGCGCTCCATTCTGGCGATAAGGGCGCTCTTCGGCTGTGTCGGTCTGTTCTTCGGCCCGCGTCGGAGGAACCGAAAGAAATAGGGTGGAGAGCAGGGAAAGGTGAAGAAAAAACCAAATCTTCATGGGATGTTGCACGGGGAACCGGTTCGTAGGTATCGGGGTGGCCAGATTCGAACTGACGACCTCCTGGTCCCAAACCAGGCGCACTACCAAGCTGTGCTACACCCCGGCGGTGAATTCCGCTACGAGAGCCCATATCCTCCGTCATCTGGTCCTTCCTGCAAGCGGATTTGCCGGCGGGGTTGCCTCGAATTTCGCCCTCTCGTCCGCGGCGAAGCGGAAAAATCAGCTTGCTTCGCCGAAGAAGTCTTCGTATTAATTTGGGTAATCTCTTTTTGGAACTGTATCGCCACCAACTCCAGAGCCGGGATTCTATCTCCTACGGGGGAACTGGAGTCCATCCCGCCACCACCCTCGACGGCACCCCGGGGGCGCCTCCTTTCCATGACCGCAGAGCGTGATTTCGCGGTCCAGGAGAGGTTTCGGTGTCCTCAACGCGCGCAGGATCGCGCGGGCATGCTGTAGATTTTTCATCTTTCCGAGCCCGTTTGCCGGTGCTCGCACCGCCAAGCTCATCTAACCCACCTGTAAGCTATCGCTAAAAAACCCAACAAAAAACGCCCCAGAGTCCCGCGGACCCGGATCAACGAAAAAATCCGCGTCCCCGAAATCCGTGTCATCTATGGCAGCGCTAACGCGGTGATGCCCACCTCGAAGGCGCTGGAGAAGGCCAAGGAGTTGGGGCTGGACCTCGTGGAGATCGCTCCGAATGTCCGGCCCCCAGTCTGTCGCATCGTCGATTACGGGAAGTGGAAATACGAGCAGTCGAAGCAGAAGAAAAATCAGAAGCCGGCGAAGAAGCGGGAGAAGGAAGTCAAGTTTCGGGTGAACATCGGAGACCACGATTACCGGATCAAGCTGACGCGGGCCGAAGATTTCCTCGCCGCCGGTTTCAAGGTACGCATGCAGCTCCAGTTTCGGGGCCGCCAGATGGCGCACAAGAATCTCGGATTTGACCTGATGAACCGGGTCCGGGAGGATCTTTCGGGGATCGCTCACTGCGACCTCGAGCCGAAGCTGAACAACCGGAACATCATGATGATGCTCTCTCCTCTGCCCAAGGAGAAACAGGTGCGTAAGTTCCGGGCCGAGGACGAAGAGTTCGATCTGGATGCCCACGAGGAGGCGGAAGCCGCGGAGGATCCCCACGACGACGAAGACGAGGACTCTCTGCACGAGGATCTGTACGAGGACGAGACGGCCGCCGCCGAAGTCGAGTCGGAACCCGCCGAGGAAAAGGGGTGATGGCGTTGACTGTCGCTGCGTCGGTCGTTCCCGACGTAACGTGTGGCGCGAAGGGTTGAACCTCCGACCCGAACCCCGTCCGACGTGAAAACCAGGCTGATCCTTTTCGACATCGATGGAACCATGCTCGATTCCGGGGGGGCCGGATTGATCGCCCTGGAGGAGGGCCTGAGAAATGCTTTTCCCCGGGAGACCGGGACTAGGCCGTTCCCCTCGCTCGACCTCGGCGGAGCCACTGATGGCAGTGCCCTCTCTCTTCTGCTGGGGACTTTCGGCATCCCCGAGACGGCGGAAAACCGTGAACGATATTTCTGCGCCTACCTGGAGAGGTTGATCGAGACTCTCCGAGAATCCGTGGAAACCGGCCGGGGGCATCGCAAGGAAGGGGTTCTCGAGATGGTGGAGCACCTCCTCGGGTCATCGCATCATCTCGGGCTCCTCACCGGCAACATCGCCCGCGCGGCACGGCTCAAGCTCGAAACTTTCGGTTATGCCGCCGAGGTCTTCCCCATCGGCGCCTTCGGCTGCGATCACGCCGACCGGAACTGTCTGGGACCCATCGCGATGGAACGGGCCGCGCGGACGTACCGAAGGACGTTCGACTCCGCAGAGGTGATCATCATCGGAGACACCCTGAAAGATATCGCCTGCGCCCGCGCCTGCGGAGCAGCCGTCGCCGCGGTCGCCACGGGTGCCCACGACCATGCCAGGCTGGAGGCGGGAGAACCCGATTGGTTGTTTGAGGATCTCTCCGACTGGAAGAAGGCGATCGACGAGATGGGGCTCTGATCCTCCGGGCGCCCTCGCTCCCCTGAATCTTCCTGACTTTGCGTTATCCAGCACCCGGAGGCGAAATCGGGGATGCTCCCATCCATTCCGCGAACGTCCGGGCCACCTGTGTTTTCCAGTCCCCCGGGTCCAGTCCCCAGCGAGATGCGGCTGCCGCATAGATCGATGCGACATTCGCCGGGTGGTTGAAAGGTTCCTGCGGAAAGAGGTCCATTTCCGGGGGGGGACGCATCTCTGGCGCGTCGGATTCCATGATCAGGCGGTCCCGGGGGAGAGAGTCGAAAACGGCGAGTTTTTGCTCTTTACCCGGTAGAAAAAAATAACCGGAAAGCGAGAAGTAGGCTCCTCGCTGGACCAGTTCCGTGGCCATTTCTGCCGAACCGGAGTAGGAATGCAGGAGAAAGCGGTGCGTCGGCAGATTCTGCAGGGCGTGCTGAAGGGGGCCCCACGCCCTCAGGCAGTGAACCGTGACGGGTCGTGCTCGCTCCACGGCGATCTTCCATTGCCAGGCGAATACCTCGCGCTGATCCGCGACGTCGTGTCCCTCGATCCAGCGATCGAGCCCGATTTCCCCGACCCCGCAGCCGGGGAAGGCATCGAGATGGGCGAGCAGTTTGTCCTGCCAGGCACTGCTCCTGCCAGCGGCAAACCAGGGGTGCAGACCGAACTGCGGCAGGATGCTCTCCGGATGTCGGCGGGCGAGTTCCGCGACTTTATACCAGTCGGCTTCGCAGGTGCCGTTCACCACGAGTTTGTCGATCCCGGCGTTTGCGGCGGCGCCCAGGATTTCGTCCACTCTACCGACAAAAGCCTCCGCCTGCAGGTGGCAGTGGGCGTCGATCATCACTCCGTGGTGATTCGAAGCCGCATCGGAATCATGCTGGAGTGCTCGAAGCCGACTTTCTCAAAGAATTTCTGGCTTTGCTCGCTCACTTTATCCGTGAGTAGCGTGAGGCGCTTGAAGTCCTTCCTCCGGGCGAAATCGACGCAGTATTCGATGAGTTGAGTGCCATAACCCTGCCGGCGGAACTCGGGATGGATAATGAGATCCTCGAGCAGGATGACGAAGCCTCCCATCGCCGTGCTGATGGTGAAGAGGCAGTTGACCATGCCCAGGATCTCGTGGTCGGTGCGCACCACGAAAATGCGCCCGCGGGAGGGTTGTTCCAGGATCAGGCGAAGTCCCTTATCCTGAAGAACGCGGTTCGGGATGAAGTCCTCCTCCATCTCGAAGAGTTCGACGACCAGGTCGATGAGTTTGGGCAGATCCTCCATCGTGGCCGGCTCGATCCGGGCGATGGAACTGATCGGCTTGATTGGTGCGGTCACTTCGGAACTCATGGAGGGCCTCCATCCTACCACGAGGAAGCACCGTGTGTGCCAAATTTGTTGAAGAAAATCCCATCCTGGGGCGGTGTCGGCAAGGGTCTTCGACGGGAGTGGTCGAAGTGATTCTATTATTGAAAACGTGGAAAGTGTAGTAACATTCTTTGCCCCGCTACCGGTGCTGGGGAAATTTTCCCCCGGGCTGAGGCCCAATTGGGTTCTTTCGGCGAAAACTGGAGAAACCGTCTTGACTGACAGAACAACTGAAAGGATCGTCTGGAAGGGTTTTTTATTGACTATTCCGATCAATAATTGGTAAATTAGAATGGCTCGAGTTTCCGCGACAGGCAAGAAAGCGAAATCCGGTGCCGCATCGAAGCGGACGGCAGATGAGGGCACCTCGTCGAATCACGCCCCGGCGAAGCGGAAGCGGAGCGCTCCCCCGCGTAAGCGTGCCGGTGCGGCGAAGAAGCGGACGGCAAATCGCAGACCGGCGGAGGAGGCGTCCGATCCGCCCATCGATGGGGTAGGTCAGAAATACGGGATCGATCTCCGCAGCGAGGCGGCGCGGCTCGAGACCCTGGAACCGGGAGAGCGCATCAGGTGGGCCCTGGAGACCTTTCCCGGCAGCATCGCGATGAGTTCCAGCTTCGGAGCCCAGTCGGCGGTTTCTCTGCACATGATCACCCGCGAGTGCCCCGGGATCCCTGTCATTCTCGTCGACACCGGCTATCTCTTCGCCGAGACCTACCATTTTATCGATCAGCTCACGGAGAGGTTGGACCTCAACCTCAAGGTCTACAGCAATCCGCTGACCCCCGCCTTTCAGGAAGCCCGTCACGGGCGGCTCTGGGAGGAGGGTCTCGAGGGGATCGAAAGGTACAATCAGATGAACAAGGTGGAGCCGATGAATCGAGCCCTGGAGGACCTCGGCGTCGACGCCCTGTTCAGCGGATTGCGGCGCCAGCAGAGCCGGTCGCGGGAGAAGATGCCCGTGGTGGTATCGCAGCGGGGCCGCATCAAGGTCCACCCCATCGTCGACTGGACTGATATGGACGTGGGCATGTATCTGACCGAGCACAAGTTGCCCTACCATCCGCTCTGGGACGAGGGCTACGTCTCCATCGGGGACTGGCATACCACGAAAAAACTGACCGACGGGATGACAGAGGAGGAGACTCGCTTTCTCGGTCTGAAGCGGGAGTGCGGTCTCCACGAAGATGTGGATTTTCAGATCTGAGGCGGCGGCCGACGATCCTTCCTTCGATGAGCGCAGAGAAACATCTCTACCCGACCTTCGACCGCATGCTGCCCCGTGCCGCCAAGGAAGCCCTGCTGGGTCAGCGAGGCGTCGTGATCTGGCTGATCGGTCTGAGCGGATCGGGGAAGAGCACCCTGGCCAATCTGCTGGAGCGCCGTCTGCACGACGAGGGGAAACTGGTCAAGGTGCTGGATGGCGACAACGTGCGCTCGGGTTTGAATCGCAATCTCGGCTTTTCCGATGAAGACAGACTGGAGAACATCCGCCGCGTCGCCGAGGTGGCCAAGTTGTTTGCCGACAGCGGGGTCATCGTGATCGCATCTTTTATCACTCCGGCCCGTCGTTTGCGCGAGATGGCCCGGGAGATCGTGGGATCGGATGACGACTACGAGGTCTATGTGCGCGCCTCCTTCGATACCTGTGCGCGGCGGGATCCCAAGGGCCTCTACGCCAAAGTGGCGGCGGGTGAGGTAAAGCAGTTCACGGGCAAGGATTCCGGATTCGAGGAGCCGGAGGCCGCCGATCTCGTGTTGGACACGGAGAGCCGGAGCGAGGAGGAGTGTCTGGACCTGCTCCACGAGGCCATCCGGGTGAGGATTTCAAAGTCAGAGTAGGATCAGAGGAAAATGAACGAGAACCAGATTCATTCGTATCGGGTCAGTCACCTCCAGCAGTTGGAGGCGGAGGCCATCTACGTGCTCAGGGAGACGGCGGCGCAGTTTGACAAGCCCGTGCTGCTCTTTTCCGGGGGCAAGGATTCCATTGTGATGGCGCACCTGGCGCGCAAGGCGTTTCATCCGGCGCGTCTTCCTTTTCCGCTGCTTCACGTCGACACGGGGCACAACTTTCCCGAGACCATCGCCTATCGCGATGCCTTCGCCGCAGAGATTCGGGCGGATTTGATCGTGGCCCTGGTCCAGAACTCCATCGACCGAGGTACCGCCGTGGAGGAGACCGGAGCCAACGCGAGCCGCAATGCGCTGCAGACCGTGACCCTGCTGGAGAGCTTGGAGGAGCACCGCTTCGACGCCGCCCTTGGCGGGGGGCGGCGCGATGAGGAGAAGGCTCGCGCCAAGGAAAGGTTCTTTTCCCACCGCGACGACTTCGGGCAGTGGGATCCGAAGAATCAGCGACCCGAGTTGTGGAACATCTTCAACGGGAGAAAGCACCATGGCGAGCATTTTCGGGTTTTTCCCCTGTCCAACTGGACCGAGATGGACATCTGGCAGTATATCAAGGCGGAGGATATTCCGCTGCCGAATCTCTATTTTGCGCACCAGCGTGAGGTGGTGAAGCGATCGGGAGCGTACCTGGCGGTATCCGAATTTGTGCGGCCCGTGGCGGGCGAGCAAACCGAGAACCTGCGGGTGAGATTCCGCACCATCGGGGACATGACCTGCACGGGAGCGATCACCTCGGACGCGGATGATTTGGACAAGATCATCCAGGAAGTGGCCGCCGCGCGGGAGACGGAACGGGGCACCCGGGCCGACGACAAACGATCGGAGACGGCCATGGAGGACCGGAAGAAAGAGGGGTATTTCTAGGCCCCCGGCATTCGCACCGCACCAGATAGTATCATGATGAGAGAGATGGACTGGGACACGGAGAGCTACCTCGATATGGACCTGCTGCGGTTCACTACGGCGGGTAGCGTGGACGATGGCAAATCCACCCTGATCGGGCGATTGCTCTACGACTCGAAGAACACCTTCGACGATCAGATCGAGGCGGTGGAGAAGACCTCGAAAAGCCGGGGCGACGAAAACATCAACCTGGCCCTGCTCACCGACGGGCTCCGCGCCGAGCGCGAGCAGGGGATCACCATCGACGTGGCCTATCGGTATTTTGCCACGCCAAAGCGCAAATTCATCATCGCCGACACGCCGGGCCACATCCAATATACCAGGAACATGGTCACCGGGGCGTCGACGGCGAATCTCGCCATCATTCTGGTGGATGCCCGGCACGGAATCATCGAGCAGACCTGCCGGCACGCCTTCATCGCCAACCTGCTCCGGATTCGGCACGTGGTATTGGCGGTGAACAAGATGGACCTCGTGGACTACAGTGAATCGGTCTTCAACGAGATTGTGGAACAGTTCGAGCGTTTCGCCTCGCGGTTGGACAGCATCGTCGACCTCGCTCCTATTCCGATGAGCGCCCTGCTCGGGGACAACGTGGTGGACAAGAGCCCCAGGATGAATTGGTACCAGGGGCCGTCCTTGCTCTATCATCTAGAGCATGTGTATATCGGAACCGATCAGAACCACGTGGAAGCGCGCTTTCCGGTCCAGTGGGTGATCCGGCCGCACTCGAACGAGCATCACGATTTTCGCGGGTACGCCGGCCGCGTGGCTGGAGGGGTGTTCAAGCCCGGGGACGAGGTTACCGTGGAACCATCGGGTTTCCGGTCGCGCATCCGGTCGATCGAGAGCTTCGGGGGGCCCCTGGAGGAAGCCTTTGCTCCCCTCAGCACCACAATCACCCTGGAAAACGATGTCGACGTGAGCCGGGGCGACATGATCGTGAAACCGAACAATCCGCCGACCAAAGGACAGGAGATTGAGGCCATGATCTGCTGGTTTTCCGAATCCACCAATCTGAAGCCGCGAGGCAAATACTACCTCAGACACACCACCCGAGAGGTGAAAGCGATCGTTCAGGAGATTCGCTACAAGGTGAACATCAACACCCTGCACAAGATCGAGGACGACCCCACTTTCGGACTCAACGAGATCGGCCGGGTCTCCATTCGCACTTCCGCCCCCCTCCTCTACGACAGCTACCGGAGAAACCGGACCACCGGCAGTTTCATCCTGATCGATCTGCAGACCAACGAGACCGTAGCTGCGGGAATGATCGTGTAGGGAGAAGTTATTTGTAGGTTTCGCGTTTTTCCATAGGTTTTGGAATAACTGGAAAGGAAACCTTTGACATTGACAAGCTGGCCTCGTAATTTTACCTCTCAGTCCGGATGGCGGAGCCCGCTCCGGAATGGCGAGGTGGCCAAGTGGTAAGGCAGAGGTCTGCAAAACCTCCATCGCGGGTTCGATTCCCGCCCTCGCCTCTCTCATTTTCACTCACCCGGGCTGCCGGGCCGCGTCTGGTGTGCAGATTGGTGGCTCCTTTCCCACGCCGGATGTCGGGTCCATCACGGCGTAGGCGTTCGTAGCCCGAATCCGACAGGGCCGCGGACGAGGGCTCCGGAATCGCCGCGAAAGAAACCGTGACATCGTCCGCGGCAAGGTGCTCCGCCGGGATCAACTGCTCGTTCGACGCGGTCTGGGGGTTCAGTATTTCGGGACGAGACGGGGCCTCGACCAGTGCGACGCCCTGTTGCGGGAAGCATAAAATGGCAGGCTATTTGTCTGTAAGTCCGGGTGAAACAGGCTCGAACAAGCTGGGGATGGGGCCTGAGGGGGGGTCTCGCCAATCACGCTCACTGCAAGTTAAGCAGAGAAGAGTAGGCAGAGAAGGGCGGAAGCAGAGAAGGGCAGGCTATTTGTCTAGTCAGTCGGTGCTGGTTCGGTCGGGATCATTTCGATAGGTTCGCCAGCTTCGAGACCCTCGCTGAC
>CAZLUZ010000116.1:0-16226 GCA_964562825.1 uncultured Akkermansia sp.
GAGAGCGCGGCTCGGCGTTGACGGCCACCTTCTGGCGAAGGCGGCTACTTTTCGCATGCGACCCATCGCTGGATCTTCTCCTAGCCGAAATAGGGCGAATCCCGAGGGAGCATGCGATCCCGGTCCTGGCATAATTCCTCTTTTGGGGGGATCGGCCCATCCAGACACCCGTCCCAGTAAGTGCGTTCGAATTCATCGGCGTAGTAGCGCAGGAAAATGTGCTCGGAATCCTCTCCGGAAGAATTGACCAGATCGATGTAACACGCACCGAGCGTCACTTCAGGATCAATATCATCGGCCGGGTCCGGCAAGATCTTTTCCCAGAGCTCGCGATAGAGTTCGCGATCGCTGAGGTGGTCGGTGCGACAGAGAAAATGCCGCCGTTTCGCCATCCCGTGAATCACCTCCCAGAGCTTTTCCGACACTTCTTCATCATCGAGATTGTCCGGGGATGGCAGTTCGATCCCGTCGCTCGTCAACTGCTCGACCAGCGTCGATTCTGGCCCCTTATCCAGATCCTCCAAGTAACGAAGCAAACGCGGATCCACATCCCAGTCTGACCCGAGTTTTTCTCTCCCCTCCGACAAGGCTCCCGATGAGGAAGAGACAAAACCGCGCCGTCGTAACTTGCGGGCCCGGGCAGCCTGACTCTGCTTTCTCAACTTCGATTTCAACGATACCCTCGGTTTCGCTTTCGGTTTCTTGAATGCCATACAACTGTTCGTTTAGGTCGTATGTTCATAAAAACAGTTTTTGGGTAAGTCGCAAGTGTTTTTTTGGGGCGCCCGTTTTTTCCGCGCCGGAATTCGACGCGCATTCGATCCGCGTAGCCGCGCTCGCCAGAGCGTGGCCCGTCTCCCCACGCCCACCTGCCCACCAAGGCGGCGACTCCGCCCACCATCCGCGATCCCCGCGCATTCGCCCCGTGTAGCCGCGCTCGCCAGAGCGTGGCCCATCTCCCCACGCCCACCTGCTCACCAAGGCGGCGACCCGGCCACCATTCGCGATCCCCGCGCATTCGACCCGTGTAGCCGCGCTCGCCAGAGCGTGGCCCGTCTCCCCACGCCTATCTGCTCACCAAGGCGGCGACTCTGCCCACCATCCGCGATCCCCGCGCATTCGACCCGTGTAGCCGCGCTCGCCAGAGCGTGGCCCATCTCCCCACGCCCACCTGCTCACCAAGGCGGCGACCCGGCCACCATTCGCGATCCCCGCGCATTCGATCCGCGTAGCCGCGCTCGCCAGAGCGTGGCCCATCTCCCCACTCCCACCTGCTCAAGAAGGCGGCGACCCGGCCGGGGACGCTCTCACTCGGATTCGTGCGGCACGACCAGCGCATCGGGTAGGCGGGATTTTTCCGCCACCACCACCCGATGAGGATACGGGATCTCTATGCCCTCCTGCTCGAACGCCAACTTGATGTCCCGAAGAATCGAGTTTCGCAAAACAATGTAGTCGTCTTTCTCATGCCACACCCCGAGGAAAAAATTCAACGCCGATTCGCCGAATCCCGTCATCGCCACCAGGGGCTCGGGTTCCTCGAGCACATGCAAATTCTTCTGCGCCGTTTCGCGGAGCACCGCCATGACCCGATCCGGATCCTCGCGATAGGACACCCCGACCTCGATATCGTAACGCCGCACCGGGTATCGGGTGATGTTGACCAGATCGCCCTTGACCAGCGACTCGTTGGGCAACCGGACCGAGAGATTGTCGAAGGTTCGCAGGGTGAGGCTCAGCATGTCGATCGACTCGACGATGCCGACGTGCCCGGAAACACGAATCACATCCCCTACCTGGAAGGATTTTTCCCAGATGAGAAACAGCCCGCTGATGATGTTCGCGAGACTGGTCTGCGCGGCAAAACCGATGGCGATACCGGCGATACCGGCGGCGCCCAGCAGTGCGGTGAGGTTGACGCCAAACTGCTGCAGGACCGTGATGACGACAATGACAGTCACCACGTAGCTGACCGCCTTGCGCAGGATGAGTAAGGCCTGTCGGGTGAGACGCTTTTTCCACGTGCGAAGAAAGATGCGAAACAGGATGGTGACGGCGAATCCGATCGCTACCACGACAAGGCTGGTCATGATGGCACCGGAACGTGTGCTCACGAAATCCATGATCGGCGTCCACAGGCTCAGCAAATCGATATCCAGTGACATGAGATCAGGCGAGTTCGCTGATAAACTGGCGAAGGTTGGTAAAGGTGCGGTGAATGACTCCGGTCGCCGGAGGACGCTCCTCCGGCTCTGCCACCCGCACCGCGGTGGTTTCCTGTTCCGGCGCGCCGGTCCCGTAGACCACGCGGCTGGGATCGCTCACCGAAGATTTGGTTATCCGAACCACGTTGGTCCAGAGGTACTCCGCGCCCTCGAAGAGACTCAGGTGGATGACGCGAAGGCAGATCCTTTCCACCAGAAGCGTTTCGCGGGTGTCGTTGCGGATGGAGACCGGGCAAACGGCGCGGAAACCCCGCGGCCGAAGTTGCCGATGATCCAGCACGGCCCCGGTTTTCGAAGCGAATGCCGCCTCCCCCACCTGGGGAGTGCCGAACCATGTCTTGGATAGTTCCCGCGTCGCCACGGTGGCGAGTGGAATGGAATTGTCGACATCACCAACCCGGACCTCGATGCGCAGGGGGATCCCGCAGAAAAAGTCTGCCGCCTCCCCCTTGGGGATCTCCAGAGGTGTGTCCGGGCGAGACACCACGGCACGCTCGGGCATGAGCGGCCGGAGCGAAACGACGCTGCGTTCGGCTCCAGTTCTGGAAAGGAAACGGCGAAAATCCCTGTCGGGGACGGGAGAAGGCGCACCGAGGACCCACCGGGCGTCCAGGGAGTCATCGGGGGCGCTGCAGTGCGCCACCCTCCATTCTCCATGCAACCTCGTGATCCAGAGGTCGAGCGGACCCAATTCCCAACGGCGGGTCTCCCCCTCGGCAACGGCTATCGGTATCCAGAAAGGCTGATTGATGGGCTATCGAATACGACAAGGGCGCTCCGCTGTCCTGGCGGCGAAAAAAAAACCGCCGCGGAACCCGCGGCGGCTCGACATCGATCAACGGCTGCCCGCTTCGGCGAACCTACTTCACCTCCTGGGCTTGCCACATCCAGAGGTGCTTCTCCAACCCACCGGAGATTCCGATGAGCAGGTCCTCGCTGATAGGGTCGATCTCCCCGAGAACCTCGATGGCGTCGCGTAACTTGTCGATGGCGGTGGCGAGACGATCCCCGTACGCGCCGAGAATCTCGGGAACCGGGATCAAACCATCGGGGAAAGGCTCCAGCGCCGATTCCGTCCCCACCTGACGGGCTCGACCGTCGGGCGCGATACCCAGAGTGGCGATGCGCTCCGCCAGTTCGTCGGAGGCCTCCCGCACGGCATCAATAATTTCATCGAGTTGCAGGTGGACACTGCGAAAGTGGCTCCCTACCACCGTCCAGTGGGCCTGCTTGCCCTGGAGGGCCAGGTCGATGAGGTTGTAGAGGTTGGCCTGGATCAGGCTCGTCACCTGCTCCCGTTTTTCTCCCTTCAGGATGTCTCTTTTCAGTGTTTTCATGATTTTTCTGAAAAGGAAACGGGTTTCGTCGGGCATTCGGTTGCAGAGAAGGGGAGGCGTCGCCGCCCCCCCGGCTCGCTACTTTGCGTTTTTCCGTTGGTAGGCCTGGTTCTGCAGGAACTTCCGCTGGCTGGGGGAAAACCCGTCGCCCTCCAGGTTTTTCTCCACCTCTTCCACTGACTGGATTTCTTCGAAGAGGGCATCCCGCCGATCTTCGGGAGCCTCGGCCATCACCTGTCTGAGACGGGTCGCCTGCGCCTTGAGTTGATTACGAACCGCCTCGATATCGCCCTGATCCGAAAGAGCGATGGCCTTGTCGGTTTCTGCGGCGTTGGCGTAGATCGCCGCATCGGCCACCACTCCGCGATTGATTTTCTCCTCCGCCTCGCCGGCGTCGGAGGTGTAGGCCACCGCAACCTGCCGGCGGACGCTGCCCTCCCCATCCTCTTCCCCGGCACCGCTGAAGCGAACGGTGATGTCGGCGATCTCGGAGACTTTCCCTTTCGCGCCGGGCTCGATCAGACACTCGAGAAACACGATCCGCGACTGGCCGCCCGCCAGGGTCCCGAACGCGACTTCCGGAGTGCCGGTCTCGATCGGCTCGGGTCTGCCCAGAATGCGCACCGGCTTGATCCCCACCGGACACTCGATGCGGATCTCGATGTCGCGGGCCACGACGCTCTTGAGTTCTCCCAGCTCATCCTGGAATACCCGGGGAAGTTCCTCCACGTCCGCGACATAATAGTAATTGGCGTCGCTCGCCTCCGCCAGCGCCGTCATGAGGTCTTCATTGTAGTCGTCGCCGAGCCCGATCGTCGTCACGGAGATATCCTCCCGGGCCAGTTTCTGACCCAGATTTGCGATCTCCCGGTTGCTCGAAGGCCCGACGTTGGCGATCCCGTCGGAGAGCAGGAGGACCCGGTTGATCCGGTTTTTTTCCAGGAACTCCCGGAGTTGGTTTCCTCCCGTCCTGACCCCGTCGTAGAGCGCAGTGCTGCCACCCGCCTGAATCCGATCGATCTTGCGCTGGATGTCGCGTTTCTTTTCGCCGAGCCGTGACGCCGGAACGAGCACGTCGACCTCGGTGTCGTACATGACGAGAGAGAAGACATCGTCCCCCTCCAGTTGATCGACCAACAGGTGGGCCGCCTGCTTGGCCTGCTCCAGCTTCCGGCCGGTCATGGAACCACTCCGGTCGAGCACGACGGCGAGGTTCACCGGATTTCTCTCCAGGGCCCGGCCCTCGCACCCCTCGATTTCGATCTGGATCACGACGGTTTCGCCGCGGTTGTCGGCGACGAGAACGGGTCGGTCGACCTGCGTTCGCAGGGTCACGGTGTCGCCGGCCGTGGCGGCTGGCAGATTGCGGATGCCTCCCGGTGTCGTCATGGCGAGACCGGCGAACAGAGCGAATGTCTTTGCTGCTTTCATCGATGTCATACTCGCACTTCTCAACGATCCGGTGTCAGTACCACGTAAAAGGTTTGTCAGAAAGTTGTCAGAACGAGCCACCCCAAAGGCCGGAGCGGGGCGCTCTCCGCTGCGGGAATCTTGACAGGCTCCTCCGAAAATTCGATGATGAAGGGGTCACGGACGAATGAGTGAGAAGATCGAGAAACTGAAGGCCGCCATCGAGCAACTCGAAGAGAGGGGGGAACCGGTTCGCGAGGCGCTCGCCGAACTGCGTGCCATCCTGGACGAGAAGCCCGGACATCCCGGCCGCGAGGCCCTGGACAAGACGATCGATCACACCCTGGATCACCTCGACCGGCGGGACGCGAGCGTTCCGCACGATGGGACACCGGGGCCATCGTCGCACTGGGAGCAGCTCGCGCAGGAGGTCGAGGAGTGGGAGGACCACCATCCGGGATTCACTCTCTCCATCGGAAGAATCGCGCACGCGCTCTCGCTCGCCGGGCTGTGAGCTTCCCGGGGACATGGGCCTCGGACCCCCGCTTTTCTGGACCATCAGGTTGGTAGTGCGCCCCATGTGATCTATCTTCCGACGAGAGTGGCCCCACTCCGGCGGCCCATCCCATCCCACCCATGGAAGAACCCAGCCGCATAGCGGAACTGCTCCGCAAGTTCGAGGAGGCGGTGCGGCATCGCACCAAGAGCCGGCGCATCGATACCCTGGCGACGCGACTCAACAGCGTGATCTTCTTCGGTTTTGACCAGGTTTTCTGGTCCCGGGTGTTCCGCAGCCGCCGGGGGCCCATCTCGATAGAGCTGCCTCTCAGACTGTTGCGCAGAAAGGGAATCGAGGTCGAGGCTCCGGTTCTGCACGTCTCGGGATTGCACCGCGAAGTGGCCCACTGGGACGAAGGATTCGCCGGTGCCTACGCCGTTCTCTTCGAGAATCTCCAGCAACCCAACGTGCTGTCGCCTCTCCGCTACGTCCATCCGGGGCCGGCTTTCCGCGGGGTCTATCTCTGGGACTCGGCCTTCATCGCCCAGATCTGGAAGCACTGGGACCGGGAGACGGCCCACGAAGTCCTCCTGGCCGTGATCCACCTCCGGGATGGTGACCGTCTGCAGCACGTGGTTTCGGATTTTGTCGAGTCGGCCTTCACTCAACCTCCCCTCATCGCCTGGTCCCTCGGCCGGGTCTGGGAGGGCTATCCCGAGGAAGAGATCCGGCAGGCGCTCAAACCGGTCTTTCCCATCCTGGCTCGCTACCATGCCTGGCTCTACGAGAAACGCCGACTCGACAACGGGCTGTTTTTCTGGGAGCACCCCTATGAATCGGGGATGGAGAACGCTCCCCGTTTCAGCTCGCGGGACGAGAGCGAACTCCACGATACCCGGCCCCTGGCGGCTCCGGACCTCTCCTCCTATGTTGTCCTGCAGAACGATGCGCTCGCCCGGATGGCGGATTGGCTCGGGGAGGATCCGGCACCCTACCGTGAGCGGGCCGAGCAACTCCGAGAGAAAATCCGGAGCGAACTCTGGCACGAGGAAGACGGCTATTTCTACGATCGGAACATCCGCACCGGAGAGTTCGTCCGTTCCCGCACCATCGCCTCGCTGATGCCGCTCTGGGCGGGGGCAGCCAGCCCGAGCCAGGCGGAGAGGTTGGTCGCTCACGTGCTCGACCCCAAGCAGTTCAATTCGCTGATTCCCCTGCCCTCGGTCGCGGTGAACGACAAAAATTTCTCTCCGGACATGTGGCGAGGCCCCGTCTGGGTCAATACCGCCTTTGGCATCCTCCAGGGGCTGAAGCGTTACGGCTACGAGGAGGCGGCCAGCGATCTCTCCTTTCGCCTCTGCGACGGCGTCTACCGGATCTTTCGGGAGGACCGCTATTTTTACGAATTTTACGATCCCGAACGGCTCGGAATCGATGAACTGCACCGCAAAAAGGGAAACCGGTGGAAGGCCTTCACCCTGGGGACCAAACCACAGTCCGGTTTTGTCGGCTGGACCGGCCTGGTCAACACCCTCGTGATCGACCAGTTTTTCGGCTTCCACCGCCGCGATGGCCTGCGCCACCTGTGCCCCCGATTCCCGACCGCTGCCGCGGGAAACTCCTATGCTCTGCGGCTGCCCACCGAGAGGCTCGCCGTCGAAGTCACGGTGTTTGCGGATCACACCATGCGGGTCTCGGTGCGAAAAGCGAATTCCGATCTCGTCGAAACCCACTGTCGCTTCGGCGAAGTGGTGCCCATCGATCAAACCGTTTCCCCCACCCCCCATACCGTGCAACATGCGACTCTGTGACCTTACCCTGGCCTACACCCCCACCAGCGGGGGCATCCGCACCTATATCAATGCCAAGCGGAAGTACCTTCGGGAACACCGCGAAGGAGACGAACATATCCTCCTCATACCCGGAGAGCACGGCTACCGGGAACAGGAAGGTCCCCTCACCATCATTTCCATCGCGAGCCCGATCATTCCCGGCTGCGCCCCCTATCGGTTTTTCTGGCGTCCCGGGCCCCTGCTGGAAGCCCTGGAGAGGGTGGAGCCGGATATCATCGAACTGGGCAGTTTCTTCATCTCGCCATGGGTCGCTTTCCGCTATCGGGAAAAGGCAAGGGAAAAAGAGAAGCGATGCCTGGTGAGCGCCTATTTCCATACCGACGTCGCCACCGCCTACTTCGGAGCTCCGCTCCGCAACGTGATGAACGAGGAGGTCGGCGCCTGGAGCGAGAGCCTGGCCAAATGGGGTTTGCGCCTGGCCGAGAGCATCGAAAAAAAGTCGGAGGCCCACTTCGGCGGCATCTTCGAGGAGTGTGATCTCCTCTTTGCCGCGACCCCGCCCCAGCGCGACCGGTTGCATTCCTACGGCGTAGAGGGCGCCCACCTCGTCCCACTGGGCGTCGATCTCGACGTCTTTCATCCAAAACACCGCAGCCGGGAATTGAGAGAGCGATTCGGGGCGGATGACGACACAGTGATCATCCTCTTCGCGGGCCGACTCGATTCGGAGAAACATCCGGAAGTGCTGGTGGAAGCCTTCGAGCAATGCCGACTGGAAAATGCGAGGCTCGTCCTCAGTGGAGAGGGCGCCCTGCGCAAGGGATTCGAGGAGCGGGCGAGCCGGATGGAGCATTTCTTCGTCGAAAAATACTATTCCAAGCGCGAGGAGTTCGCCCGACTGCTCGCTTCGGCCGATATTTACGCGACGGCGGGTCCCCACGAAACTTTCGGACTCTCGGTGATCGAGGCGCAGGCTTCGGGTCTTCCGGTGGTCGGAGTCGACGCGGGTGCCCTGCCCGAGAGAATCGTGGAGGGCACCGGTTACCTGGGGCCCCCGGACGATGCCGCTGCGATGGCTCGAAATTTCGAGAAAGCTGCCGAGGAAAGAAAACAACTGGGGGAAAATGCCCGAAACTATGTGGTCGAGGCCGGCTATGGCTGGGAGACGACCTTCGAGACGCTCTTCGCGATTTACGATGAGGCGCTTTCATCCACCCCGTGACCCCAGTAACCGGCCGCGCGCAGATCACCGAAAATGAGCCAGACCTGCTTCCGTTTGCTCTCCCTCATCGCGCTCGCGCTCGGATCGGCCTTGTCCAGTGCGGCATCAGAGGCGCGTCCCAATGTCATTCTCATCCTCGCCGACGATATGGGCCCGGGCGATCTGGCCTCTCTGAACGGGGGAGCCAGTCGGACACCTCATCTCGACCAGCTCAAAGAGGAGAGCGTCTGGTTCCCGGAGGCCACCTCGGCCTCCCCCGTCTGCGGACCCGCTCGTGCCGCACTTTTGACCGGCCGCTATCCCCATCGCACCGGCGTCGTCACCCTGAACATGGAGCGTTTCCCGGCACTGACCCGACTCCACCTCGGGGAAACCACCCTGGCCGACCGGTTTCGCGGCGGCGGATATACCACCGGCATCGTCGGTAAATGGCACCTCGGCACGGGGGAAGCCTATCATCCCCTGCGAAGGGGGTTCGACGAGGCCGAAGTCTTCATCGGCCACCTCATGGCGCCGAGCTATTTCCGATTCCAACTCGACATCGGCGGCTCGGTCGAGACCTTTGACGACGAGGGCGCCTACCTGACCACCGAACTGACCCGCCGGGCGATCGATTTCGTGCGCCGTCACCGCGACAGGCCCTTTTTCCTCCACCTCGCCCACTATGCGCCTCACCGCCCCATCGACGCTCCGGAAGAGCGCATCCGTCCCTATCTGGAGGCGGGTATCGCGCCGGAGACCGCCGCCGTGTATGCGATGATCGAAATCATGGACGAAGGTATCGGAGAGCTGCGGGATGCGCTGCGCCGATGGGGCCTGCACCACAGGACTGTGGTCATCTTCGCCAGCGACAACGGACCCGATCCCCTGGTGGAGGAGCGCTTCAACCTCGGCCTGCGCGGCGCGAAATACGAAGTCCACGAGGGGGGTATCCGCGTGCCCTTCTTCGTCTCCTGGCCAGGTCGCTTCGAGCCCGCTGCCAGCGACGCGCCCCTCCATTTTACCGACGTCCTGCCCACCCTCGTCGAACTGTGCGATCTCCCTTTTCCGGAGGGCAAAGCGCGCTTGCCCATCGACGGGGTGAGCTTCGCCGCCGCGCTGGAGAGCGGTCGGTTCGAGGCCCCGGAGCAACGCTTCTGGCAGTGGAATCGGAGAACGCCAAGCTACTCCCACAACGCTGCGGTAAGGGAAGGTCGCTGGAAACTGGTGCGTCCCTTCGTCACCAAAAACTTCCCCAAAGGCCCATCGCAGGAGGCTCCCCTGTTGTTCGACCTGGAAACGGATCCGGGGGAAAGTCGCGACCTCGCTTCCGGACATCCCGACCGGGTGCGCCGCATGAACGACGCTATCGAAGTCTGGGCCGGCAAAGTGGAGGCGGACCGGCTGCGGACCCGGCCTTAGAGTCCTCGGCCATACCCTTTTCCTCGGCGTCAGTGCGTCGGAGCCGCCACCGTGCCCTCGTTCACCTCTCGCCGCCTCCGCTCCACGATCCGGTTGGCGATTTCCGATACCATCTCCTCGAGAAGCAGACGCAGATGACTGCCCTCGCGGTAGTCCGCCGGCGCCAGATAGTCGATCCGCGCGGCCTGACCGGACAGCTGGAAGGCCTTGCGAAAGCTGGTGCGCGATTCGTCGTGGGGATTGTATACCGCTATGGTGTAGCCCCGGAACCGCTTCATCACGGTGAAGCAGGGCACGTCGGTGGGGCCGTCACCGATGTAGACCATGTTCTGAAAAGGGATGGGCCTCAGATCCTCCGGCATGTGGTCGTTCACGTCCTGGCGCAGGTCGAGCATGCCCTTGTTGATCCGGAATAGATACTGGGTCTTAGCGGTGTGGGAAATCACCCGCTTGGGAAAGGAGATGTGCCCCGTCTCGTCCTCAGCAAACTCGCACCCGAAGATTTTCTTGATGTGAGGCCGCAGAGCGCTGCCCTCGATCAATGTCTTGATTCCGCTCGAGATGATGTAGTGCTCGATCCGGATCTCCATGGCCCGGTGCTCGGGAGTCAGGACATCCTCGAGTTCCTCGAACATCGTGGGAAGTCCGGGAAAGAAACGCAGGTCCTTCCCCAGGGCCTCGAGTTCCGCGTTGGTGGGACGGTCGAAGTCCAGGTAATCGAGCATCACCTTGAGGTAGGCGAGTTCGCTCTCGTATTCCTGGTCGTCGACGAGTTGCCGGCACCTCTTCCAGAATTCCGCCGGATTGATGCCGAACCGGGGGAAAAGGACCTCGTCCTGCATGTAGGTTGGACTGAGCGTCTGATCGTAGTCATAGACCAATCCGATCACGTTCTGCGGGGCTGCCATGGCTGTTTTTTTTCCGGCTGAATTCGTCTGGCCCTCACAGGGCCGCCTTGAGGGCGGAGGAGAGGGTCGGGTGCTTCCACTCGTAGCCGTGCGATTTCATCACCGTGGGGTCGACGCGGAGACTGCTGAGAAACATCTCGTGCATCCCTCCGGGCAGGGCTTTGATGACGAAGGAAGGGACCGGCAGAGCCCGTGGTTTCCCCAGGGTGGATGCGATCTTCTCCGTCAGTTCCCGGTTCTGCGCGGGCTCCGGGCCGGTGACGTTTACCGCTCCGCGAATCGCCTCGTGGTCCAGGGCGGTATGGATGATGCCGGCGACATCGGCGATATGGATCCAGGGCATCCACTGCCTGCCGTTACCCAGATTGCCACCGAGTCCCATGCCGAAGACCTTCTCCATCAGCGGAATGGCCCCGCCGTCCTGTCCCAGGACGAAACCGATGCGAAGGTGAATGACCCGGATACCGAAATTCTCCGCCCTGGCGGCGGTGGATTCCCACTGTTTGCAGACTTCGGCGAGGAATCCGAATCCGGCATCCGACTCCTCGTCGAGCCATTCGTCTCCGCGGTCGCCGTAGAAGCCGACGGCCGAAGCACAGGCAAAAACCCGGGGTCGCTGCTCCGCATCCATGGCGAAAAGCGCGTCGACTATGTCCTCGGTGGTCCGAACCCGGCTCTCCCGAATCTCCCGTTTCTTTCCCGGCGTCCACAGTCCGAGAATGGACGACCCGGCCAGGTGAACGAGCGCATCCAGTCCCGACAGATCCGAACGGTTATCCGCCGAAAATCCGCGGACCTCCGTGCATCCCTCGATCTGCCGATCCGGGTTGCGACTGAATCCGACAACTTCGTCGCCGCGCTCGGTCGCTTCGGCGATGAGGGCTCCCCCGACGAACCCGCTGGCACCCGTAATTCCTATTCGCTTCATTGTTTTGCCTCCTGCAGAATCTCCCTTGCCTTGGTCAGCACGGCCTCGAGCTTTTCCACATCCCGGGCCGCCCCGCGTGCCATGGCGGGTTTTCCGCCCCCTTTTCCGCCCGCTTCCGCGAGGGCCGTTCGCACCACGTCACCGGCCTTGACTTTTCCGGTGTGATCTTCGTGCACCACGCAGCCGAAGTGGATGGTATCCCCTTCGACCACGGCCAGCGCCACGGCTCCGGGAAACTGACGGGCCTTCACCGTATTCATCGCCTCCTGCAGAAGCTCCGCGGTGCCATCGGCGATGGAGCCCGCGTAGCAGGGGAAGGGATCTCCATCCACCAGGGAGGCCAACTCATCGTCGAACCACCTGGAGGCCAGGGCGGCTGCGGCCCCCGCGTGGGCTTTTTTCAGGGATTTTTCCGCCTTCACCGCGGCCTCCCGGACCCGAACCACCCCCTCGACCAGTTCGTCGAGGAGCAGGCTCGCCTCGGCCGCTTCGCGCTTCTCCAGATGTGACTCGATCCTGACGGCCAGGTCGTCAGCCACGTCCACCTCGATCCCTGGCTCTCCGAGTTCGGCGAGACGGTGCGCGGCCCCGGCCAGCTTTGCCCTGGCTTCGACCAGGTCTCTCGCGGATTCCTCGGCACGTTGCCGGATCAACTCCAGCGCCGCGTCGCCGCAGACGGCCTCCACCCGGCGGATACCCGCGGCGATGGCTCCTTCGGATTTGATCCGGAAAAATTCGAGTTCATCGGTGGTCCGGCGGTGGGTGCCGCCGCAGAGTTCCATGGAGTAACCATCGAGCTGTCCCTCCCTGCCACCAATCTGCACCACCCGCACCAACTCCCCGTATTTGTCTCCAAAAAACTGCATCACATCCGGGTTATCCGCGATCTCCCGGTGGGGCACTTCGCTCACCGACACGGGGTCGGCGGACCGGATGCAGCGGTTCACGGTTTCCTCGATCTCTTGAACCTGTTCCGAGGTCAGAGGATCGGAGTTGAAGTCGAAGCGAAGTCGATCTTCGGCCACCAACGATCCCTGTTGGGTGGCATCGGGACTCACCACCTCGTGCAGGGCCCAATGAAACAAATGCGTTGCGGTGTGGTGATTCTCGATCCCGCGGCGCCGGTCGGCATCGATACGCAGGGTCACGGAGGGGGACTCGGAATCGGGCTTCATGTCCAGCTGCAGGACAATGGCCTGCCCCACGCCGAGGGCGCCAACGATCCCCACGGTCTCCCCGTCGATGATCATCTCGCCGGTGTCTCCAACCTGCCCCCCTTTCTCCACATAGAGGGGGCTGCGGTCGACCACGGCGAAAATTCCGTCCTCGTTCTCGATCCACTCCAAAACCTCCGCTTCGGTCTCGTCGACCTCGTAGCCGACGAACTCCGTCACCGCATCGGTGTCGATCTTGACCGCGCTGACCACGGCCGAGCCGTCGCCCCGGCTCCCCGTATCCCGGTGTTCCTGGACCAGCCGTTCCACTTCTTCGTGGTCGGTATCGAGTTCCCTCTCCTCGAGCAGCAACTGGGTGAGATCAGTGGGAAATCCGAAGGTCTCCCACAATTTGACCACGGTCTCGGCCGGAAACAGCTTGCCTTTCCCCACCTTTCCGGCGGCGTCGTGGAACAACTTGAGCCCCCGATCCAGGGTCTTGTTGAACTGCTTTTCCTCCGCGGCCAACAGGGACAGGATGCGTCCCTGCCTGTCCTTCAACTCGGGAAACACTCCGCCGAACTCCTCGATCACCACCGGGGCGAGTCGATCGAGAAAGGGATTGTCCGCACCGAATCCGAGGATTCGCCCGAAACGCACCGCGCGTCGCAGGATGTTCCGGACCACGTAATTGCGATCCGCGTTCCCCGGCTCGATCCCGTCGGCGATGGCGAAACAAGTCGTGCGGATGTGGTCGCCGATAACCCGGAAGGCGACGTCGATCATCTCCTGCTCGCCGAGACCGTGCCGGTGACCCTCGCGCGGAACCGTTCGGGTGTAGGTCTTGCCCGAGAGTTGGGCGAGTTGAGCGAAAATGGGGCTGAAGACGTCGGTATCGTAGTTGGAAACCAACTCGGAGAAATCGGTCATCCCCCGGGTACCCTGGATGATCGAGCAGATCCGCTCGAAACCCATTCCCGTATCGACATGACAGGCGGGCAGTTCACGGAAGGTGCCATCCTCGTTGGCGTTGAACTGGATGAAAACCAGGTTCCAGATCTCGATACAGCGGGCATCGTCGCGATTCACCAGGGCTCCTTTGGTGTCGCCCTTCTCGGTGAGATCGACATGGATTTCGGAACAAGGACCGCAGGGACCGGTATCCCCCATCATCCAGAAGTTGTCTTTCCGATTTCCGTCGACGATGTGCACCTTCGGATCGAGTCCCGCGTCCTCAAAGATGGCCTCCCAGATGTCGTAGGCCTCCTGGTCGAAGCTGGCCGGGTCTCCCTTGGCCGGGGCGTAGACCGTGGCATAGAGCCGCTCGGGAGGGAGTTTCCAGCGCTCCACGATCAATTCCCAGGCCCACTCGATGGCCTCCTTCTTGAAATAATCGCCGAAACTCCAGTTGCCCAGCATCTCGAAGAAGGTGTGGTGATAGGTGTCGTAGCCCACGTCGTCGAGGTCGTTGTGCTTGCCTCCCGCGCGAATGCATTTCTGGGTGTCCGCCGCCCGCGGAGGATCATAGGGCGCCGCATCCGTGCCCAGAAAGTAGGGCACGAACTGGTTCATCCCCGCGTTGGTGAACTTCAGATTCGGCGACGTGGGCATCAGGGAAGCCGAGGGCACGATGTTGTGCTCCTTCTCCCGGAAGAAATCGAGAAATGACTGGCGAATGTCGCGAGAGGTCATGCGGTGGGAAAGTACGCCCATTGTTCGCAGAGGCAAGAGAGGAGTCCTCGCCGGGCCGGGAAGCGGTTCCGCGCCTCCTTCGAGCCAATTGACGAAAACAAGGCGCGGATGGACGATCGCATTCATGACGACTTTCCCGCCCCGCTTCCTCGCCCTCTTCCTGGCATTGACGGTGCTCGCCACGTGGCCCGGGCCGGGAGCGAACGCCGCGGAACGTCCCAATTTCATCGTCTACCTCACCGACGACCTCGGCTGGGGGGATCTGGGCTGCTACGGGCATCCCAGGATCGAGACCCCTCACCTCGATGCGTTTGCCCGGGAGGGAGTCCGTTTCACCCAGGCCTACTCCTCCTGTGGGGTCTGCTCGCCGAGTCGTTCCTCCATCCTGACGTGACGCACCCCTTACCGCAACGGAGTCTGGAGGTGGCTACCCGTGGGAAACCCGGCCCATCTCCGCGAGAGCGAGATCACCCTGCCGGAGTTGCTGGGGGAGATCGGCTACGAATCGATGCACTCGGGGAAATGGCATCTCAACGGCTACTTCAACAGCCCGGAACAACCTCAGCCGGACGACCACGGTTATGACTGGTGGTTCGCCACCCAGAACAACGCCTCTCCTTCGCACCGGAATCCGGTAAATTTTGTGCGCAACAGCCAGGCCGTCGGTCCTCTCGAAGGGTTCTCGGCTCCTCTCGTCGCCAGGGAAGCCATTCGCTGGCTCAAGGACGAACGCGACCCGGAGAAGCCCTTTTTCCTCACGGTCTGGACTCACGAACCTCATCTCCCCATCGAGAGCGATCCCCGGTTCATGGAACCCTACGCCGACATCGATAACCCCGGAGTGCGCCAACACCATGGAAACGTGACCCAGTTGGACCACGCCTTCGGCATGCTCATGCAGGCAATCGACGAACTGGGACTGCGCGACGACACCTTTGTCATCTTCACCAGCGACAACGGTCCCGAGGGGAATGGTCGGGGGAACCCGCAGAAACCGGAATCGCAGCGGAACCGAACCTGGGGATCGACGGGAGGTCTGCGCGGCCGGAAGCGCGACAGTCACGAGGGAGGCATCCGGGTTCCGGCGATCGTGCGCTGGCCCGGCCAGGTGGCGCCGGGAACTGTCAGTGATGTCCCGGTGATCGGCTCCGACATCTTTTCCACGGTGTTGGATATCGTGGGAGTGCCCCTGCCCGACGACCGCACCATCGACGGGGTGAGCATGATCCCGGCACTGGCCGGGCAGCCGGTGGAGCGTCCGGTCCCTTTGTTTTGGCGCACCCACATCGCTCCCGCAAAGAGTCACGCCGCGATGCGCATCGGGGACTGGAAAATCGTTGCCGACCGCTCCCGGACGGAATTCCAGCTCTACCAAATCGCGACGGACTGGAAGGAGGAAAACGATCTGGCCGAGGCCCGTCCGCAAAAGCTGGCCGAGATGAAGAAGAAATTCCTCGAGGTCTGGAACGATGTGGAGGCCGAGGGACCCAGCGAATGGTGGCGCAACGAATCGGAGAACGACGCGAAAAAAAAGAGCGGTAGAGAGAAAGCGGGTCGCGACGAAACGGGTCAATTCGATGTGGACAGAGGAGCTACCGTGTCGGAGAGCGAACTGGGTCACCCCCTGTAAGCAAGCGGCGGCGAGGGATTTGCACTG
>CAZLUZ010000117.1:0-4307 GCA_964562825.1 uncultured Akkermansia sp.
TTTCCAGAGCCACAAAAGGCACAAAAGAGCCTTCGCCGCCCACTGCTTCGGCGTTATCAACCCGAGCATCTCACCGACCTGGAGACCGGTGCGATCATCCGTGCGGAAGTTCGAACCGGTAGAACTTCCCCGCCTTCACCGCAGGCAACCGGTTCTTCTCCACCCAAAACTCTTCCTGCTTTGGGGCATCGGCATCACGGTGCTCGAACATGCTTCACCTTATTCAAAATTCTTGAATTGCGAAGGGTTTTTCAATAGGCTGCTAAGACATCCTCCCACTACCGGTGCCAACGCATCGGACGAAAGGGGCGCGCATCGACCGGGCTTCCGATCCGTCAGAACGTCGGGGCAAACCTCCCGCGCGGGGTTTTGCCTGGCACCGGCCAAACAATCAGTTTACACCGATGCCATCGCCGTTTAGGAGAAACGGTTTGCCCCATCCCGCCGATGAGTCAATCTCCCGAGCCCACCGAATCCGACGGCAAACTGTCGTTCTCCGTGAAGCTGGCCTACGGCGCCGGCGAACTCGGTCCGGCCCTCGTGGGCAACCTCTCCATCTTCTACCTTCTTTTCTTCCTCACCAACGTGGCCGGCATCCCCGCGGGACTCGCCGGAACCGTTCCCATGGTGGGCAAGGTCTGGGATGCCATCAACGATCCCGTGATCGGTTGGCTCAGCGACCACACCAAGAGCCGAAAGTGGGGCCGACGCCTCTCCTGGATGCTCTGGTTCTTCATCCCCTGCGTCATCACCATCGTCCTGCAGTGGTGGGTCCCCCCCCTCCAGTCCACCCTCCAGCTTTTCTGGTACTACGTCGTCATCGTCTTCCTCTACAACGCGGTCTCTTCGGCAGTCACGGTGCCGCACACCTCGCTCATGCCCGAGATGACGCCCGACTACGACGAGCGGACCAAGCTGGTCAGTTTTCGCTCCGCCTTCTCCATGCTGGGCAGCGCGGGCTTCATCATCATCGCCGGGGCGGTCCAGATCGCCGGCCTCTCCGGGGCGAATCTCTATTTCACCCTCAGCATCATCTGCGCCGGCATCCTCGCCGCCACCGTGGTGTGGTGCGTCTTCGGCATTCGCGACGTCGCCATGCGGCGGGAACGCGAACTGGCCGCGAGGGCGAGGCACCGGGAGCACTTCACCCTGCGGGAACAGTTCCGCGTGGTCTTCACCAACAAACCTTTCCTCTACGTGTGCGCGGTCTATACCTTCTCCTGGCTGGCCGTGCAGATGACCGCCTCGGTCCTCATTTACTACGCGATCTACTGGATCGGACTGCCCGAGGGCCAGGTGCCCCTCCTCATGCTCACCGTCATGGGGGTGGCCCTGGTGGTGCTTCCCCTCTGGGTCCGGCTGGTCCCGAAGCTCGGCAAGAAGGCGGTCTACGCCATCGGCATGGGTATCTGGATCGCGGCCCAGTGCGGCCTCGTTCTCCTCGGCCCGGGACAGGTCGTGCCCTCTTTCATCCTCGCCGCCCTCGCCGGCCTCGGCGTTTCCACGGCCTACCTCATCCCCTGGTCCCTCCTCCCCGAGGTCATCGAGTGCGACGAATTGATCACCGGACAACGGCGCGAGGGCATCTACTACGGTTTCATGGTCCTCCTCCAGAAGATGGGATTGGGCTTCGCCGTCTTCCTCGTGGGAGCGGCCCTGGAGGCGGCGGGATTTCTCTCCCGAGCCCCCGGCGAACCGGTCCCGGTGCAGCCGGACAGCGCCCTGAACGCGATCCGGGTCGCCATCGGCCCGCTGCCCGCGTTCTTCCTCCTCCTGGGGCTGTTGGCCTGCTGGTTCTACCCCATCACGAAAAAGCGATACCAGGAAATCCTCGCGGAGCTGGAGGCCCGCAGAAAGAACGGAGCCAGTCCTGCCGCCGGTTGATCCGCATCCGCTAATCGCCGCCCCGGGCGACCGCTCAGGCCGAACGCTCGATCACCTCGCCGAAGGCGTCGAAATACCGCTCCACCTTCACTTTCCCGATGCCGGGGATGCGCATCGCCTCCTCGCGGCTGGCCGGTTTGATCTGGGCGAATACCTGGAGCATCTGATCGCTGAAAACCGACGCCTCGGGAATGCCCCCGCACGATGCGGCAATCTCGGCCCGTTTCCGCTTCAGCTTCTCATACAATTTGCGATCCAATCCCGGTGAGGCCTTGCCCGAACCATTGCGCGTGGCCGGGGCCGACGAGGCAACACCTCGGCGCGACGATGCCTTCGCCCCGGGTCGCCGGAACTGGTCCTCTTCCGGCCACTCGATCTTGAAATTCCGGTTGCCCCGCATCACCTCAGCTCCGCGCCGCGTCAGGGTCAGGAGGGGGTAAGGCGTCTTCTGCACGGTGAGGAATCCCGCTTTTTTCAATTCGCCCAGCAGCGTCAGCACGTAGGCCTCCCCCTTATCCCGGAGCAGACCGTAGGTGGAGAGCTGATCGAGCCGCGCCGCCAGGATTTCCCGCGATTTGCTGCCCACCAGCATCTGGGCGATTTTGCCCTTGCCGAACCGCGCCTCCCAGGTGCCGTCGGGCCGCGACACCGACGCCCTCGCCACCCCGCTGAGCGCCATGCGCACGATGGTGAATTCCTCCTCGGTCGGACCTCTCCGGTCGCGGTTCCGACCCGTCCGACAGTTGTCGCAGGTGCCGCAGTTCGCCGCATCGGACTCGCCGAAATAGTTCAGGATCCACGCCTGCCGACAGGTGTGATCCTCGTAGCAGAACTGGACCATCGCCTCGAGCCGGGCCCGGTCCCGGCGCTCCTTCTCCGCCAGGGCCGCGTGATCGATGCGCAGATCCTCGGGGTTCAGATCCGGACGCAGCAACCGGGTGCCCCTCATCCGCGTGCCGGGAATATCGAAGCGCTCGATGTAGCCGGCCCGGGCCAGGTGAGTCAGCGCGCTGCCCGCCTGCATCGAGTTGTTCAGGCCGAGCCGGTCCGCCAGGTCTTTGATCGGAATGCGCGCCTCGTTGTTGACCGACAGATACTGCAGGGCGCGGTAGATGTCGAGGATGCTCTCGTAGCCCGGGTTGTTGCCATCGATGAAAAACTCCTGGGTTCCCGTGTCGGCGTAGTTGAAGTAGAGCTCGCATTCCGACACCTCTCCGTCCCGGCCCGCCCGTCCCGCCTCCTGGTAGTAGGCTTCCACACTCCCGGGCACCTCGAAATGCGCCACGAAACGGACGTCGGGTCGGTCGATGCCCATGCCGAAGGCGTTCGTCGCCACGGCGATGTCGCAGTCCCGGTTGATGAATGCCGTCTGCGCCCAGGCCCGGTCCCGGTCATCCATGCCGCCGTGGTACGCGATGGCCCGTTTGCCGATCGCGGCGAGATGGGCGCTCACCTCCTCCACCCGCTTGCGCGTGGAGCAGTAGACGATCCCGGTGAGCTGACGCTCGACCAGCGCCTCGAGCCGCTCGTATTTCTCCCGCACCGCACCGCATTGGATCACCTTCAGGCTGAGGTTGGGCCGCTCGAAACCGCTGATCGCGACAAAGGGATCGCGGAGGCGCAAGTGCTCGCGGATATCGCTCCGCACATCCGGCGTCGCCGTGGCGGTGAACGCCCCCACCTGGGGGTTGCCCAGCCGATCCAGCGCCTCGCCCAGTCGCACGTAGTCCGGCCGAAAGTCGTGCCCCCACTGGCTCAGGCAGTGGGCTTCGTCCACCGCAAAGAGACTGATGGGAACCTGCGCCAGGGTCTCGATGAAAGCCGGGCTGCGAAATCGCTCCGGAGCCACGTAGACCAGCTTGTAGCGCCCCTCCGCCAGCCCGCGCAATCGATCCTGTTGCTCCCCCGGGGACAGGGTGCTGTTGATCAACGTGGCGGGAATCTGCCGGCGCAGGAGGCCGTCCACCTGGTCCTTCATCAGGGCGATCAGCGGACTCACCACCACGCAAACCCCCTGCCGCACCATCGCCGGCAACTGGTAGCACAGCGATTTTCCCCCGCCCGTCGGCATCACCGCCAGGGTGTCGCGGCCCGCGAGAATCGCCTCCACGATCGGTTCCTGCCCGGCCAGAAATTTGCGAAAGCCGAAATGCCGGGCAAGGGCCTCCTCGGGATCGCCAGTCAACGGAGTTGCGGGGGGCGAAGAAGACATGGAAATGAATTTCTGAACAGTAGCAATCTCTCTCCAAATGGCAATCCCCGATCCCACCGAATCGAACACCGGCGCACCCCCTTGGCCGCACCCGGTATCGGCTCCGGAAAAATCCGCCATCTCACCCCTCTCCCCGTCCTTCGGCCCGGGCGGCGCCGGGACGCGGGACGGCGGTCGCGGATATCCCGCAAAGGCTTTCTATCAGGATGTT
>CAZLUZ010000117.1:4407-13990 GCA_964562825.1 uncultured Akkermansia sp.
CGGGACGCGGGACGGCGGTCGCGGATATCCCGCAAAGGCTTTCTATCAGGATGTTTCAACAGTCTTGCGGCGAGCGCAATGACTTTTGCCGGTGGTCCTCGCCGTTTTTCCCTTTGCCCGGAACCGCTTCCGGCGATAGCGGGTTACCATGGACAAAATGCGAATCGCGCTCCTGGGACACCGTTTCATGGGCCGGGCCCACTCGAATGCGTGGCACCAGGTGACCAGGTTTTTCGATCCACCGCTGCAGCCGGTTCTCCAGGTGGTCTGCGGCAGGGACCCGGAGGATCTTCGCGAGTTCGCCGATCGCTGGGGCTGGGCCGAGGTGGAGACCGACTGGTCCCGCATCATGGAGCGCGACGACATCGACGCCGTCGACATCGCCCTGCCCACCCACCTCCACGCCGAAACCGCGATCGCCGCGGCGGAGGCGGGGAAACACATCTTCTGCGAGAAACCCTTCTGCAACAACCTGGCACAGGCCGAGAGCATGCTCGCGGCCGCGGAAGGGGCCGGGGTGGTGCACTACCTGAACCACAACTACCGCCGCTGTCCCGCGGTGCGGCTGGCCCGGGAGATGATCGACGCCGGCGAGATCGGCGAGATCCTCCACTGGCGGGGCGCCTACCAGCAGAGCTGGCTGCTCCCTCCCGACCACCCCATCGACTGGAAACTGCGTCGGGATACCGCGGCGGCCGGTCCCCTCTGGGATCTCGGCTCCCACGCCGTCGACCTCGCCCATCTTCTCGTCGGCGACTTCGCCAGCATCACCTGCCAGACCGCCCGCTTCCGCGACCGTCGCCCCCTCGCCGAGAATCCCTCCCGGACGGGCGAGGTCGACGTGGAGTGCTCCGCCCTCATGCTCGGCGAGTTCGTCAACGGTGCCCAGGCTACCATCGAGACCACCCGCTACGCCTCCGGCCGCCGCAACCGCCACACCTTCGAGATCTACGGAACCGCCGGATCGCTCACCTGGGACATGGAGGAGATGAATCAACTCGGTTTCTACTCGGAGAAGGATTCCCGCAACCTGGCCGGATTCCGCCGCATCCTGGCCACCGAGCCCGATCATCCCTACGTGGGCAACTGGTGGCCACCGGGCCACATCATCGGCTACGAGCACACCTTCGTTCACGCGGCCGCCGACTTCGTCCACGCGGTGGCGGGGACCCGGAAGATCCTGCCCGATTTCGCGGAGGGAGTCCGCAACATCCGCGTGCTGGAGGCGGCCCTCGAATCCGCCCGCACCGGTGCCAGGTGCGTCCTATGAGCCGGGGGCACTCCCCCGTTCTCTAACGAGGGGCCGAAACCAGGTTGCCGCATCGCACCCGCTCGAATCGGCTTCTTGAGAATCCCCTCTTCCCTCCCCAAACTGTGTCCATGGGTCCCAGCGCATCCCGCCACCTCCTCCCGCTCCTCACCGCGGGATGGGTCACGCTCGCCTCTCCGGCATCGCCCCTGGATTCCGGCGCCTACACCGCGCCGCCCTCCCTGGAGGCTGTCCCCGCGGTCGAGCCGGGCCTGGTGCGTCACCCCGTCGTGGGGGTCCTCGACGATCTCGGCCGGCTCTACGTCGCGGAGGGACCCGCGGAAAACCTCACCCGGGAGGAGCTGCTGGAGAAAGCTCCCCACTCCATCAGGCGCCTCGTCGATACCGATGGCGACGGCGTCTACGACCGCACCACCGTGTTCGCCGACGGTCTGGTCTATCCCCGGGGCGCCCTCTGGGTCTACGACAGCCTCTACGTGATGTCCCCGCCGGGACTCTGGTATTTCGAGGACGCCGACGACGACGGGGTCGCCGAGACCCGCGAACTGCTCGTCGCGGGATTCGATTTCCGGCCGGACTCGGCGAGCTTGCACGGTCCCTTCCTCCATCCCGACGGACGGCTCTACTGGAGTCATGGCCGCGCCGGGCATCACGTCGTCGATCCCGCCACGGGCGCCCTCGTCAGCCAGGGCGACGACGCCCTCATCTGGTCCTGCTGGATCGACGGCACGGACGTCCGGATTCACGCCGGAGGCGCCCTGGTCAATCCGGTCGAACTCGACTTTACCGAGACCGGGGAAGTCCTCGGGGCGGTCAATCGCTTCCGCACCGGGCCGCGCACCGATGCCCTGGTGCACTGGCTCCACGGGGGCTTCTATCCCCGGGGGGATCGACCGCAGACCCCGGCCACTCGCTCCGGCGCCCTCCCCGGGCCCCTGCACGCTTTCGGCGCCGCCGGGCTCTCCGGCCTCTGCCGCTACCGCTCCGGAAAACTCGGCGCGGACTGGAAAGACGCCTGGCTCGCGGTCGAGACCGCCCGGAACCGCATCTCCCTGACCCGTCTCGCTCCCCGCGGCGCCTCCTACAGAGCCGCAGAGCCGGAGAGCGTCTTCGAGCTGCACCGGCCCGGCGCCCGCCTCACCGATGTGATCGAGGACCGCAACGGCGATCTCCTCGTGATCGATGCCGGGGGACATTACGACCCCGATGGCGACGCCGCATCGGACCGGGCCGACGTCCCCGGGTCCATCTATCGCATCAAGAGAGCCTATGTTCCCCACCGCGCTCCGGCCTATCGCACGATCGACGAGTGGGGGCGCCTCGATCCGAGCCTCGTGGCGCAGCTGCTCGATTCGCCGGATTTCTTTTTCCGCGACCGAGCCATGACGGAGCTGGCGGTTCGGGGCCACTCCGCCGTCCCCGAAATTCGCGAAATCCTGCGGGATCCCGACGCCTCGGCATTGGCCAAGCGCAACGGCATCTGGACCCTCGCCCGGATGCGCTTTTCCGATGGACCCGAATTGATGCACGAAGCCCTCGCCAATGCCGATCCTACCGTCCGCATCGCGGCCAGCCGCGCCCTCGCCGTCACCCGGAACTGGCAATCCATCGCCCGTCATCACCCCAACGAGATGGTCCACGAGTTTGACCGGAACCGGAAGATCGCCCGGTCCCTGGCCCGACTTGTCCGGGGCGGAGATCCCACGGTCGCCCGTAACGCAGCCATGGCGATCGGCGCCATGGCCGAAGCCAGCTCGATCGGCAGCCTCCTGGGGCGCGCCGGCCGCGTCGGTCACGATCCGGCCCTGCGTCACGCCATCACCTACGCCCTCGTCGAGATGGCCGACCCCGACCCGGTCCGGGCGGTGCTCCGCTCGGGTAACCCGAAGCAGCAGATCGTGGCCCTCCGCGCCCTCGAGGCCATGCCCGAGCACTCGCCCGAGGCTCTCGATGTCCTCCCTCTGCTCGAATCCCCCCACCCCGCCCTGCGCCGCACCGCGGTCGAGGTGGTCCGGGAGCACCCGGAGTGGGACGCCGCCGTGGCCAACCGCTTTTTCCGCTACGCCGAAGATTTGACCGAGGCCCGCGCGAACCTCATCCTCGAACTGGCTCCGCCCTTTCGCCGATCGCTGCCATTCCTCGGGTTTCTCGATCATCTCCTCACCCACGAACAGACCGACGCCCGCGCCTTCGCTCTTCGTCTCCTCACCGCTCTGCCGCCGGAAACGGGAGAGGCCGTGCCGCCCGCATGGGAACCGACCCTGCGCGAGTGGCTGGGGAACGACGAGACCCGCCCCGCCGCCATCGATCTGCTTCGCGGCATGCGGCCCGGACCTCTGGGCGATGATCTTCGTTCGGTCGCGGCCGACTCCGGTCTGGACGAAGCAATCCGGTTGCGCGCCCTGGACGCCGTTCACCGCAAACGGGACAAACTGCCCGACGACCTCTTCGCTTTCCTCCTCGACCGCATCGACCGCCCCGAGCCCTCGCCCGTCACGCTCCGGGTGCTCTCCACCGCAAATCTGAACGGGGCCCAGCGCGTCGCCTTGGCCAGGTCGCTCGATCGCGCCGGCCCCGCGGCCCTGCCACGGCTGCTCTCCGCCTATCGGGTCCTCACCCGCGAAGAGGCAACCATCCTCTCCCGCACCCTGCCCCGGTCCCCGGGTCTTGCCGCGGTGGACAGAGACCGCCTCGACCAGCTTTTCGGGCGCTTCGACGCCACGATCCGGGGGCCGATCGATGCCGCGCTGCGACCGCAGGCTGGCGAGGTCCCGCCGGCCGCAGGTCCCCCCGTCTCCCCCGATTCGGCCGAGTCCCCGTAGCGGGCGGAGAATCGGGGACTCCCACCCCGCCCGCGGAAGCGGGGTTTTGCTCCGTTTTCACGGATGAAATTCCCGTTTCCTGTGAAACGGTGATGACGGTCGCGGTTCCGACCTGCGCTGACCGAGAGATGAGTGCCCATCGCCTTCTTTTCCTCCTCACCTGCCTCTCGGCGGGTTTCATCGTCCTTTGCCCTGTGACTCCGGCGCAGGAGGCCGAAGGCATCGCCCCCGAACGCTGGACCGCGGCAACTCCGGTCGCGGAGGTCCTCATCTACCTCGGCGAGCGGCCGCCCGCCCACTACGTGCCGGACCCCGCCGAGGGCCAGATCCGGGCCGGGGAACAACTCGTGCTCGAGGGACGCCTGCGCGGCGAGAGCGGGGCCGCCACCCCGAGACTCTCCGCCTATTTCCGCTGCACCGACTGCCACAACGTGCAGCGCGAGGACCCCGACCTCACCGATCTCGCCGACCCCGACGCCAAGCTCGCCTACGCGGTGGAGCACGGCATCCCCCTGCTCCAGGCCTCCACCTTCGCCGGCATGGTCAATCGCGAATCCTGGTACAACGGCGACAACTCGCGGAAGCACTGGTATTCGCTCGGCGTGCTCAAGGCGCGATCCAGCCTGAAGGGCGCCATCGAGCACTGCTGCAGCCACTGCGCTCAGGGGAGAAAACCCGAGGACTGGGAAATGGAGGCGATGCTGGCCTATTTCTGGTCCCTGCAGTGGACCATCGGCGATCTGGGCATCACCGCGGAAACCCTCGCCGACTGGCGACGCCGCGCCGCGCCGGGTGCGGATCACGAGGAACTCATCGCCGAGATCAAATCCCACTACGCCACCCGCTCGCCGGCCACCTTCGGCACGATGCCGGACGACGCGGAGCAGGGATTTCCCATGGATCGCGACCCGGATCCCGCCATCGGGGAGCAGGTCTTCCGCACCGCCTGCCTCCACTGCCACGATCCCGCCGAGGGCGCCGCGGAAACCTGGTTCCGCGACGACGAACGGACCCGCGCCTACTTCAAACGCCGCTTCCCCCTCGGGACGCGCAGCTCTGTCTACGGGCACATCCGCCTCGGCACCCGTCCCGACCGGGATGAAAAACTCTACATGCCGAACTTCACCATGGAGCGGCTCAGCGACTACCAGATCGAGTCGCTCCGCGCCTTCCTCTGCGGCACAGGGATCGACGAGACTACCGCTGATTCCCCCGATTCGCCTCGATGAACGCCCGGATGTCATCGTTCCAGGCCCGGTTCGATTCATCGATGGTGTACATCATGTGCCCGCCGGTATAGTAGGTGTAGCGGATGTTCTCCTGCAGGGCCGGGTCGACCTCCAGGTGATCCAGGCTGTGCTGGATGGCGAATCCCGGCGTGGCCAGATCGTGCCGACCGCAGTTGACCAGCACCTGCAGGTAGGGGTTTCGTCCCATCGCCGAGGCGAGATCCGGGGTCGATTTGACGGTCTCCCCGGTGAAGGTGTCGTAGTTCCAGGGCTGCACCTTGCGGGTCAGGACCTCGTAGACCGACTCGCTCTCGAAATTCAATTCCCGGCTGATGTGGTGTTTCGCCGCCGCCGAGAAGGGACCATAGACCGCGTCGTAGCTCGGGTCCCCTACCCGGTTGCGGGCCGGCGCGGTGATGCGGGCATCGAACCGGCCCACGATCTTGCCCTCGTCTTCCAGCAGCTTCTGCCGGAAGAGACTGGGGGAAATGCGCAGGTTTTCCCGCTCGATCAGTGCCGCCTCAAGCCCGGTGTACCGGGCCAGGCGGTCCCGAATCTCACCGCGTTCCCCTTCCCCCAGCTGGGCTCCCTGAACCAGGGCGGCGGCATAGGCCCCCCGGGCAAAGCTCTCCACCTCCTCGCGGAAGGCTTCCATGTCCTCCACCAGTTCCTCGTCCAGACGCCCGTGGTAGGCCGCCACCTCGGCGAACACGGGCAGAAAACAGATCGCGGAGACATCCCCCCCGAAGATGGTCTCGAAATCGAGCACGCCGGACACCAGAATCAATCCGTTCAGATACATCCCGTAGCGATCCTGCAAGGTCTCCGCGAGACCACAGACCCGGAGCGCCCCGTAACTTTCGCCGCAGAGAAACTTCGGGGACAACCAGCGCCCGTGGCGATGCACGTAGAGGCGGACCGCTTCGCCCAGCGATTTGAGGTCGCCCTCGAATCCGTGAAACTTTTTCGCCTCTCCTCGCTCCGCGGCCCGGCTGTAACCGGTGCTCACCGGATCGACAAAGACGAGATCGGCGATATCGAGGATCGACGCCGCGTTGTCCTCCAACTGGAAAGGCGGGGGCGGCAGTTTGCCCTCGTCGGTCAGATCGACCCTCTTCGGGCCGAGCCCCCCGTAGTGCAGCCACACCGAGGAGGAACCCGGTCCCCCGTTGAAGCAGAACACCAGCGGTCGGGTGGGATCGTCTTCGTTCTCCTCCTTTTCCCTGGTGTAGGAAACGTAAAAAATCGAGGCCTCCGCTCCCACTTCGTCACTGGCCAATCGGATCGTGCCCGCCGTGGCCCGATACTCGAACTCCTCCCCCCCGAAAGTGCCCCGATGCCGTGTCACCACCGATTTTTCCTCGACCGGCTCGTTTTTCGACGGTTCCTTTTTCCCCTTGGCCCCCTCGGGAGCTTTCTCCTCGGCGATGGCGACTGTCCCGATCCACAGCGACAGCACCCAGCTGACCGCGCAAAATTTTCGCTTCCATGTCATGCGCTACCTAAAGGGAGCTCGGGGCGCCTTTCCAGGGCAAAAATGCGCCGCGAACCCACCTGCATCCGCGTCGGGAGTGAGCCACAGACCCGAGGCGGGGATTCATCCTTGCGCCAGTTTCTCCAGCCGAGCCCGCAAGCTCACCGCCTCTTCTTCCCCCATGGCGAACTCGGCGTTCAGCGTGGGGAAACGATTGTTCTTCGCCTCGGCGAAACGGAGCCCCCGCTCCTTGAGGTAGCGGCCCATGAACAGAGGGAGCCGATCGAAGTTGCGCCACAAAGCCGGTCCCAGCCCCGGGTTTTCCCGCGAATCCAGGATGGCCCGGTCCAGGATGTTGAACATCTCGTAGGCGCACTGGGTCCCCCCGATGGCGAGGGTGTGGTAGCTCTCGTCCAGTCCCATGCGGTGCGAGCGCCGCACCGCCTCCAGAAAGATCTTCTCCGCTTCCCCCTCCTGGAGATCGAGCAGATACTGGTTCACCGTCTGTCCTTCCTCGAAGATCGCGGCCGCCTTCTCTTCGGTGGAGAGAAACCTCATGCTCTGCCGATACCAGCCCCGGGCTCCCCCCCACAGGCTGTAGTCCGGAAACCCCTCGATCCGCGGCCCCACCGCCTCCGCGCTGAAGACGAAATCATCCACCGGATCGAGTGCCGAGGGTTCGTCCCCGTCTTCCTGGGCCAGCATCTCCACCGCCTCGGGTTCGGCCAGCAGGAAGCGGATCTGCCCGTGCGCGGCCAGGGGATGACGAAACACCGGTGCCCGCCGGAAGATCTGTTGCTGCACGATCACGGTCTGCAGACCGAAAAGGGGAAAAACCGCGATCCAATGACGACCGGCGTGCCGAAAATTGGCCAGGGCCAGATGAGTCTTCCCGGCCTCGTCGCCGGGGCTTTCCCCGGGCTGCAGCAGCCGTCCGGGCTCCGCCACGCCAAAGACCTCCGCCTGCGCAGCCGTCAGCCAGATCCCGGACCGGCGCAGGTCGGTGCGCAGCGGCACCTCGCGCCCCCGGTATTCGCGAAAGCGCCCCGGCACCGACGACGGCACCACCATGGTCACGTCGTCGAAGCGGAATCGTTGGGCCAGTTCCGATTTCTCCATCACCGCGAAAATTCGCACACCATTTGCCGCGATCCGCTCCGCGCAACGGAAAATCGATCCGCTAACAGCAAAATCCAGCCCGTATCCTTTGATGAAAGTTTCCCGTTGACCGCAGGGTCCCCCGAAGCATAAAACCGGGAGTTCCCTTGCTCCATGGCCGCCCCCACCGCTCCTCACTGGGAACAGCCGTCCTCGCCCTATCCATGAATCGCATTCCCCCCACGCTCAGCTTCCTCATCGGCGCCGGCCTCATATCCCTGATCCTGTTTGCCGATCTCCGCGAATCCCTGGGCGACAAGACCCGGGATTACGACTTCGTCGAGATCACCGAGGAGCGGGACGGCATCATCGTCGAATTGCCCTACGCCACGCGGCAGAACTTCACCGAGACCCAGCTGTATCAGGTGGAACGCTGCTTTCTTCGTCCCGAGGTGGCCGAGCGCCTTCGGGCGGTGCAGCAGACTTTGAGCCGGCGGGAGAAACCGCTGGTCCTGAAAATCTGGGACGGTTACCGCCCCCACTCCGTCCAGTATGTGATGTGGGAAAAGAGCCCCCTGCCCGGCTTCGTGGGCAACCCGAAACGAGGATCGCGCCACAACCGGGGTGCCGCCGTCGACGTGACGCTGGTCGATCCCGAGACGGGCCGGGAACTCGATATGGGAACCGCGTTCGACGCGTTCACCGAGAAAGCGGCGGCCCACTACACCAGACTGCCGGCGGAGGTGCTCCAGAACCGGAAAATCCTTCAGGACGCCATGACCAGCCACGGCTTCCAGATCATGCGGACGGAATGGTGGCATTTCGACGCGGTGCGCTGGTGGGAGTTTCCCCTGGCCGACACCCCGATTCGCGAACTGGCCGCCAGAGTCCCCGCGGAGTGATTGTTCGGCCCCGCCGAAGGCTTTCAGTCGCTCTTTTCCCTCAGATCCATCCTGGGGAACGCTCGTTCGAGCGCAGATCGAAAAATCGCTTTCGCATTTTCTTCAATGGGGTCGCCGTGCGCGACGACGAGGCGGGCAAAATCCAGGGACAGGAGAGATCGAAGAGACTTTTCGAGTTTGTTGCGCTCTTTTATGCAGAGTCGAAAGAGGCGGCAATTGCCGGGCCAACCGCGAATACGGGCGACGGCGAAGAAAAGTTTTCCCCGAATATCCGTCGGCCGACAATGGAAAACCAAATCGGCCACGACCAGGGTTTGGCTTGCTGGATGAAAACAGGCCCACTCATTCAATCGGGGGACTCCCTCCAGGGGAATCCAGATGAGTTCATCACCCCAAATCTCCTGACCTTCCGCGATCGCTTCCGGCATCAGCTTTTCCCGCAGGGGAAAACCGGCGGGCGCGAAGTACCGCGCCCGGGGAAAGGAAGCCACCCCGGACTCCGCGAAGGTATCATGGAAGTTCGTCGCTTCGACGATGGCCGTGACATCTCCCAAGTCTTCGATGGCTTGTCGGTCTGCATCGGTGAATGGAGCCGTCGAATGAAGGACCAACGCACCCGATTGAAGGCGGAAGATCGAGACGTTTCTTCCCAACGGCACACCGAGAAAACTGAGGGGATAGCGCAGGCTGTAAAATGGGGTGCTCCCATGCTGTGTCGGCTTCATCAAGATCATCTATGGCGCCGTGTCGAAGCAACTCGCAACCACCTCCCACGCATGATCCAACTC